>CAZJGS010000041.1:0-5336 GCA_964545735.1 uncultured Spirochaetaceae bacterium
TAGTTTCAATAAAAGACGTTAAAACCTGTCTTCCATAATTGCCTTTGCAATTTCACCAGCGTTCTAATTTACAAAAGCTGCATTCTTTTTATAGAATTCATCTCATTTCAGCTCGGATTAATTAGTAAAATATTTGCTATATAGTCCAGTTTAATACATTAGTCTATACTCCTACAAGAATGAATATTAACTTTGCACCGGCTACCCAGGCGGCCATATAATTAAGTAAATACCTTCATATTTTGATCTTCTTGTGCCGTGTCCCAGGCTTTAAATACCCCTAATGCATTTCCTATTTTCATTGAGGGTGCAAAATAGAGCAAGAGAATGTTAAGTATTTCAATTGTTATAAATATGAGAATTCCAATTTCCAAAAGGTTCATTACCATTATTTCCTTTTTATTAAAAGATTATTTAGTTACAGCACAATAGTAACTATTCGCTAACTAGATGACCGACCATCAGTACCGAGATTTTTTCTTTTATTCCCAAAATTGCATTATCTTTAGTATGTTTAGTAAATTCATTTTATATGAGGTGAAGAGCCCTTAATTATTAATACATCAAGTTTATCATGGTACATTATTGTTGACAAAATCAAGTTTTTTGATAAACATAATTCTATGTTTAAAAAAATCATTCTATTAGCTTTATCACTATCCTTGGTATTCTTTAGCTCTTGTAAAGGAGAAATTCAATTAGAAGCTCAAACTCAAATAGCTTTAGGGACTGTTTGCTCTATTAAATTACCTAAAGGTACTAAAAATTCAGTTTATGAAGAATGCTTTAAAATTCTAAGTAATGTAGAGCAAGAAATTAGTAGAACAAGAGAAGATAGCTATATAAGTGTTTTAAACAGGGATAAAAAAGTACAAACCAATACAGAGGTATTCCAATTATTTGAATATGCTATCGATTTGGCCAAAGAGAGTGAGGGTAAATTTAATATTGCAATGGGAAAGGTTGTAAGTTTATGGGATATTGGTGGTAGTAATCAGAGAATTCCAAGTAGTCTAGAATTAAATGAGGCAAAGATAGACTATAACGAAATAATATTAGATAAAGCAAATTTGTCGATATCGATTCCATCAAACATGGAAATTGACTTTGGTGCTCTAGGCAAAGGTTATGCTGGGGATAAGTTAAGAGATTATTTAAAAAGTGTAGAGCTTGATAAAGCCATAGTTAATTTAGGAGGGAACGTCTTAGTTATTGGAAATAAAAGTGAAAATCAACCTTGGACAATTGGCTTACAAGACCCAAATGATATTGAGAAGATTTTTGTAGCTTTGAAAGTTGAGGATCTCTCCATAGTAACCTCCGGAACTTACGAAAGGTTTTTTTATCAAGAGGGAATTAAATACCACCATATTTTAGATCCAAATACTCTTTATCCAAGTGAAAGTGATATTCTTAGCTCGACTATTATTGGGAAAGATTCTCTTATTTGCGATAGCTTATCAACCACTTGTTTTTTACTAGGCCGTGAAAAAGCCTTAGAATTTATGAAAAATTATGAAGATTATAGTGCCTTTTTCTTGTTGAGTGATAATTCGATTGTTACGAGTGATAATTTTAATTATGAATATAGGGTTTTTGAAAATTAATTATTATATACTTCTAAGTTGTTCTCATATCCAAAAGAATCTCCACTTGTAACTGTAACATAAAAATCTTCACAGCTATCTGTATCAACAAAATAATAGTTGTTTGAATATTTTCTATTTATAGTTCTTGTTGAAGTTTCACAAGTAGTATCAACAGCTGCTGAGGCTAAAGGGTAAGTGTTTTCCCATTGCCCTAAACTAACAAGGGTTTTTGCTGTTAGGAGTGTTTTATTACTGGCAAAACCTTCACTGTTTTCACTTTTATTGTTTGAATAAATTATACAATCAAGAATCTTTGCATTGTAACTTGGATTATCTAAAACAAGAACACAGCCATTATTTGAACTAAGCCCCTTTTTATTTTCACTCTTAAAGCTTTCCTCATTGCTATCTTTAAATGAGATAACAATAAATTCCCCTTCATTTACATATATATCAGGAAGAGTGCATCTGTCCTCATAATTATCATTAAATCCATCAGAAACAACTATTCCAGCTAAAGAGCCACTTTTAGTCACTACTAGTTCAACTTTATCGCAGTTTTTAGTTGTACCTTTAGTTGAAATCTCACTTATTAATACATCAGCCATATTGTTATTTTTGGTATAAACAAAAGATTCTAAAAAAGTTGAGTTTCCATTTAAATCTTCAACTTTAATTTTAATAGAATATTTATTTCCTGCAATAAGAGCTTGTTTTCTAAAAATCTTTACAATATTGGTTTTAACACTAAAATTACTAATTTTTTCATTATTAAAAGTTAATTCTATTTTGTCTCTATCACTTAGTATCTCATCAAATACTATTTCAACACTATAAGGGCTTTGACTTTCAATATAATTTAATTTGGGCGGGGTACTATCTATATTACTAATAAGATTAAAACTTTGTTGTATCCTTGATTCACAGGCTATACATAAGCATAATATAAGAAGTAAATAGAAGATTGATTTTTTGTTCATATATTATAATATTCACATTTATTGTATATTGCTTGAAAAAAGAAAAATCTTTAAAATTAAAGCAAAGGAATAGTTATGGCAAAGTTATGGCAAAAAGAATATTCACTAGATTCATTAATGGAAGATTTTACAGTTTCTAATGATTATATATTGGATCAGGATTTGGTAATTAGTGATGTGCTCTCTTCAATAGCTCATGCTAGAGGTCTAAGCAAGATAAATATATTAAGTGATGAGGAACTATTATCTTTAGAGAAAGGTCTTAAGGAAATAATTAATTTAAAAGAAAACGAAGACTTTGAAATCACAAAAGAAAATGAAGATTGTCACACTGCCATAGAGAGTTACTTAACAACTCATTGTGGAGAAGTTGGCAAGAAAATCCATACAGGAAGAAGTAGGAATGATCAAGTTCAGACTGCTTTAAGAGTTTGGATGAGAGAATTTTGTGTTAAATTGTCTAGTGAAAGTGCTGCACTAGCAAAAGCTTTATTAGAATTTAGTGATAAATATAAAGATGTTCCAATGCCCGGTAGAACTCACACACAAATAGCCATGCCCTCCTCTGTTGGTCTTTGGGCCGCTTCTTTTGCAGAAGAGTTTTTAGATGAAGCAAAAAGAGTTCAAGATTTTCTTACTATAATTGATCAGTCTCCCTTAGGCTCAGCTGCCTCCTATGGTGTTCCTTTAGATTTAGATAGAGAATATACAGCAAAACAAATGGGGTTTGCACGAGTTCAAAAAAATGTTCTATATGCAAATAACAGTAGAGGTAAGTTTGAAGCAATGCTTTTAGACCTTTGCGATTATATTGCATTAACCTGTAGTAAATTAGCTGGAGATTTAATTTTATTTACTTTACCTGAGTTTGGTTATTTTTCTCTTCCAAAAGAATTGTGTACAGGCAGTTCAATTATGCCACAAAAAAAGAATCCTGATGGCCTAGAATTGGCAAGAAGCAGATCAGCTGTAGTTAGTAGTACATCTTTTAGAGTAAAATCAATAATAAGATCCTTACCTTCAGGCTATAATAGGGATTTTCAAGATACTAAAGAGCCTTTATTTGTTGGCGCTAAGACTACTTGGTCTTTGGTAGCAATTATTTCAAAAATGATTGAGAAAATTGAAGTTCATGAAGATAATTTAGTAAAGGCCTGTGTTAGTGAATTGTATGCAACTGATGAAGTATTAGAGAGAGTAAAGAGAGGCGAAAATTTTAGAGATACTTACAAACAAATCGGAATGAATTTAAATAATGTTAAGAAATATGACCCTTATGAAGCTATTAAAAATAGAACTAGTATTGGAACTACAAATAATCTTTGTTTAGCTGAAAATTTTGAAGAAGTTAATTTTTTAATTAATAAAAATAAAAAAACATTAGTAAAGTATAAAAAAGCTTATAAACAATTATGTGATAAAGATATTGAAGTTGTAAATATTTAAGAAAAAAGATTATGTCAAATAATACTATTTTGGAATTGAACACTTATTGATAATTATAGTATCCTAAGGCCATGAGCATCATCAAACCCCATAAACTCGGTATTATTGCTGGCCCGGGTAGTGAATATTTTACAAGCAAAGTCGTTAAGCATTTGCGCAGGTTGTATAAAGAGCGATTTGATAAAGTATCAAGTGCACTTGCAAAACGACATGATATGAGTGAGGAACAGATTTTACAAATGGTTACCTTAATAGATGACCTAAATAGTAAAAGAATTCCACGCCGTAAGTGTCCGACACAGTTTCAGTGTCCGGATTTCACAATTAAAGCAAATTATATTAGGTTTGCTAATGGAGAAGAGAAAGCTGAAATTCTCGACCCTGTTAGAGGATTGAGAATATTTTTTATTTATGATCTTTCAAATATGGAATTAATTAAGGTAAGTGGATCTAAAGAACCAATTAGATTAAGTGTTAATGATCATTTAATGTTTTTATTAACAACTACTCATGCTATTAAATTAGCGGGTGCAGAATCTATTACCTTAGTCTTGCCGACTTTTCCTTATTCTAGACAACATAAAAAAACTAGTCGTGAAGCATTAACTGCAAGTCTATTTTCTCATATGTGTGACATGCTAGATGTAGAGAGAATTATTACCCTAGATATCCATTCTCGAGAAATCGAAAATAGTTTTTCAAAAACTCATTTAGAAAACCTACATGGATCTTATCAAACCTTAATAGCTTTAAGTAGAATTATTGATTTAAGTGATCCTGATATTGTAGTTGTTTCTCCAGATACTGGCGCTATTTCAAGAAATAAATTCTATTCCCAATCATTACATAGACCCTTAGCTGTATTATACAAAGAAAGAGATTATTCAATTGTAAGTACAGATGCAAATCATACTAATATTAAAGATATCAAATTATTAGGTGATGTGAAAGGAAAAACTGTATTGATGGCTGATGATATGATAGCTACTGGTGGAACAATGATTACAGCTATGAGAGAATTAATGAGACGTGGTGCTAAAAAGATCATCTGTATGATTTCATTGCCATTTTTCAATGGTGGTGGTATTGAGAATTTTGATAAAGCCTATAAAGAAGGCGTATTCTATAGAATTATAGGTACAAACTCTGTAGCTCATGGACATGATTTATTGGATAAACCTTGGTTTATACAAGCGGACATAACAGAATTATTTGCAAGAACTATTAGCCGTTTGCACCATGGAAAATCTATTAGCCCACTATTAGATAACAGAGTATTTATTCAAAAATTAATTGATTCACAACAGGCGTTAGGTGCTTT
>CAZJGS010000041.1:5436-19318 GCA_964545735.1 uncultured Spirochaetaceae bacterium
ATAACAGAGTATTTATTCAAAAATTAATTGATTCACAACAGGCGTTAGGTGCTTTTAGTGAAAAAAATCTAAAAAAAGATGAATATAATAATAAAGCGGAAAATAAACAAGAAGACAAAAAAGAAATATCTAAAAAACAAGAAAATAAAAAAGAATAATACTAAGCTAAACTCTAAAAAAGGCCCAATATTATTTGGGTCTTTTTTATAACTCTTTGAATTTTTCATTGAGCTTTTTTGATATTTATTATATGTTTTTAAATAAAATTTAATTGAAAAATTTTTACAGCAATAAAGTAAGGAGTCCTTTATGAAAATGTCACACAGAATATCTGGATTTAAATGTTCCCCAATTAGAAGATTATCCCCATATGATGTAGCGGCGAGTAAAAGGGGAATAAAAGTTTATCATTTAAATATTGGTCAACCCGATATTTCAATACCAAAAGAAGCTTTAGAAGCTATTAGAAATTATTCAAACTCTAATATTCCATATGGTCCAAGTGAGGGCTTATATGAACTTAGGGAAGGTATTGTTGATTTTTATAAAAACGTAGGTGTTGATATTGATGTAGAGGATGTATTAATAACAACCGGTGGATCAGAGGCTTTACAATTTACTTTTATGACTTTATGTGAGCCCTTTGATGAGATTATTGTACCTGAACCTTATTACACTAATGTAACAAGTTTTGCTAAAGCCGCAATGGTTAATTTAGTTCCAATCACCAGTACAATTGAAGATTCTTTTTCTCTTCCTCCAATTGAAGAATTTGAAAAAAAAATTAGTAGAAAAACAGGTGCTATTTTACTTTGCTCTCCAAATAATCCTACCGGTTATGTTTACACTAAAGCTGAAATGAAAAGCATTTTAGATCTTTGTAAAAAATATGATATATTTTTAATTGTTGATGAAGTATATCGTGAATTTTGTTATGAAGATGAATTTGAAAGTGTACTAAGTTATAAAGGTTATGAAGACAGAGTTGTATGTATTGATTCTTTTTCAAAAAGATACAGTATGTGTGGTTCTAGAATTGGAGCTGTTGTAACTAAAAATGAATCTTTCAAAGCTAATATGTTAAAATTGTCTCAAGCAAGACTTTGTCCTCCTGATATTGAGCAAGTTGCTGCTATTGCGGCTTTAAAAACTTCTCCCTCTTATTTAATGGAAGTTAAAGCAGAATATAAGAAAAGAAGAGATTTTTTAATAAATGGTTTAAATAAAATTGATGGAATAATTTCTTCTACTCCTAAAGGTGCTTTCTATTTAATAGCTGAACTACCCGTAGATGATGCCGAAAAATTCGCAATATTTATGCTAGAAGAATTTAACTTTGAAAATGAGACAGTAATGATAGCACCTGCTGAAGATTTTTATGTAACACCTATAATAGGTAAAAAGCAAGCTAGAATAGCTTATGTTTTAAATACTAAAGATTTAGGTAGAGCTTTAATTTGTTTAAAAAAAGGTTTAAAAGCTTATCAAGAAAAATATCTATAATAAAAAAAGCTGTTACATTAGTAAAAACTAAAGTAGCAGCTTTCAATTTAGTAAGTTGAGATTAATCTTCGCTTGTTAATGAATGAATAAATGGAATTAATACTGATAAAGCGATATCGTTGTGACCACCTTCTGGAATAATTAAATCAGCATATTTCATAGTTGGTGCTATAAAATTATAGAATCCAGGTCTAACAACCTCTAAGTATTGGTTTATAACACTATCTGCTGTTCTACCTCTTTCCGCTATATCTCTTTTTAGTCTTCTGATAAATCTTATATCATCGGGAGTATCAACATATAATTTTAAATCAAGCAATTCTCTAATAGCTTGATGATATAAAACCATTAACCCTTCAATTATGACTAGATTTTTTGGTTGTATTGTTAGTGTTTCTTCTTTTCTTCTGTGATGAACAAAATCATATTCAGGCATTTCAATGGGTTCTCCATTTTTTAAACACACAAGATGGGAGTACAATAAATCCATGTCAAAAGCATCAGGATGGTCGAAATTGAAAGCAGTAATGTTTTCGTTGTTTATAAAAGAAGCACTTTTATAATAATTATCTTGAGGTATAAATACAAAATCTGAACACACTTCACTAATTTTTCTAACAATTGTGGATTTTCCTGAGCCGGAGCCTCCAGTAATGCCAATAATTTTAACGTCCATTTATTAATCCTTTTTAGGGTAGATATTTTCATAAATGATAACCTTTAACATCTTAAAAGTAAATATAATTATAGATTTTCATAAGTTTATAGCGATTAAATTGAATAAAAAATATATAACTTAAAAAGTTTAGATATATTTGATTTTCTATGTATTTTTTGTTGTCTAACTTTAAACTAATGCATACAATGCCCCTATGATTTACTATCTTGCTTTTTTCTTAGTTAATTCAACTTTTGTAATTATAAATCCTTATTTACAAGTTGTTCTTAATAATTTAGGGTTTGGCTTTCAAGCAGTTGGAATTTTCTTAGCTTGTTTTGAAGGGTTTGGTATATTAGGCCCTTTGTTAGTAGGCTATATAGCTAATAAAAAAGGGTGGTACAAGAAACTTCTAATATTTTCCCTATTAGCAAGCAGTTTAAGTTTTTATGCTTTAGCTTTTGTAGATTCAATTTTTTCAGTAATACTCTTGTTATTTTTAACAGGGTTCTTTTTTCGCTCTGTAGCTCCTTTAATGGATTCAATAGGAAACTTTGCAGTACAAGGTGATAGCTCTAAATATACAAAACTCAGAGCTAGTGGTACCCTGGGATATGTAGTTATTTCAGCCTCTTTATCTCTAATAAAAAAACCTGTGATTGATTCAAATAAAAGCATTGGTTTTTGGTTAGTAATAATAAGTCTAATAGCTGTTTTAGTACTCATATTTGTACCAAAAGAAGAAAAAATTGAAATAATAAAACCAAAGTCTACCAACAAAGAGGATAATCAATGGTATGACAAAGGGCTTGTTATTGGTCTTATATTAATAGGTCTTAGCCGTTTTTCAATGTCAGCAGTTTTTTCTTTTCTCTCCCTTTATTCAATAAAAGTCGTAGGCTATACAGATTTAACAACTTTGAATCTAGTTGCAGCCTCATCAGAATTTTTTGTAATGATATATAGTGGTCATCTACTGCAAACAAAAAAGGTTAAGCCAGTGCATTTATTAATGCTTGGTAGTTTTGCAATAACCGTACGTCTCTTTATTTATGCTTTTTTACCTGGTGTTAAATTTTTAATAATTGCTCAAGTCCTTCATAGTTTATGCTATGGAGCATTTCATGCAGGAGCCATGGTTTTTATAAATAAGCATGTTAGAAAAGATAGGCGAGGTGTAGGTATCAGTTTGTATTATGCACTCGCTACAGGACTTCCTTCAGTTATTGGTTCAACTATTGGTGGGATAATTGTATCAAATTATGGTTTTAATACTTTGTTCATATCTTATGGATTGGTAAGTTTAGTAGCTGTTTTAATTGGATTTGTTTTCCAAAAAACTTTGAATGATGAAATCGCATATTAGATAAAGATTAAATGGGATATTTTGGGTTGTTTTCAAGTTAAAAAATGTTATAATTTAGAAAGTTTAGGAGTAATGAGTATGAACAATAATGATAATTGGGATTTAGAAAAAGCCAATATATCCGAAGATAAAATTGAGAAAAATTTAAAAGATGCTAGACGCCTCATAGAAAATGATATTGATTCAATACTACAAATCATTGACAATTATGATCCTTTATTAATCTTAAAGTTGACAGCAATTTATGTTGATGAAATTGTTAAAAAAAACAAAGGTAGAAAGGATATTCAAAGTAGTATTTATGGTTTAATGAGATTTCTGATTAAATGGGTAGCTTCTAATCCTAACGGGTTTTCAAATAATAAAGATATTCTATCGCTAGATAAGACTAAATTAAAAAAAATATACAATCAATTAGAAACTCATACTCTTAAATATTTAGATAATTTAATTTTAAATCAAGTTAACGAGGGTTCTTTTAGAAATCCAATTCAAATTATATTACATAATTATATCAAACCCTTACCAATTGAATATAAAAATTTAAACAATAAAATTCTCGAATACAAATGTCTGCTTTTTCCTTTTTCAGATGAAATATCTAAGAATTTTGATTCTGACTTAGAAGGTCTTTTAGAAGCTGCAAAAGCTTTAACTTACAGTGGATTTAAGTCAATGGATTTGTTAGAAGAAGAGATTGAAATATTTGCTGGCAAAACACAAAAACAAATGAAAGAGCAGAGAGAATTAGGTAACAAAATACCTGATAAAGCTTTGTTAGAGCAAATAATCTTAAAAAATAATTGGCAACAATGGTTCGATAATATAAAAGATAAGAGTGAAGGATTTGATTTATTTCTTGCAAATAAATTAACTAAATTATCACAGCATGATATTGATTTATTATCTGTATCAGAGGGATCAATATTTTCAAATGACCCTTTTTGGTTAACAGAAAGTGCAGGACTTGATGATTCAATATTTATTAAAATTAGAAACAAGTCTTTTATATTTGATGGTGAATTTGCCATAGATAGAATTTATGCTGCAATAAAGAAAGTTGTATTAAATAATAATCCAGATTATAGAGAATATTGGGAGTCCAATGAAAAGAGAAAAAATGCTATGTTACCCTTTTCAATTTTTGCTGGAGTCTTTAGTAAGTTAGGCTATACTCTAAGTTACAAATATAAAGAAACAATTTTTACAACTTATTTTGAAAAACAAGATCAAAAGGTTTTTTTACAAGTTCCCTCAGCACATGGCTATGTTATACCCCTTAATCCTATAAAAGAATTAGTTTTATTAGAAAATGCTATTAGATGCTATAAATCTAGTACCAAATCTTTCACTGAAATAAGTGATCCTATAATATTAATTACTAATGACGAGAGAAAAGATGATATTACTATTAAGGATAATGTTTACGAAGTTAAACTTTCTTATGTTGTGACATTGATGAATGATTTTGGCCTTATTTCTGAGTTTAAAAAAATACTCTTTAAACTAGATTCAGTCAAAGAAGAAGAGCATCACCCAGAGCGTGATGAAAATAAAATTAATATAGAGGATACTCAAATCAAAACTGAAGAAATTATAGAATTATGTGATATCGAAAATACTTTTGATGATGATGATGTTATGGGTGATAGCGAGAAAGCAAGCAAGCCTGGTCAAATAGAAAGTGATAATTTTGATGACGAAGAGAGTATAATAGAAAAAGTCTTTGATTTGGAAGATGATTATAGAATGGAAGAATTTAGCCAACCAGATTTGGGCTATGATGAAGAGAGTATAATCGAAAAAGTCTTTGATTTGGATGAAGAAGAATTTTTTGATGATGATTTAAGCTCATATACTAGAAATGGGTTGATTGAAGATCCTATCTTTTATCGGGAAGTTGTTGATTCTATCGAATCTAATTTTTCAAACATTGAATATAGTGGTGAAACAAAAGAAGAGATATTTCAAGGTGAAGCTTCTCCTATAAAAGATTATGAAGAACTTACTGATTTGGATAATCTAAGTACAGAGATAGATGAAGATGATTTCGATGTCGATGATTTGATGGATGAAATGGCTTTTGAAGAAATTGAAGCAGAAAGAGAAGCACAAGAAAGGGCAAGCCAGAATAACAACTTTTCATTTTTCGACTTGTTAAATAATGTTGCTTCAGGAAAAGAGCCTTTAAGCAAACCTAATATTTCAGAGCTAGATGAGGTTGATCTGCTAGAAGAAGAAATAGAAGAACCAGTCATTGAGCAAGAGCCAAACGAGATAAAATCTACTAAAAGCTTTTCATTTTTTGACGTATTAAATAATGTAGCTAAAGGTAAAGATCCTCTTTCATCCCAGATTTTAGATGAAACTGAATCAGAAATAGCTAATAAAGAACTCGAAAAGGCTGAACTAGCAGAAGATGAAGCAGAGAAAGATGAAGCAGAGAAAGTTGAACTAGAAAAGGCTAAACTAGAAAAAGTTGAAGCAGAAAAAGTTGAAGCAGAGAAAGTTGAACTAGAAAAGGCTAAACTAGAAAAAGTTGAAGCAGAAAAAGTTGAAGCAGAGAAAGTTGAACTAGAAAAGGCTAAAGCAGAAAAAGCTAAAGCGGAGAAAGCAAATGCATATGCAAATGCAAAAAGACCTGATAATAATAAATTTTCTAAATCTTTATTGGCATCTGTTGTTAATGAATTAAATAAAATTGACCAAGATGAGAGTGATTTAGATACTTATGGTACTTATGTTGAGGACGAAGAACCTATCTCAAATGTAAAAGTAAAAACAGTCCAAGAACAAATGGATAAAGAAGTAATACAAGTTAATTTGAAAGAATATAAAGCTTTAGAAGAAAATAGAGTTTTTGAAACTGAAATCCCTTCAATCGGAGCAACTTGGCCAAAAAGAGTTTATGAAATTGTAAAATTTGTAGATGATGAAGATAGTTCTTTCTTTGATATTTGCAAGAATGCAGATTTTGAATTGCTAGAAGGGATTGATCATCTTATTGATAAAGCCTTAGCTAAACAAAAAACAGATAATAAAGAAAAAATGTTTACTATTCCAGGCTATAATTTAACTATTGTCTTGGCAACTGACCATAGTGATAAACTTAAACTTTGGGAGAGAAAAACTACCTTAGGTGCTGTTATGTATTCTCAAAGTAAAGAAACTTGGAATGCCTTGATACTCAAGTTTGCAAAAAATGATAATTTAAGTAATGTAGAGCAAGTTGAACTAAATAAAAATAGTTTTGAGGCTGTTGATTGGAAATTTGTTGTTTCTACAGGTAATAGATTAAAAAAAGGTTAATATGGATAAAAATTTAGAAAATAGATTAGAAATCGCAAAGCAAGTTGCTAAAATTGCAGGGGATTATGCCCTTTCGAAGAGGGATTCAAATGATTTTGAAGTTTCTCAAAAGAGTTTAAACGACTTCGTTACAACGGCTGATAAAGAAACTGAAGCTCTTATTTTTAGTGAACTAAACAAAGCTTTCCCTCAAGATGGTTTTTATGGTGAAGAGAGTAAAGAAGTTTCTGGTAAGGGAAGATGGGTTGTAGATCCTATAGATGGAACAACAAACTATTTTAGAAACTTACCTAATTGGGTTGTAAGTATTGCTTATGAAAGAGAATATAATAAACCTTTAATTGGTGTTATATATGCTCCTTGTCTAAATGAAATGTATTATGCAATGAAAGGCTTTGGTTCTTATAAAAATGGTAAAAAAATACACACTTCTAATATTGGTGATATAAAATTTTCAATTAATGTTTGTGTACCCCCTCATAGATATAAAGAGTTATATGCTGATTATATGAATAAATTTAATATCATTGGGACCAATTCAAGTGATTTAAGATCCTTGGGTTCTTGTGCTTTAGAATTATGCTACATAGCCAGTGGTTATATTGATGGTTACTATGAATTAAAACTTGGTTATTATGATTTTGCTGCAGGTATAATCATATTAGAAGAAGCTGGTGGTAAATATACTATCCCACATAATAATTCTGTTAATAAAGATGATAGAATTGATTTAATAGCCACTAATGGAAAACTTCATAGTTGGTTTGAAAAAGTAATTTTATAAATATATATTGAGGCTGAATGAAAAACTATAAATTAATTATTTTTGATTTTGATGGAACTTTGGTAAATTCTTCACCAGGAATTTATAACACTGCAAATTGGACTGTTCAGCAGTTTGGTTTGAAACAAGAAACAGATATTAAGCAACTAAATAAATTTATTGGGCCACCATTAAAAGATTGCTTTAAATTAACCTTTGGTTTAGCAGATAATTTATTAGATAAAGCGGGGGCTATTTATAGATCTCGATATCAAGAAAAAGGTCAATATCAAGTCGAAATATATGAAGGCATTGAAGATCTTTTGAAAAAGTTAAAAGCAAAAGGTTATATCCTTGCAATTGCTACAATGAAATATAGAGAAATTGTTTTTAGCATGTTAAAAAATTTAGATTTAGCAAAATATTTTGAATATATTGATGGAACAAATATTGATGGTACAAAATATAAGGCTGAAATATTAGATGAAATTGTTGAACATTTTAATGTTGAAAAGAAAGATGCTATATTAATTGGAGATACAGATCATGACAAAAATGCAGCAATTGAAGCTAAGATTGATTTTTTAGCAGTTAATTATGGATTTGGATATGATAAAGAAACACTAGTATCCTCTTCAATGATTGCTATAGCATCTAGCCCCAAAGATATATTATCTTATATACTTTAAATATAAATTCATTTAAATAAAAACAAAAAATAATCAAAAAACAGGAGAAGTTCATGTATAAATTAGAGAAAAAAGAAATAACTACGAGTGCAGCACCTTCAGCAATAGGCCCTTATAGCCAAGGAATTATCGCAAGTCCTTTTGTATATTCTTCAGGTCAAATTCCTGTAGATCCAAAAACAGGCGAAATTAAAGATGGTATTACTGAACAAGCAACTCAATCATTAAAAAATGTACAAGCAGTTGTTGAAGCTGGTGGTAGTGATATGGAACATGTTGTTAAAACAACTGTTTTCTTAAAGAATATGGATGATTTTGCAGCAATGAATGCAGTATATGCTAAATTCTTTGACAAAGGAATTAAACCAGCTCGTTCAGCTGTTCAAGTAGCAAAATTACCTAAAGATGTATTAGTTGAAATTGAAGCTATTGCTTTAGTAAAATAAATTTAAATATTCATTTATTATAAATTAGCCCACTTTTTTAAGTGGGTTTGCTATTTCTAAATTATTTCTTCAAAAGAGGCGTTTATACATTTGGATAAGTCTTTTGGATTGATAATTAATTGAAGGCCTCTAATGCCGGCACTAACATAAATTTTATCTTCTAATAAAGCAAAATCTGAAATAAGGGTTGGGAAATTCTTTTTCATACCAAGGGGAGAGCAACCTCCTCTAATGTAACCTGTCGTAGCTTTTAGATCTTTTAGTTTTATCAACTCCAGCATTTTAGATTTTGTTAGAGCTTTTGCTTTTTTAATACTTACATCAAATCCAGAGGGTAAACAAAAAACAAAAACTTCTTTTTTTTCATTTACCATTACTATTGTTTTATAAACCAAATCAATATTGATATTCTCATTTTTTGCAATATGAACAGCATCTAAATTGTTTTCATCCACTTCATAAGTTTTTAACTCATATGGTATATTATCTTTTTCAAGAATTCGAATCGCATTTGTTTTTTTTATAGAGGACATAACAATAAAATACTATTTGAACAAAAATTAGTAAAGTTGATAGTATTAAAAAAATGACTCATATCATATGATTGGTGTATTTTTCACCTCTTTTTATGTATGAGTCATTGTAAATTTTAAAAATTATTTATTTTTCATCAATTGCAAAGGGAGTTCCCAAAGCAGAGGGAGATGCAAAACTTCCTTGCCGATTTAAACTTCTTATTGTCATAAAAATCAAGGTAAGTATTGTTATAAAATAAGGTGCAATTGCTAAGAACTGAACTGGAATAACCATCTTAAAGCCTGAGGCTTGCAAGAAGAATTGTAAACTAGTAATACCCCCAAATATTAAAGTACCAATGGCAACTCTACCAGGGTTCCAAGCTGAGAAAATAACAAGAGCAATAGCAATCCAACCAATACCACCTGTCATACTGTCATTCCAAGAAGGAATGAAGCTAAGGGAAAGGGCTGCACCACCAACACCTGCGAAAAATCCACCAATTACAGTATAGAAATAACGAGTTTTATTAACATTAATTCCCATAGCGGCTGCAGTTCTAGGAGCTTCACCAACACTTCTTAATGTCAATCCATATTTTGTTTTATACATAAAGAACCAAGAAAGAGGTAATAATAAATATAAAAGATATGTAAGTATGGAAACATCAAAGAAAGCACCAATAATTGGTATTTTATGAAGAGCTGGAATCTGAATATTTTCGAATTTAGAAGATAGGTTTACCCCAACTAAATTTAAATTATTTGAAACAGGACCTACTCTTTTTCCTAAGAAGTTTGCTAAACCAGTACCAAACATTGTTATAGCTAACCCTGTTACAACTTGATTAGATCTTAGTGTTATTGTCAAAAAAGCATGCATCAAGCTAAAAAATCCGCCAGCGAACATTGCAAAAATAATTCCTAAAACCAAACTACCAGTATGAAAAGCCATCGCAAAGCCTGAAAGAGCTCCTATTAACATAGTCCCTTCAAGTCCTAAGTTTAATATACCAGATTTTTCAGCAAAAACTTCACCTAAAGTTGCATAAGTTAAGCCTGTACCCATTGCTAGAGTTGCGGCTAATAATTTTGTTATTAATTCAAATGTGTTCATTATTTATCCCTCTTTGCTCTAGTAAATATTATTCTATGATCAATAAATATACTTCCAGCTAATAATGGAAGTAATATCAATCCTTGTAATACTTCACCCATAGCTGATGGTAGGCGCATTGTTATTTGAAGTGCATCAGAGCCTGTATGCAGTGCAGCTAAGAATAAGGCGACTATAATTGATATAAATGGATTTAAACCACTCATCCAAGCAACAATAATTCCTGTAAAGCCATAACCACTATTAACACCTTTTGTCAAACTGTGAGTAACTGCTGCTGAATCAATACCCCCAGCTAACCCAGCAATTCCACCGGATACAATCATTGCAATAATAATATTTCTTTTAATAGAAACACCTTGGCATCTAGCAGCCTCACTGTTTTTACCAATCATGTTTAATTCAAATCCCCAACGCGTTTTGTAAAGGATATAGTAAAGAACAACAACTAAAATTAGTACAATAAAGATACCATAGTGAACTTTACCCCAGAATCTATCAATCCAAGCAATTTCTGGGAATGTTACTGTTCCCATATTATTTTTTGGAGCTTTCCAAGCAGAAATATATAAAAATTCTGCTATACCAATGGCAATATAGTTCATCATAAGAGTTGTTAGTGTTTCATCAACTCTCCATTGTGCTTTCAGTGCACCAGGAATACCACCCCAAAATCCACCAAAAATGATAGCCATTAATAATCCTACAGGTAAAAGTAATACTCCAGGAAGCCAGGTCCAAAATTGCATTACCCAAGTAATACCAATGACCCCCATTACATATTGACCTTCAGCTCCAATATTCCAAAAGCGTAATCTAAAAGCAATACCGACGGCTAATCCACACATTAATAAAGGAATCATTTTAACTAAAGTATATTGAATTTTAGTATCGGAACCAAAAGCACCTTTAAAAATCGCTATATAAGTATCAATAGGATTTGCATTCGATAATATTAACACAAATCCACCTAAAATCGCTGATATTAAAAGAGAATATAAGGGAATTAGGATTTGCATCTTTTTAGATTTTTCATTTCTTTTTTCTATTCTGAATCTCATTTAGAACTCCTTTCAACACCGGCCATTAATAAACCAATCTTTTCGGTTGATGCATTTTTGGAATCCATGATATCCATAATTCTGCCTTCAAACATGACGGCAATTGTATCGCATACAGTTCTAAGTTCATCCAACTCTTCACTAACTAATAATATAGCAGTTCCTTTATCTCTTTGAGCAATGATATTTTCTCTAACAGATTCAATAGCACCGACATCAAGACCACGGGAGGGATAAACTGCTATTAAAACACCCTTACAGGAGTTTATTTCTCTAGCTAGAATAGTTTTCTGAATATTACCACCTGAAAGGAATTTTGCACTAGTAAATTGATTAGGAGTTTTGATAACAAACTTTTCAATTAGTCTTGAGGCAAATTCTCTGACTTTGCTTTTATTTATCATATGGTGATTAGATAATTCAATAGTACGATATTTTTTCATACTCAAGTTTTCACCAACATTCATATCACCAACAATACCCATTCTTCCTCTATCGGCAGGAATATGGCTAACACCAGAGTTAATTATTTGTAGTGGTGTCTTATTTGTATAATCCACTCCATCAATTAAAATAGAGCCTGAGTTACTTTTTAGCAGCCCCGTGATTACTTCACTAAGAGGTTGTTGACCATTACCTGCAACACCAGCTATACCAAATATTTCACCCTCTCTAATATTGAAGGTAATATCATCTAAAGTTTTTCTTGAATGAGTTTTAGAGTTTACACAAACATTTTTCAATTCAACACGAACTTTTCCTGGTTTAAAAGGACCTTTTGTTAAATCAAACAATACAGGTCTTCCTACCATTAAATTGGCAATTTCAGAAAGTTCTTTTATAGTGGCCGTAGGTTTAATTCCTACACATTTACCTTTTCTAAGTACCATAAGGGTTTCAGAAAATTCTAATACTTCAATCATTTTATGAGTAATAAAAATTGCACTTTTGCCTTCAGCTAGCATTTTTTTTAGAATCTTATTTAACTCTTTTGATTCTTTTGGAGTCAATACTGCAGTTGGTTCATCTAAAATTAAAATATCAGCACCACGATATAATAGTTTTAGAATTTCGACTCTTTGCTGCTCGCCTACAGTTAATGTTTCAACAAGTCTTGTTGGATCAACTTGTAATTCATATTTTTCACTTAATTCTATTATTTTTTTATTTATCTCAGAAATATCAGGTACTATAGGTAAATCTTTTAATCCTAATATAATATTTTCACCAACAGTTAAATTTCCCACAAGCATAAATTCTTGATGAATCATACCAATACCTAAAGCCATGGAATCTTGTGGTGAGGTTATAGTTACATGCTTTCCTTTTACATAGATTTCACCTTCATTTGGTCTATACAAACCTACAAGCATGTTCATTAAAGTACTTTTACCCGCACCATTTTCACCAAGTAATGCTAATACTTCGCCCTTGTGAAGCTGTAAATTAACATTTTCATTAGCTAAAACTCCTGGAAAGCGCTTGGTTATGTTTTTCATCTCAACGACGAGAGTCTTTTCCATTTTATTTCCTTATACTTAAATTTTTTCTAGTTTTAAAAATAGGGGTAGAACAATACTACCCCTATTAACCAAATAGTTATGGTCGATAGTCCAATTAATTACATAGAACCAATAACACCTTCAACTAACCACTGCATTGTTAACATATCGCCATCAGTCATTTTTTCACCGGCTTTTTGTCTTAGTTTGCCTTCGTTATCTTTCATAGCACCCCAGAATACATCAAATGTATCAGCTCTCATTGTTTTTTCAATAGCTTCAACATTCTTAACTGCATCAGCTGGAACTAATTTTGAAATAGGGGAAAGTAAAATCATATCATCATCAAGTCCACCCCAATAAGATCCTGTTTCCCAAGTTCCATCCATTGCTGCTTGGATTCGAGGAATCATATAACTTCCCCAGTTCCACATTGCAGAAACAAGAACATGGTCACTACCTGTTAATTTACTAAAGTCAGCATTGTAACCAATTGCATAAGCACCTCTGTCGATTGCAGCTTTTGCAGGTTCAGTTGTATCTTGGTGTTGAGCAATAACATCACAACCACTATCTAATAATGATTCCGCAGCTTGTTTTTCTTTTGATGGATCAAACCAGGTGTTTGTCCAAACAATAGTAACATTAGCCTTAGGGTTAACACTTCTTGCACCTAGTGTAAAAGCATTTAAACCACGAACTACTTCAGGAGTATTATAAGCACCAACATAACCTAATTTGCCAGTTTTGCTCATTGTACCAGCGATAATACCTGAAAGGTAACGCATTTGATACATACGACCAAAATAGTTAGCCATGTTTTCATTGTCTAAATAACCTGAACAATGTTCGAAATATACATCAGGATGTTCTAAAGCAACATTTTGCATATATTGTTGATAGTTATATGAATTAGCAAAAATGATTTTACAACCGGCATCAATTAAGTTTTC
>CAZJGS010000042.1:0-18622 GCA_964545735.1 uncultured Spirochaetaceae bacterium
GCGTATGGCCGCTGGAGAAAATATTGGCACACCCAATGAGCTAACAACAACTAGGGGACATGACCAAAAATTATATGGTATGTCTCAATTGTTTTCTGTTAAAAATTAGCTTTTTAGAATTAGATAGTGTAAAAGAAAGTTAGAATTAAATGGTTATTATCTATCCTAGGAGGCTGTCCGAGGACTCGAATATTTGTCATTTTTAGAAATTAATAGGTAATAATATCAGTTAGATACGAGTGCAAATTTCAGGAAAAAGCTATTCTCGGACAGCCTCCTAGAGAATGAACATGGTCACTAGTTTTTCTGATGAACACAGTTTTGAATAAGGATTCCAGCTCTGGCAATAATTTAACGGGAGTAAAGAACGGCGGTATCATATGTCTTCTTTTCTCGTGTCCCAATGAAAGCTTATGAGACCTACCCACTATAAGGCCAAATTTGCCAGGTCTTTTCTCAAGGGCGTGGACGCAGCCTTCGTGATACTGTTTTTTGTCTGTATCTCGGAATACGCAAAGTCAGGAGATATCTTTAGGGTAGATCTGTTTGGGCGTATTGAGTTCTCTGTGTGGCACTTGCTTCTCCTTTTCTTCTTAATTCTCTTATTGAATCGTGTTTTCGTTAGTATGGGTATGTACAATTTCAGACAGTTAGTGGGCTGGCCTAATCAGTTGTTGCAAGTAACGATAGCTTCCTCTGTAGGAGTAGCAATCGCAATCTTTGTTGCTAACCTAATTGGTGTAACCGGTATAACCAAGCCTTTCCCCGTTTTCTTCTTGCTGGCAACTTTGGGGCTTTTTATTGTTTACAGAATGTTTGTTTTCCAGTTTTATGCTGGGTACGCAGCATAAAGAGAAATATTAGAAATGTTGTTATAGTGGGGATAAATCATCGTTCAATATTCCTCTCTAAGCGTCTAGAAAATCCAGAACTTGGATATAACATCATCGGATTTGTTGACAACAAATTGAACATAGAATCAAATGCCCAAAAGCTGGACAAACCCGTTTTATGTGATCTATCTGGAATAGAAGAACTCATCTCAACTCGCCCGGTAGACGTGGTGCTGATAGCGTTGCCAATTAGGAGCTATTACGACAAGATTGCTGAAATAATCAAACTTTGTGCCATCCAGGGGTTAGAAACCCGTATTGTTACCGATTTGTTTGATACCCCTTCCCGCATACGTAGGGAAACTGATATAGGCTTTGGCACACCCTATATCAGTTATGATGTAGACCTTCACACGGGATTTCAATACAGTGTAGCAAGGGCTTTTGATCTTGTCATTTCATCAACCGCAATTCTTGTGCTGTCACCTGTTTTTTTTCTCATAACATTGATTATTCTGTTGGGAGATGGTTGGCCCGTGTTTTTTGTTCAGGATCGAATAGGACTGAATAAGAGGGTTTTCAAGATGTTGAAGTTCAGGACCATGGTTAGAAACGCTGATCAAATACAGTCGTTGTTAGAAGACCAAAACGAAGCAGATGGACCGGCTTTTAAGATCATAAACGATCCCCGTATAACGAGATTCGGAAAATTTCTTCGAAAAACCAGCCTGGATGAGACACCTCAATTTTTGAATGTATTTATGGGTTCCATGGGTTTGGTTGGGCCAAGGCCTTTGCCGATACGAGATTTTAAGCTGTTTTATCAGAATGAACATCGGCGACGTTTCAGCACGAAGCCGGGCATTACGGGACTGTGGCAGGTCGGGGGAAGAAATGAGCAGGATTTTGAAGAATGGATGCGCCTTGACCTTGAATATGTTGACAACTGGTCTTTAATTCTTAATCTCAAAATTTTCATTAAAACGATTCTCGTTGTCTTTTCAAGAAAAGGAGCGCATTGATTCAAAAATAGCTCCCAGGGGGTGAAGCATGAAATTCTTAGGTCAACTTTTTCGATTAGGAAAAGCGACACTCTATGAAGAGGCCATCCATCTCTATAATAGTCGCGAGTACGGTCGGGCCATAGAGAAATTTGAGGAAATCACAAAGAAGGGCTTTTCATCAAAAAGCCTTCATTATAGGCTGTCGCACTTCTATCTTGGTCAGGCGCGCTTTAAATTGGGGATATTGTTTTTTGCCTTAGGTAACTTTTCAAAGGCTGTGCCTGTGTTTGAAAAAGCCATTGAATTCGATCCAGATAATATTGATATTTATGAATATCTTGGCGTTTGCTTCAATAACATAGGTGAATTTGAAAGGGCCATCAATGCGTTTGAGTACTTTCTTGACAGGAAGCCGGACCATTTACAATCCAGGTTGAAGCTTGAAATTACTTATCACAACATCGAAATGTGGGATAAGGCCATATCAATTTGCAAGGAGATCCTACAAAAAGTTCCCAATTACGCCGATGTCCATTTTTCCCTTGGGTGTGCTTATCTTGGGAGTGGAGAGGCCTCAAAGGCTGTTTTGAGTTTTAAGAATGCTCTGAGAATTAATCCGCAATACAGGGATGCTCGAATAAAACTTGGAATCACCCTTGCATATCTCGGAAACCTCGATGCCGCCCTATCGCACATCTCCCAGATGGTAGATGATTTTCCAGAATACGCAGACCTTAGCTATTTTCTTGGAATAGTTTATGCTGGCAGGGATGAAATACCACGCGCAATGGATTGCTTTAGACAAGCCATTGCAATAAACCATTCATTCAGAGAGGCAAGGATCAAGCTAGGAATGATTTTGTGCAAAGTGGGAAAATTTAGTGATGCGTTAAGTGAATTCGAAAAGGCCCAAGAGCTTGACCCTGAGGATGGCACTCTGGATGTTGTTGTTGAACGTGTACGTCAGGTTATCCTTTCGTATCCTCACGAGTTTCAAAAATACCAGGATATTTTTGAAGAGCTTTTTGGAAACGAGGGAATGATTGCCCAAACCATCCGAGAGTTCAATGCGAATTTGGTGATAGTGCCAAGCTTGACTGAGATGCTCTCAATCATAAAGTATTTCCCTGAGGAAGATGCTTCCCTCTTTGAAGGCTTGATTCCTATTATCAACGATCACATTAGACAGAATCCCCATTATCCGGACCTCCACAATATTCTTGGAACTATGTGCGTTAATGCTAAAAGATATGATGATGGTGCGGAAGCCTTTAGGAAGGCACTTGAGATCAATCCGGAATACCTTGAAGCACGGCTCGGCCTATTCAAGGCCCTGAAAGAGAACAGAAAACTTGAGGCCGCAATTGTTGAGGGAGAAATCCTTCTTGAAAAAAAGGTGTCATATCCTGATTTCTATTGCTCCCTTGGTGAAATATATATCTCTATGAAAATGTTTGCCAAGGCGGATGGTATCCTCCAAAAGGCCATTGAAAAAAATCCCAAGTATGCAGAGATCCACTTCCTGCTTGCGAAGGTCCATGAAAACCAGGGTCTCAAAGAAAAGGCCATAGAGGAGCTAAAGGAATGCACTCATTGCAATCCACCGGAATGGCTTAAACAAAAGGCAAAGGAAACCCTGAGCAAGCTGACGCTTCAAGAATCTTAGCCTTGGGAACTGGCTTTGGAAACCTCTGCGCTTTTGCGGTGAATAAGGATAATCGCACAGGTCTAAAAATGTAACCATTTTTTATGTAATCCCATTTGCAAGGGACTTTAGGATATGTATACTAAATACTACGGGCTAACAAAAAACCCATTTGAAAATACGCCCGATCCAAATTTTCTATTTCTTTCGAAGAACCACAGAGAGGTTCTGGCCTCCCTGGCATACGGTATTAATGCCGCAAAGGGCTTTGTTCTTGTAGTTGGAGATATTGGAACGGGTAAAACCACCTTAATCCACGCTCTTATTAAACAACTTGATCCTTCATTTATTATCCTCAACATCATAAATCCGCGGGCTACTTTCAAGGATATTCTCCATTACATCGGGAAAAATATTGGGATTACCTCTGAAAAAGCAAGTCCTCTCGAGACAGTGGAGGCCATACAGAACAAACTTGAAACATTGCATGAAAGTGGCAGACACGCGGTATTGATTGTGGATGAAGCGCATCTTCTTTCCGATGAGGCACTTGAGGACATCAGGCTTATTTCCAACATTGAAGATGAAGAAAGAAAATTGATTCAGATTATTCTGGTGGGGCAAAATGAGCTCAGTGACAAACTCCAGAAAGAGTCTCTGAGGCCCTTGCAACAACGATTGGTTGTAACTCGCAGGCTTGTTCCTCTAAACAGAAAAGAAACTCAGGAATATATTCTCCATAGACTCCGCGTTGCGGGAAAACAGTCGCAACTCTTTGAGAGAAAGGCCTTGTTGCTAATCTGGAAAAAGAGCCGGGGCATTCCAAGACTGATAAACCAGATTTGCGATAATGCCATGCTCATTGGTTACGCAGTCGAGGCCCGTTCCATAGGCGGCAAGATCATCAAGGAAGTCATCGGAGACATGGAATCGGTGCATAAAGTTCAAAGGCATGGCCAAGCTTTTCTTCCTCACAGACTTAGATGGATTGGTGTCGTGGCAGTTGTTGCCCTATTGGCGGGGTATCTGGGAACAAGTTTTATTGACGGCAAACATTTTTTTTCAAAAAGCTGGATTTTTAGGAAGAATTCTGTTCCAGTCCAGACAGAAATCTCAATACAACCAAAAAACAATCTGGCCAGACAAAGCGGAGAATTGCTCGCAAAAGATTCTTTCCCTGTTGAAATAGGAGTTTCTTCAAAACAAGTGGAAACAGATCAGCTTTCTAATGTGGCTGGGAAGATGCCCGTGGACAAGCCCGAGACTTCGGGCAATAAGCAATTTGTCGAAAAAAATGAGTCCCTGGAGACTGAAAAACAGGCGACCGAAAGCAGAGATAGCAGCGCTGCTGGAGAATTGCAAGATAGGGTCGGAGAAAACAATATCATAAAACTGACGCAAGAACCGAATAATATCGAGGAGCTGCCCGCAGACACGTTTCGAGTTTTAGGGGAGAAACGATCTACAGAGGAAAATAAACCCTTAGGCCTTGAACAACAGTTAACCATAAGCATGAAAAAAAGTGTTGCTGGCGAATCGCAAGCTAGAACAGAAGAAAAAAACAATGGGACCAACCTGTTGCAGAAGCCTGCTAATTTCGATGGGTTGGCGTTATCGAAAACAGCCTATGAGAAGGCCGGTGATACTAGGAAAAGGGATGATAGCAATCGCAGAAAAGTGAGGCTCAATGAATGCCTGTATGATCTGGCACGTAGGGAATATGGAATTGGAAATATAAGCATTGTCGGCCTGATACAGATGGCAAACCCCGGCATCAGAGACGTAAATCTGATATATCCAGGGCAGGATATAATCTTTCCTCATATCGGAAGGAAAGACCTGATTGTTAAAGATGAAAAAGGGATATATCATATTCATTATGCGTCTTTTTATAATCATAAAGATGCCACGCTCTGTATTCAAAATCTGATCAATAAAAACCAAGAGGCCTCTATATTTTCCACCCGGCAGGGCGATAACCTGGTGTATCGGGTCTACTTGGGCATGTTCAAGAACAGTAATGAAGCTAAGAAGACTTTGGACACACTGGAATTAGAATATTTTTATTTTCTTGCTAAATAAATTAAAGAATGATTTAACTAGGTAACTATGTAGCTGTTCTTCTATATTCAATTATGCTAACGGCTAATAACATATCTGTAATTAGGTTTTGTATATCCGATATATGAGGTCACAAAAATGTTGAGTCGGTACAGAATTCATTGGGTCTTATTTTTGTTGTTGTTTTGCTTATCGTGCGCAGGCCCGAATATCACTATCGAAAAAGACACCCTTTACGACAAACCTATTGCTGAATTTCCGGACGAATACTATCTCGGCCCTGGGGATGTGATAGAGATAATATACCACATCATACTCAAACCGAGTGAAAAAGAATACATCCTTGCTGTCGGAGATGTCATAAGTGTTGAATTCTATTATCATTCGAATATCGACAGGAGGATCTCCATTTTGCCTGACGGAAAGATCTCCCTTCCCCTCAAAGGCGAAATCGATGTCAGCGGGCTTACGCCTTCCCAACTGGCCGAAAAACTTACACAGATTTACAGCGATATCTTTAAAGAGCCATCTGTCACGATCACTCTAATTGAATATAACCAGGCCATTAACCAGTTGAAAGAGGCTATCACCACTGCGCCTCGTGGACAGAGTAAACTTTCGGCAATCCGTCCTGACGGCCTGATCACCTTCCCGCTACTTCCTAAAGATATCAAGGCATCAGGATTGACCCTCCCTCAGCTCAAAGCTGTTATCACAGAAGGTTATAGTAAGATTGTGGACAATCTTGCCCTGTCATTGGTTCTGGAAACATCCAAAAGCAATTTGGTATACGTGATGGGTGAAGTTAGGAAACCAGACTACTATCAGATGGATATTCCCACAACCCTGACTCAAATCCTGTCAAGAGCAGGGGGGCTGTTAGACACAGCAGGGACCAGTAGTATTTTAGTCCTGAGCCGGAATAAGGAAAGAAAACCTGTTGGAAAGTTGGTTGACTTGGACAAAATTATAGGAGAGGGCAATATCGGGAACGACTTGTTGCTCAGACAGTATGATGTGGTGTATGTTCCAAGATCCACAATTGCAAATGTGAATCTGTTTGTGGATCAATACATGAACAAGATGGTCCCCAACTTTTTCAAAACAAGTCTGGTTTTTGGTTATGATATACACGAATAAATACTTCTGGTTAATGATTTGAAAGGCTAATAACATCACCAAGGTAGTGTTCCAGCTAAAGATTTTGGGATACTCCAACGATTGAATTTGGGTTAATGTAACTTGGAATTGAGTGTTTTCTAAATTCCTCAATCCTTAAGTTCGAAATTATAATGTATAATTTGAACTATCAAAATGGGGGGGGGTAAAGTGGCCCTGACAAGGTTCGGATCAACAAGGGATTTTTTCAGGGTTTGGTTTTTTTGGAAGCCCCAGGCTGTTTTGATTTTCTTTGTAATTGTGGGAATCGCGGTACTGTTCTCGTATATTATAACCCCAAAATATGAGAGCACTGCAAAAATATTGATTCTTCCCAGAACTAGTGAAGGTTTGATAATCACGGGAGGGAGTGACGAGAAACGTATAGCGCCAGTTTCCAGGGAAGACATAATGACCGAAATTGAATTATTGACAGGTTACGCTGTTATTAAAGACACAGTGCGTTCTTTCGGAAATGGATCACTGAACCTTCGGGTACAGTCGAGAGGTTGGCATAAGAAAATAATTGGTTTTATCATGAAACAACTTAAGGAGGCTCTTATTTTCCTTGGCCTAAAGGAGCGTTTATCCGGCTTTGATTCAAATGTAAAACTCCTCGAAAACTCCCTTGAAGTTGAACCTGTTGTCCTTTCAAATATTGTTGTTGCGAGATTACGTGCTGAGAGTCCAAAGACAGTCTCTGTCGTGTTAAATCGCTTGCTGGAAGTGTATGAAAAACACCGTAATAATGCCTTCACTAAGACAGAAGGGATTGTGTTCTTTCAAGACCAGACAACAAACTATCAAAAGAAACTCCTTGATGCCGAGAAAAAGCTGAAGGAGTTTAGAAGGACATGGGACATTATAGACATAGAAAAACAGAACGAGGCAAGTCTTGAACTCATCGCTGATCTTGACCATGAATTAAAGCTGTTGGAGATATCTTGTGATGAAATCGAGAACAGGACAGGTGTGTTGAGGGATGCATTAAAAGATAACAGTAGTGAAGCGGTTATAGCAAAGGAGATGCGCACTATTCCTGTAATTGTTGAATTGGAAAAAGGCCTGGTTCCTATCTTAATTAAGCGCAGTGAGATCTTGAAGAGATATACTCCATCGAGCAGAGAATACCGCAATATCAACAGCCAGATCGAAATACTCCGGGCAGAGATAAGAAATGAAGTCACAAAGGCTGTTAAAACTGATGAATTGGAGCTCTATAGCTTGCGAGTGAAACAAAAGTCACTTGAAGAAAAAATTGATACTCTCCGGAAAAAAGCGAATTTTATGTCCCAAAAAAAGATGAGCCTGAAGGAGTTGGAAAGAGAGATCGAACTATATAGAAAAAATTATATGCTCTATGCCTCCAAGACCGAGGATGCACGTATTTATGGTGAGCGCCAAAGACGCAATTTGGCAAATGTCAGCATAGTCAATAGGGCAAATATCCCGGTAGCGCCTGTCTTTCCAAAGAGGTTGTTAATACTTGTTGTTTCTATTTTCGTTGGATTCTTTGCAGCTCTTGGAATGCCTTTTCTGCTGGAGGCATTAGACGGAAGGTTAAAAACCGCTATGGATGCAGAAGAACAATTAGATCTGCCGGTTATTTGTTCTTTTCCTGAAATGCGGCTTGAAAAAGCAGATGGAGATATAGATAGTGGCAAAGACATACGAGGCAATCATAAAGTCTGAGTCTTCTGGCGATGTTTTATTGCATTCACCGCCGCCCGATTGGCGTTTTCTCGATTTCGGAGATATCAAACAGACGGAAGAACTATACCGGAAAATTGCCAGTCTAAGAAAAAATTCCAAGGTGTTTAATTTTGTAAGCAGTCAAGAAGGGGAAGGGGTCTCCACAATTGTCATCAATTTAGTCAACTACATGCTTCACCGGGAGGATAGGAGTAAGATTTTACTCATCGATGCTAATCTCCATCATCCTGTATTACATGTTGGATTCAACCATACGCAAAAAATGGGTTTAGCGGAGGTGCTATGTGAAACATGCTCATGCTCTGAAGCAATTAGTGAAATTAAGCCGAACAACTTATATCTGATGCCAAGTGGTAGCCCCCGACGCAATTCATTGACAGATGCAGGGCACAATATCTTTCACAAAGTCATTTCTGAGATTAAATCTGAGTATGATTGTATCTTCGTTGATTCTTCTCCTCTACTCACTTCTGCTGATGCACTCTCCGTTGCAGTAAGTTCAGATGTAACTTTCTTGATCACAGATACACGCCAGACTCGTGCAGCGGTCGCCAAGAAGGCTAAGCAATTTCTCCAGGAAAACGATTGTGTTATTGGTGGTGTTATTCTCAACTGGGTAAAGAACCCCATCCCCGGGTGGTTGTACAGAAATATATAACTTAGTTTCCCCATCGGGGATGGTTGAAACCCCTCGCCTTCAGGCTAAGAGAAGTTAGGCGAAGTCCCAAAGGTACGCGCCATTACAACTGTTTGATCAAGCGGTCGCATAGAAGTCGAATTTATTCGACGCGACCGCTGAACCCATCGGCTTATAGCCGATGGGTATTCAGTTAGTGCCGATACAGATGTCAGATCCAGTTACCTTTTTTACTGCGTTTGGCATAGGAGTAGCTTTTGTATAGGGGTTTTCGTTCCTAATTTACAGGTGATTGCAAATTTAGGAATTCAGGTATTTCGATTTATTTAAAGCTGTTATAGGCTTCAGAAGATTAGAAATACCGCAATCTTAAGCTTTTTTAAACATCATTATGTGAACGATGAAAAATTTTCCGTCAACGCAACACCGGAATTATAGGTATGATGTAATCATTTTTCTGATTTTAGGAATTACCTATGGAATGGTTATAACCTTTGCTTCGGGCCTAGAGCCCAAGTGGTTCATTTCTATTGCTTTGGCATTAATCTGCCTTTCTGTAAGTCCCCTGATACGAGAAAAGGAAAAATTTATTCTTTATGTATCTGTGCTTGTATTACCAATCTCTCTTGATTTCTTTTTAATACATTTTGAAAATCTCCCATATTCTCTTCCAATTAGTGGTCTTCGATTTTCTGCCTTCGATATCTGCTTTTTCTTCCTTTTGATATCCTGGGCAGTTCGTCTTGCAAGTGTCCGGAACATACAAATTAGACTTTATCCCTATGTTTCCATACCATTTGCACTATTGTTTATAATCTTTTTGCTTGCTTCCCTTTCTTCTCCTATACCATCAATAATTAAGCTTTCTTATACTTGGTATTTTATAAAAAGTTGGCTTATTTTTATCTACATTGCCAACAATGTCCAAGATCGAAGGACTGTTTTCGTCATAGTATCGCTTTTTCTTATTTCCGGAGTCATACAGTCCTTTCTTGCAATAGCCCAGTATGCAACCGGTGGGACACTAGGCCTTGACCTATTCGGAGAATCAGGAAAGGGATACTTTGCCATGAAGGCAGGTGCCGATACCGTAAACAGAGTAGCCGGTACTTTAGGTCATCCAAACACTCTGGGGATGTTTCTGGGAATGTGGCTGCCAGTAAATTTGGCATTAATTTTTGCACCAATCTCAAAGCGCTTCAAATGCATGCTTATACCTTCAATGGTTTTAATATCTATCGCACATACATTAACTTTTTCACGCGGTGCATGGTTAAGTCTAAGTATAGGGGGGAGTATCACCCTCTATTGGTGCATATTAAAAAGGACTAAAAACAAAATATTGTCCGGCTTTTTGACAACAACCATACTTATTATTTTTATTGCGTCTGCAGTAACACTTGTTGAACCGGTGCAACAACGATTATTCAAGTATGATTACGGCTCAGCGTCTATGAGAATCCCATTAGCTAAATTGGCCTTGAACATGATCCAACACAATCCCTTTATAGGTGTTGGTCCAGGGAGTTTTCACGCGGTAGCTCACAAATATGATACAACTAGGGAAGGAATCAGTTATTCTTTTCAGGACCCGGTTCATAATACTTTCCTCCTGATTACGGCTGAATTGGGAATACCTGCCTTAGGAATTACCCTGATCATAATAGGTTACATCTTTGTTAATATCTTGCGAACGGCAAACTCCAGGGATGATCCTGTCATTTCATATTTGGGTGTGGGCTTTTTTGGTGCTTGGTTGGTTTGGACCATCCATCAATTGGTAGACTACGAGTATATATTCCTTTTTTCGTCTTTTTGGTTTAACCTTGCCTTGATTCTGGTTATTACCCAATTTGCAACAAAAAAATTGCCGTTAAAGGTCAAAAGTATTTCTAAGAGCCAACAAAACACTGTTCGAAAGGAAATCACTCAATATCCACCTAAATCTATATCAGAATACTGAGGAATACCGTCTCTCTTATCTTTGGGAGGCTAATCAATTGGATTTTTTAAAAAAATGATCTACTCAGAGAGAGTCCTGAGAATGGAAAAATACGGTGCATTCTCCCATGCTTTTGTCCTCGTAGGCATTTTTTCGGAGAGTATAAATTTAGGGTGATATCTTATTCTTCAATACTACACTCTTTTCAATGTTGTCATTAAATAAATACTGGACAAAGAATTTGACTCTGCTTTCTTCAATACTACATAATTTTAATTTGCATCATAAACTGCGACGCTTGAGAAAGAGTAAATTTGTATGCAATGTGGCTATAGTCGCTACGGGCACTGCTGGGGCGCAGGCTGTTACTATGGCCTTTTCTCCCATTATAACCCGGCTCTATGGGCCAGAGGCTTTTGGATTGCTGGGGATGTTTATGGCGTTGGTGGCTTTGCTTTACCCCATATCCGCGCTTGCTTATCCCATTGCCATAGTGCTGCCCAAAGAAGACAACGATGCAAAAGATATTGCGCGGCTTTCAGTGTACATTTCCTTAGCCATGGCAGTAGTTTTTTTGCTTGCCATTCTGGTTGGCGGTGACTGGCTCTTGGCACTGGCAGGGGCAAAAGCCATTGCCGCCTTTGATTTGCTTATACCGCTAAACGTGCTTTTTGTAACTTGGCTTCAGATTGCCCAGAAGTGGTTGATCCGCAAGAAACAGTTTCACGTTACGGCCAAAGTGGCTGTTGTCCAGTCGTTAGTGGTAAACAGCACAAAGGTAGGTATAGGTTGGTTTAATCCCTTGGCTGCCGTGCTTATTGTGCTAACAACCTTTGGCTGCGCCTTACACACGGTCATGTTGTACTTTGGAGCGAAAAGAGAAGGCCCGTCAAAAGACTATACTGGTCAATCGCAAACAAGGACACCCCTGTTTGAGCTGGCCAAACGGTATTACGACTTTCCTCTTTACCGCACGCCGCAAATATTCTTAAATGCTATTTCTCAAAACTTGCCTGTGTTGATGCTGGCAGCTTTTTTCGGTCCTTCATCAGCGGGATTTTATGCTATCTGTAGGCGTGTACTCAGCTTACCCTCGGAACTGATTGCCAAATCTGTGGGGGATGTCTTCTACCCGAGAATCGCTGAAGCTGCGAATAAAGGCGAAAACCTTACCAGTCTAATCCTTAAAGCAACGTTGGGCTTGATTGCTGTTGGCTTTCTACCCTTTGCCCTTGTTGTAGTGTTTGGTCCCTGGTTGTTTGCTTTTGTCTTTGGCGTTGAATGGATACAGGCAGGGGAATATGCCCGGTGGTTAGCTTTGTGGTTGTTTTTTGCATTTATTAATCGGCCAAGTGTAGCTGCCATTCCTGTTATGAATTTGCAAGGGTATTTCCTGATTTATGAACTTTTAAGCGTAGGATTGCGTTTGCTTGCTCTATGTATTGGTTTTTTTATGTTTAAAGATGACATTTTAGCAATACTGCTGTTTTCTCTGGCAGGTATTGTTTTGAACGTTTCCCTAATTTTATTGACTCTTTATCGTAGCAAATCCTACGGAATAAAGATACAGGCTGCTTTATGAGCGATTTCATCTACTCTTCAACTTCCAAACCACAGGGCGAACTTATCCGTCATATTCATTCTATCTATCACTCTAACGCCCCCGAAGTGACCGAATTTCACGGAGAATGGGGTTCTCTGGCCGTGAGTCGGAATCTTTATAACGGTTTTCAACCGCTGGAAACCCAATTACATGTTTTTGTGTTAATTGGCGGACCGGTGCTTTGCTTTAAAGACAATCTTTTTCTAATAAATAGCAATTCCACCGCAGGTACGCGGGCAATTTATGAGCGGTATATTGCCGGGTTAATGCAGTGGGATGAGGATTTGAGTGGACCATTTCTTGTCCTGATGATAGACAAGTCAAACGGGCAGGTAACTATTGTAACCGATTTAATGATGTTCATCCCCGCTTATCATTACGCACAAGGAGGAGCTGTAATGTTGGGGACACATATGGATGCGATGGCAAAGGCAGCTTATCAGACTTGCTATATTGATCAGGTTTCACTGGCTGACTTCATACTGAACAATGTAGTGACGTATCCCTACACTGTATACAAAAATCTACGCCAGCTTCATCCTGCTGCAGTCCAGTCTTTCGAACCTCTCAATGATGGTTTGCGGGCGGAGCCCCCAACTGTTTATTGGTCTCCTGAAGAAATGAATCCTTATGTAAACATTGATCAGGCAGCAGTTGCTCTACGAGAAGGTTTGCGTGACTATGTGACACGCATCACCCAAGGTATGAACAAGGTTGCTCAATTTATCAGCGCCGGAGAGGACTCACGCGCGATTGCGGGTTTGCTTCCAAGACGATTAAAGCGTGATGGAGTCACATTCTTGGATAGTATGAATCGTGAAGGTCGGATAGCAAGGCGTGCAGCAAAAGCCTACAAAGAAACATTTCAAGCAGGCTTTCTCGGTAAAACATACTATCTGGATATCCTGCCGGAAGCCTCGGACCTTATTGGAAGCGGTCACCAATACGTACACGCACATAGTTTGGGGCTTTATAAGTCTTTCGATCTTGATCGCTACTCTGCTGTTTTTGGGGGTTTTTTGTCTGACACGTTACTTAAAGGCCATGATGTACAAAAAATTAAGGGTTATAAAGGCTTTCCTGTTCCTCAAGTTGAGAATAAAAAGTGGTCCCCAATTTATTCAAAAATTAATTCTGCCCACAATTGCCTAATCAATTCAATTTATGAAAAGCTAAAAAAAAGAAGGATGGAACATTTCCAATCGATTCAAAATATTCGTTTTTCTTCATATAAAGAGTGGTTTACTATCTGGCCGATTACTATGCACAGTACCATATCAAACTTAATCTGCAATCGCCGTTTGTTTCGCAGCTATGAGCCTTTTATGAGCAAACAGGCGGTCAAAATCGGTGCCGCAGTGCCAACAAGCTGGAAACTCAACCGTCGACTGTTTCATCATATGGCCAAGCCGCTGTTTAAGCCTGCAAAATATTTGACTCATACTCAAGGTTGGATGCCTTACTATCCTTGGTACGCCAACTTTTTTATCCATGGAGCAGTCTTTACATATCGTAATCTTATAGCCAAAATGGGTCTGGTGAAAGGTTATCAAGGTTCATTTGGTGATAGGCAATCATTCGTGAGCAGCGATGCCTGGGCAGTGTTGGTTGATAAATACACCTGTGGCGAAGAAAACATCGATGCCATTTTCACCAAATCAGCACACCAACTACTAAAAGGCAGTTATTTAACATTAATGCAGAAAGGAAACCTCCTCCAGACATTGTATTTATTGCAGAAAATGAAAATTGAATGATTTTAACCAAGTCGACAAATCTCATTACCGATCGGGGAGGGGCGACACCGATGCAAATGAGCACTGGTTTCTTTCCATCACTGATGCTAAGGAAAAGGTCGAAGTATGGAGAAACGAATACAATAAAGAACGACCACATAGCTCTTTGAACGATTTAACACCGTATGAATTTTTCAAAGAACAAAATATTTCTTTACAGAATCAAAGACTCAATTTAAATATGGCCCATACTATGGGGTAAGGTCAGGTGCCATGGAAGCTGGGGTGCTGAGTAAACCGGTGATTATCGGTGACACGCGTGATTATCTCGGCGGAATTCGGGATGGCGTGTCGGGACTGGTGGTGCCGCCGGGAGACTATGAAGTGTTAACCGAGGCCATGGGGCGCATTCTGGAAATCCTGGCGTTGGGCGAACAGTTCGGGATTTTGCTGAAACATCTGGTGACTCGGAAATTTTGCCCGGAGCGTTCGATTGTTAAATTGAAACAGTTGTTGCTCAACGAGGCGCGTGCATGAACATTCTATATTATTGCGTTGTATACCATAATAAGTCCTTGGGCCCCACCACGCATGGGCGGGAGTTTTTTGCGGCTTTGCACCAACAGGCCGAGGTGGATTGTTGCAGGGTAATTCCTCCCGCCGAAAACAGTCCTGATGTAGGTCGAACCCATGTCGATCAGGAACAGGCGACATTGATGCGCCGGCTCGCAAGGGCACTTATTCCAAAGTGGCTTCGGGAGCTCCTTCTTTTTTTTCTTTTTCCGAAAAAAAGTGCTTACAACTTGATTCAGGGTGAATTGGAAGCCGGGGAATGGGATGCCTTGGTGATGCGTCCCGAATGGGATTTGGCTTGGGTGCCAAAGCTTAAGAAGAAATTTCCCCACTTGTGCATAGCACTGGAAATTAATGCTGCTGGCGTTGACGAAAGGTTTCAGAATATACCGTTTATTGCGTTATGGAAAAGGCTCGAGGTCCGGATGATGAATTCTGCGGATCTGCTGTTTCCCGTTAGTCAGTATCTCAAAGAGTACCTGATCGACTTCGGGGCCGATGCTAAGCGGATTCATGTTAACCCGAATGGGGTGAATCTCAGTCGGTTTGATCCTGAACAGTTTTCGGCTGAAGACAGGAAGACCGTGCGAGCCGCGCTCAATATCCCTGAAAAAACCTTGGTGTTCGGCTATGTAGGCGGTATGCAGACGTTTCGTCGTATTCCAGATATGGTGGAGGGCTTTTCGGAATTCCTGGAAGAATCCCGGATTGATGCCTGGCTGATCGTCGTGGGTGACGGAAAAGATATGCCTCAGATTCAGGCTGTTCATGCCCGGCTACCCGTCGAACATCGTGGGCGAATTCTTTTTACAGGGGCAAAACCGTATGACAGCATTCCTCGAATAATGGCCGCATTTGACGTGGGCATATTTCCGTACTCAAATCCGTACGGAAGTCCTCAGAAACTTTTTGAATACATGGCTATGGGACTGCCAGTCATCGGTCCGAAGGTCCCGGTGGTGGAGGAGACGTTCCGGCATGAACAGCATATTTTGCTGACTGCGCAGGAAGGTCATTCCGATTTAAAAAAATATCTGCTTTATTGTGCAAAAAATTTTCACAGCCTGTCCGCGATGGCAAAAGAGGGAAGGAAACACGTGATTCAAAATTTCACCTGGGATGCCAATGCACAGCGAGTGGCCGGCAGGATACAGGAGTGTCTGAAGAGCGGATAGCCTTTATTATTCATAAAAATGAGTGAAAATAGCGTGACAAACCGAGGTCTAAATGGATATAGACATCTCCGTTTCTTAGCTATGAGTTTCCCTCCTTTATGATTAGAGCTTAATTTCTTGGATTGTGTGTCTCATTTTTATTGACATATTCCACGGAACGTTTCAATGAAAATGAGACACCTCCATCAATAGTTTAGTGTATCACCGAATCACTTTCATTCGGCGATGGTTTGTTAATCCAGACAGACTCTGGTAATGTCATCGGTTTAGGAACCTTTTCCTTGAACCGGTTTGGATGTTTTTCAAAGGCTGTTTTCAATATTAAAAAATCATTTTTTGCTCGGCGCACACTGTGCTTAGCGGTCTATAACCATGTTAGCATATGACAAAGGTAAAAAAGCAAAGATATCCTAATAACCTTGTACGCCTAAGGCCATTTCCATATCCATTCAGGGCCGCGCTTGCCTTGTGCTCGGACATTGACGGCTGTGACAGGCAGACCTTTGTGGAGGTACATCGATTCCTTAACACAAAGAAGGGAGGCGTGGGTTTGCCTGTTTCCGATTCTTTTTTTGCCGTGGGCAGGGAACGAGGGCAGATGGCTTACTTTCTCCCAGATGGCTCTACACACTCGCCTGATGCAGGTTTTATTCGCGGGGCTATCAGAGATGGCCTCATTGATTCTATCCATTCCTGGGGCGATTTCAACACTGCGCCTCCTCAGCCGCAATTCTTGAGGAGCGTTGCAGAGCGGTTAACCGGCGAGTTTTGTGACCTTGGCCTTAATGTCAAAGTCTGGATCAACCATGGCTCTCCCAACAATCGGCAAAACCTGAAAGCAAGGCTCCAGCCGGCCTATAAAGGTGATGATCCTCAATCTCCCTACTATACATCAGATCTCATCCACGACCTGGGCATTAAGTTTTACTGGTGGTCAGAGGTTCTCCCCTGGCCGCTCTCTGGGCGCCTAAAACGCCAATCACCCAGGATCTGTGCAAGGCTGAGTGTTAACATATTAAAAAATACGATTAAATCCCTTACAGGTCGCAAGAATCAGACAAGAAAGGCATCTCAGCTTACAGGTTTAGGCCACCCTGTAATTTTATGCGATGGTACTCAGATAATAGGATTTACCCGATTCAATCGATGTTCTCAAGGTGTGTGGAGTTTACCAACACGTCACACATTGCGCTATAGTTTATCACCTCGGGTGTTGAATGAACTTCTTGAAAAAGAGGGTTATTTAATTCTTTACACTCATCTGGGACTACCACGTGAGCATGGCGACAAACTGTTCCCCGGGCCGGATGAAGAAGCCCTTTTCGGTTTGGCGCGCCATTACAATAACGGAGATATCTGGGTGGCTCCGACTGGTCACCTGCTGGACTACTGGTTAGTTAACAGATATCTCACATGGCAGGCGTTTCAAGAAGGGAAGAAGCTTGTAATCAAGCTACTTTCTCTCAATGATCCTTTAAATGGTTCCCGCGTGCCTCTCGAAAATGAACTTTCAGGATTGTGCTTTTATACACCAAAGCCAAATGAGACAATTGTTCGCATTGGTAACAGAGAACTCTCTGTAAACATATATCCGCCTGATCACTCCGGCCAGGCTTCTGTTGGCCTGGATACGGCTCCACCACCTCGTACGGATTTGATAGAGGAATAAGGGGAACGGATGATTTACTTTTTTATGGTTTACCAGACCTGGCCGCAAAAATGCATAATCAAATCCCTTCCAAGATATCCCTGAAGAGGGCTTACGAAATCTGTAGTACTTTTAATTATGCATTGCGCATGGGATAGATAGCAATTCTTTGCTATTGTATGGATTTATGATTACAAATGAAAAATCAGTTACTGAGCCACAACAAAGGTCTAGATAAAAGAAAAAATTCGGGGTGCTGATAGTGCAGGTTGCCTATTTTTTTTCAAAATTTCCAACAATATCGACTACCTTTCTTCAAAGGGAGGTTCATGCCTTGGAAAAAGAGGGCTTTCCCGTATTGTTAATAGCAAATAGAAGTCCTGCTGATGGAGAATACCACCCTCAAGACAGAGAATTTATTAATCGCACCTACTATTTGGCAGAGCAAGGTATTTCCAGCTACCTGCTCGCGAATATAAGGGCGTTTTTCAAAACTCCGAGGAGGTATATAAAGTGTGTGCGTTTGGCATTGGCGTTGAAAGATGATTTTGCCTTTCAAAAAATTGAGAATTTAAAACATTTAGGTGGAGCCAGCTTACTCGCGGAATACCTTCGAGCCAACAAGGTCAGCCACGTTCATGTCCATTTTGCCTTTGGAGCCGCGTCGATTGCCATTTTCCTCAACGCCCTAACCGGCATTCCCTACAGCCTTACAATTCACGGTTCTGACGTCCTTCTTCCTCACCCTTTAACAGAAGAGAAGCTTAAGCGGGCCAAATTCATTATTTCCAATTGCCGCTTCCACATAGATAATCTGCGCAGGAGGTTTGTATCCCTTACTAGACAACAGTTCCATATTATAAGAATTGGTCTGGATCTTCACTCTGGGCCTTG
>CAZJGS010000043.1:0-18481 GCA_964545735.1 uncultured Spirochaetaceae bacterium
AAACTTAAGGATAATCAAATGTTAAGGATAAATCAATGCCTAGAAATTTGGCTTGTCTTTCAGGTTTTATGAGTTTCACTCCATCGATAGTGTACTTTTCTTTCAATCTTGTCATATCAATATCTTTAACAGTATTTTTTCCAAGACCAGTGATTTCTGGAACTACCTTGTTTGTTAACCCATAGGCTAAGAGATCTCTGGTGTATTGGTAGAGCTCGCAGGTGATTCTGTGTCCCGGAGCCTGAAAAGGTATATTCTGCATCTGTGTATTCCCACAGGATTGACAAAAGTACCTTAATTTAGAAAATTTGAGACTACTTAATCGTCTTCCAAAACACAAATGCCTCAGATTAACCTCATATTAATTGTGGATATGCATCTTGCTCTTGCAATGACTGCAGAGACAATCTGCTTCATTAGTGCTGAGCACTCCGTGTAGAAGCTACATCTCTCTGTCTGATATAGTACTTACGATTTCTGTATTTTGATTGTTAAAGCCTACCAATCCTGAAGGCAATGTGATAAAGTTCATGAAGGACTTTCTCCTTTTTGTTTGGTGTCGTAACTACAACAATACAGGGTTAGTCCTTTCTTTTTCAATCAATTAAGTGGAATTCTTTTGAGAATGTTAATTTTCAATCACACAAGAAAAGTGATTGAGCCATATTTCATAGCTCTAGTAAATCTAAAGATACTTAAAATTCATAATCAAAAAATAAAAAATAAAAAATCTTGATAATGTCACAAGTAGGCAACAAGTTATTCATTTATTGATAGTTTAAATAAAATTGAGTATAATTACTTATACTGTATAGAATTAAACTAGTTAAAACAAGGTAATATGTAGGCCTTTTGGGTAGTGAATATAGTAATAAAAAAAAATATATAAAATAAATAAATAAAGTATTGACATAAGTATCAAGCCGTGGTATATTTAGTATGTGGTCAACCAATAGAACAAGCTCAAATTTTAAGGAGAAAAAAATTATGAATAAAAAATTAATTACATTAATAGCTATGGTAGCTATAGTTTCAAGTTTCGCAATGGCAGCTGTAGGCCAATTTGTTAATGATACTCAAGCGGAAGGTCTTGGTCTTTATGCTGTAACAGCTAATCCAGAAGGCACAACTGTTGTTGTCGATGCTGATAACGTGGATTTCTTATTTCAGTTAGAAGCTCAAGACACTGAAGGCTCAGGAGATTGGGAATCTGCTGATACATATGAAGTATTTAATTCTGCTTGGGATGTTAGAAGTACTTTTACTGCTCCTTTTAGAGTTAGAGCTATTTCAGGCACTAATAATGAAGCTCAAGGTGTTAAACTTACTTTTACTATTGGAGCTCTTACTCGTTTAGTGGAAACCGGTGATTTGGGTGGAACTCATGAAGCAAGTATTGGAACAATTGTGGGTTTAACTAGTGGAGTAAATTTTACTAGTCATACTGTTGTTTCTCCTTTGATACACTCTTTCTATACTGTACCAAATTATTATTATGGACAAAGTTCAAGTGAAATAGCTGATTCTTTAACTTTTGGAATTCAATATGTGGGAGATACTGTAGCTCCTGCTGGTAGATACAAAAGTGCAATTACTTTAGCATATGCTATTCTTTAATAAATAAAATCTATTAAATATAAAAACTCCTTCTTCATGAAGGAGCTTTTAATTGTCTAAATAATTTGCATAATTATAGAAAGATTAAAATACCCTCCATAAGTTTTAGAATATATTTCTAATAACCTTTGAAGGGATTTTTTTTATATAAATAGAAAAAGATTAGTAAATGAATATTATTAAATACCCATTTTCTTTTTCATTTTAGCCCATGAATCTCTTAGTGTAACAGTTCTGTTAAATACTAAATGATCTTCACTACTATCTTTACTATCAACACAGAAATAACCATTTCTTATAAATTGTAAATAATCTCCAACTTTAGCTTCTTTGATATAAGGTTCAATCATTGCTTCTTCTACAACAACTAAAGAATCAGGATTAAGATCATCTAGGTAGTCACCAGTCTCTTTTCCTGGGTATTCACTACTAAATAGCTTATCATACAATCTAACCTCTGCCTTAGCAGCTTGTTTAACAGATACCCAATGACTAGTTCCTCTAACCTTTCTTTTGTCTTCTGTCGTTCCACCACGACTTTCAGGGTCATAAGTGCAATGAACAACAGTAACTTTATCATTCTCATCTTTTTCAAAACTAGTAGCAGTAACAAAGTAAGTATATTTTAGCCTGATTTCATTACCAGGATATAATCTATGATATTTTCTAGGTGGGATTTCCATGAAATCTTCTCGTTCAATATAGACTTCACGTCCAAAAGGAATCGTGTGAGTTTTTGAATTAGGATCTTCAGGATTATCGATTGCTTCAAAGTATTCAGTCTTTTCTTCAGGATAATTGTCAATTATTAATTTGATAGGATCTAAAATAGCCATAATTCTTGTAGCTTTTTTATTTAGATCTTCTCTAACACAGAATTCCATTAAGGAATAATCAACAACACCTTCAGTTTTAGCTACACCAACTCTTTCAATAAAGTCTTTCATTGATTCAGGTGAGTAACCACGACGTCTTACACCACTAACAGTTGGCATTCTAGGATCATCCCAGCTTTCAACTATTTTAAGATTAACAAGATTTAATAATCTTCTCTTACTCATTAACATATAGTTAATGTTTAATCTTGCAAATTCATATTGGTGAGGAGCATGCTCAATACCATCGATACCAGTTGCCCAGTCATAGGCAGGTCTGTGATCTTCAAATTCTAAAGTACAGATAGAATGAGTAATATTTTCAATAGCATCACTTATTGGATGAGTATAGTCATACATAGGATATATACACCATTTATCCCCAGTTCTTGGGTGATTGGCATATTTAATTCTATATAAAGCTGGGTCTCTCATATTAATATTAGGAGAGCCCATATCAATTTTAGCTCTTAAGGTATATTTACCTTCAGGATGCTTACCATCCTTCATTTCTAAAAATAACTTTAAATTCTCTTCAATACTTCTATCTCTATCAGGAGAGTTTTTACCAGGATCAGTTAATGTCCCTCTATATTCTCTCATTTGATCAGCAGTTAGTGAATCTACATAAGCTTTTCCACTTTTTACTAAATTAACAGCAATTTCAAATAGTTGGTCATAATAATCAGAGGCATGATATTCATAATCACCCCATTCAAAGCCTAACCATTTGATATCTTCTTTGATAGATTCAGCGTATTCTACATTTTCTTTAGTTGGGTTAGTGTCATCTAGTCTTAAGTGACATCTACCGCCATATTTTTGAGCTAAGCCAAAGTTTAAACAAATTGATTTTATATGACCAATATGTAAATAGCCATTTGGCTCAGGTGGGAATCGTGTAATTATTGTATTATTTGGTACACGATTATTATTTAAATCATCTTCTATGATTCTTTCCAAAAAGTTTAGGGGTTTTTCCTTCTTTTCTTCTAACTCCATTTTTCCGTCCTCTGCCCTTTCAAAGGGGCCTTTAACTAAGGGCAATAATAGCATGAGGAAGTAATTAAAGAAAAGCATTTAAGTATAAAACATAGATAAATAAGTAAAAAGAATTATTTTTTTATATATAAGAAGTCAGTTACTTTGATAAATTCACTATTATTAAAATAATAGCCAAAAGATATAGCCTCTTTAGAAGAGGGAAGAGTTGCCTTTGTAATAAAAATGTTATCAATGTAGAAAGAAAAAGAGTTGGAAACTCTCTCGAGTTTAATTTCAATAGTTTTTTTGTTATCAATATATTTATTATCAATATTTGTTTCACTCTTATAATTATTAATAGATGTGGTAACTGATAAGGAATCCCCAATATTTAGAGAGAAATAAGATCGCTCTGTAATTGATACAATAAAAGAGTAGTTTCTAGAGTTAAGAGAAACAGTATTAGATACTTCAAAGTTTTCATCACTAACTGCAAGAAAACAACTATTTCTCCCTTTAGCTTCAAACCTATTGTAGCTAAGGTTCTTTATATTTCCTTTATTTATCCATGTCATTTCTCTAGGGGTTATCTTTTTCATATCAATTTTGATTATAAGAAACAATAAGTATTAGTGCAATATAGGATACATTGTAATATAATGATAATTAACTTAAAATAATTAAAAATAGTGATAGAGGTATTATATGGTATTTGTTATTGGTGAATATGTTATAGATTTAGTTGATGATACAAAGGGTAATTATGCTTGTCATTTAGGTGGCAGTAGTCTAAATAGTGCAGTTGCATGTGTGAATCAAGGGGTACCTACCTCTTTTATTTCTCCTATTTCTCAAGACGCTAACGGTAAAAAAATAATAAATTACTTGATAGATAAGGCAATTATATTTGATCCAGATTTATGTAATAGCAGTGCTCCTTCAACTCTAGCTTTAGCTACAATTGAAGAAAATGGTTCAGCCAAATATGATTTCTATTTGAGAAATACTGCTTCAATGGTTTTAACCAGTGAGCAACTATTAAATTCACTATCTAATCATTCAGAAATAAGAGTTGTGCATGTAGCCTCTCTTTCTATGTTAATTAATCCTACAAGTTCATCAATATTAGATGTTTTATCCTTTTTAAATCCTAGACCTATTATTTTTGTTGATCCTAATATTAGAGCCCAAGAAGTTGAAAAGATACCCAATTGGAAAAAAAGATTAACAGATATTTTTGAAATTGCAAATATCATTAAATTAAGTGATGAAGATTTAGAGTTTATTTATCCTAAAATGAGTGAAATAGACGCTATAAACAATATAAAACAAATTAATAACAACGCTCATATTATATTAACTAGAGGAGCACAAGGTGCTTCTTGGTTCAATGTTAATAATAAACAATTTAACCAAGAGAACTATGAGGTTAAAGTTGTTGATACTATAGGATCCGGTGATACTTTTTCAGGCTCTCTCTTAGCTTATTTAAGTAAAGAAGGTGTTTTTGGAGAAGATGGGGAGGATCCCAAATTTCTCATAAATGATGAAATAATTCAAAAAGCTTTGAAATATGCTTGTTACAGTGCTTCTTTAAATTGTGCCAAAGCTGGTTGTAATCCTCCAACTAATGATGAAGTTGCAGCTATTTTATAATAATTATAAAAAAAGATTAAACTTTTTATAGCAGGTAAAACATAATTGTTTTGCTTGCTAAATAAGCTCTATTTATATAGAATTATTTATATGAAAAAAAATACTAAAAGAAATATTCTCAAAGCTTTAATTGCAATATTTTCTTTAATTATAATAGTTGTATTTGCTATCATCTTATATTCTTGGTCTATTAAATTAACAAAAGACTATAAAAGAGATCAACTTAGAGAAAATGTTCAAGAGTTATTAAAACTAGAAGGGGAAAAAGGTTTACTCTCCTTAGCTGGTGTTACTGTTAATGAAATTTTCTACAGTGAAGAGGGTATTTCTTTAGCCTTAGATGATGGTAACAGCTGGTTATATACCAGTGAAGAAATACAAAATATAAGAGTATATGAAAAATGTAGTGTAAGTGTTGTACATATTTCAGGAAATTCTATAACAGGTGATATGATATCACCTGATAAAACAAATACTACAGGTAGCGGGGTAATACTATCAACTAAGGGTGATATTTTAACAAACTATCATGTTATTGAGAATCTAGAAAATATTCTTGTAACATTATCTGATGGATCTTCCTACACCGCTAGTATTATTGGTACTGATATAGTTGATGATATCTCCTTAATTAGAATAGATGCTGATAAGAAAAAATTAATTCCTATTGAACTTGGTAAAAGTTTTAATCTTAAAGTGGGCCAAAAAGTTTATGCTATTGGAAATCCTTTTGGCTACGATAGAACTTTAACTACAGGAATAATTAGTGGCTTAGAGCGAGCTGTTCAAACTAGAGACAATTCTGTAATTATGGGAATGATTCAAACTGATGCAAAAATAAACCCAGGTAACAGTGGCGGACCCTTAATCAATTCCCACAATGAGATGATAGCTATGAACACCTCTGTATACAATGAAAATGGTAGTTCGGGTTTAAACTTTGCTATTCCTATTGATACTATTCTCTCTATCATCCCCGATTTAATTTCTTATGGAAAAGTTATGAGAGGTTGGATAGATATTGTTCCTATCCAATTAACTTCTCAATTATCAAAATATGCAAAACTTAATGTAAGTGAGGGTATATTAATAAGCCAAGTAGTCTCTAATGGAAAGGCAGAAGAAGCCGGTCTTTTAGGAGGCGATGCTAAAATATCCTACGGTGCTTCTACCTTTTATTTGGGCGGTGATGTTATAACTAAAATAAATAATAAACCTATAAAAACCTACAATGATTATTATAATGCTCTCTTAGCAACAAGAATGGGTGACAAAGTTAAAGTTACAATCAACAGAGCTGGAAAAGACATTGTGAAAACAGTTGAATTGGTAAATAGAAGTGAAATTAGTGATAAAGGTGTTCAGTAATGGATGATACAGCAAATGTTGATTTAAAATGGGGTGGAGAGTTAGTTGAAAACTATCATCAAGCTTCAGGGGGAGCAACACACCCTTTACATGTAATCTCTCCATATGAGCCTTCAGGAGACCAAGCTCAAGCTATAGAAAAATTGACTCAAGGTATAAAGAATGGAGAGCGAAAGCAAATATTAAAAGGTGTTACCGGAAGTGGTAAAACTTTTACCATGGCTAAAATAATTGAACAAATTAATAAGCCAACTCTTGTTTTATCTCACAACAAAACTTTGGCAGCACAATTATATAGAGAATTTAAAACCTTTTTCCCAAACAATGCTGTTGAATATTTTGTTTCAACTTATGATTATTATCAACCTGAAGCTTATGTTCCAGGTAAAGATTTATATATTGAAAAAACTGCAGATATTAATGATGAAATTGATAGATTAAGACTATCGGCTTCTTTCTCTCTTATGGAGAGACGGGATGTTATTGTTGTATCAACTGTTTCTTGTATTTATGGCCTTGGAAGTCCTGTTAGCTTTAAAGATATGGTCCATACCTTCAAAGTTGGTACTATTTTTGATCATAAAAGTGAATTAGAGCAACTTGTTAGAATGCAGTATGAAAGAAATGATGCTGTTCTTGAAAGAGGTAACTTTAGAGTTAGAGGAGATGTGATTGAAATTTGTCCCTCCTACCTTGAAAATGCAGTAAGAATATCTTTAGATTGGGATGTGATTGATGAAATAACGTGGTTTAATCCCATCTCAGGTGAAAAACAAGAAAAGGTACAAGGGTTCTCTCTTTACCCGGCTAAGCAATTTGTAATGCCTCATGAAGCTGTATTAGAGCGAATAGAATCAATAGAAAATGAATTGAAAGATAGAATTGAATATTTTAATTCTCAAGGTAAAGTTGTTGAAGCTGAAAGAATTAAATCTAGAGTTGAATATGATTTAGAAATGTTAAAAGAAATTGGATACTGCTCTGGTATTGAAAATTATTCAAGACAATTAACAGCAAGACAAGAAGGTCAAAGACCTGCAGTTTTGTTAGATTATTTTCCCACTGATTTTCTTACCTTTATTGATGAATCACATGTATCGCTGCCTCAAGTTGGAGCTATGTATGAAGGAGACAGATCTAGAAAATTAAATCTTGTTAATTATGGATTTAGACTACCTTCTGCCTTAGACAATAGACCTCTAAAAATTGATGAATTTGATAAAATTATCAATGAGAGGGTTTATGTATCAGCTACTCCTGGTAAAAGGGAAATGGCTGAAACTTCAATTATTGTAGAACAAGTTATTCGTCCTACCGGTTTACTAGATCCTCAAATATCAGTTAGACAAACTGAAGGACAAATGGAAGATCTTTACAAAGAAATTCAAGATACAATAAAGAATAAGAAAAGAGTTCTTATAACCACCCTTACTAAAAGAATGTCTGAAGATCTAACAGACTATCTAAGCTCTCTTAGTTTAAGAGTAAGATATTTACATAGTGATATAGGAACTATTGAAAGAGTTGAGATTTTAAGAGATCTAAGAAAAGGTGTATTTGATATTTTAATTGGAATCAACTTGCTTAGAGAAGGTTTAGATCTTCCTGAAGTATCTTTAGTTGCAATATTAGATGCAGATAAAATTGGCTTTTTGCGCTCTTCTACAGCTCTAATTCAAACAATTGGTAGAGCCTCTAGAAATGCTGATGGTAGAGTTATTATGTATGCTGATAAAGAAAGTGATGCAATGAGACTTGCTATCAGTGAAACTGATAGAAGAAGAGAGATTCAATTAGCATATAATATAGAACATAACATTACTCCAACTACAATTCAAAAAGCTATTGAAGATATATTAGAGCGAGACGCTGAAGAAAAGAAAAAAGATATCAGTGGTGAAATAAATATCAGAAGAGCTTCCTATAATTTACTACAGAAAAAAGATAGAAGTAAATATATTAAAGAACTTGAAAAAGAAATGTTCAAATATGCCAAAGATTTAGAATTTGAAAAGGCTGCTTTGATTAGAGATGAAATTGATAATATCAAAAGTAATATAATTTTCAATCAATAATCAAATAATACCAAATCAAATCTTCCCCCTGATACTTGAGGGTATTGATGAGTGATACCATTTAAAGCTATATCTTGATTTCTTTTTATATAAGAAAGCAATGAATCAACACTTAATATTTTATTTCTTGAAGCTGGAGGTATACCCTCAGATAAGATACCTTGAACTCCATTTTCATCTGTTATTGCTTCAATTGAATATTGTGTTAATAATCCTTTGTCCCCATCACACCAGCCAAGACCTTCTAACAAGGCTTTTGTAAAATATCCATGAAGTCTTTCAGGAACATTAAAGTTTGGCTCATAAGCTGTATTGTCTTTCTCAGTGGCACAAAGGATATACGTATCAGATATTTCACTGTCTTTACTAATTAATTTTTTAAAGGCATTTGCAAAACTCATGTTTTCTTCTTTTAGTGAATAGGAATTTTCTCTGTAAAAAGATCCAGAATAACAAGAATCAACAACAAGTAAAATTTTACCCTTAACATTTTTAAGTTTATTATATACCTCATCAACTCTGATTAATAAATCTTCATTTAATTCATCTTCTGAATCGAAAGTCTCTCCATTAGTAATATCATCAGTAGCAAGTAGCCAACTACCTTGTGAATTAGAATGGCCTGAAAAGTAAATAATATTTATAGAATTAGTGTGAGAAATAGATTCTAAATTATCTAAGGCGTTTATAATATGAGTTTTACTTGGATAGTTAACATTATTAACTGTTGTGGTGTTATGGGAGTATCCACTTTGATAATAATTATAAGAACTGTAGTTTATTTCTTGTTTCTCACAATTAGATCTTATTGCCTTTTCTACTTCTTTAGCATCATTTAAAGTGCCAAATAAGTTTCTAACATTTGTATTTTGATAATCTAATGCAATTGTTACCAAGTTTATCTCATAAGAGAAATCACTATGGGCTATATCACAACTGGTGAATAATACTAAAAGCAATAAAATTAATATAAAGTATTTTTTCATAATAAACCTCATTGTTTATTACTCAAAATTATTCTCATTTGCTTTGACTATGAGCTATTTAAAGTAAAAGATTTATTTTTAGAAAAATTTTTATTATTTAGAAGCAATATTTTTTTGTAAAAGATAGATATTTAGATTTGTTAAATATTAATATTCAAATAAAACAAGATCATATCTCCCACCATATACTTGTGGGTATTGGTGATCTCCATCAGATAAAGCTATATCTTGATTCGCTTTAATATAGTCAACCAAGTAATCAACACTTACTATTTTATTTACTGCAGCGGGAGGAATTGTCTCAGCTAATTCACCTGGAGTGCTTTCATCTTCATCATCCCATCCCAGGCCTTCTAACAAGGCTTTTGTAAAAAACCCATGAAGTCTTATTCCCGACGTATATCCAGGTTCATAAGATTTATTATCATCTTCAGTTGCACAAAGGATATAGATATCTGATACTTCACTGTCATTGCTTATAAATTTACTAAAGGCATTAATTAGTGAAAATTTATCTTTTTGAAGTGAATATGCACTTTCTTTGTAGAAATTACCAGAAAAGCAAGCATCAACTATTATTAGTGTTTTACCTTTAATATCTTCAAGTTCTTCATAAATTTCATCAACACTAAGAACTTGATTTGAATTAAAAATTGATAAGCCTGTTACTGAATTAGTTGTAGCTAATGCCCAACTTCCATTGTCAAACCCGTGTCCTGAATAATAAATTATATTAATACTATTATCAGTGGAAGACGCTTTTAAATTAATTAATGCTGTTATTATGTGCTCTTTGCTAGGATAGTATATGTTGTTTACAGTACTAGATGAATAATCTACTCCAACTTGATGATAATTATTGCCAGTATAAGGGATTTGATTATTATCACAAATAGTTCTAAAAGCATTTTCTAGTTGAATGCCATCATTAATTGTACCATTTAAGTTTAAAGTTTCATCGGCATGCGCCTTTGTATATTCAGTATCTGTATTATGATAATCAAGTGCTATACTTATTAAGTTAATTTCATAAGAATAATCATCATTAGACAATTCACAACTAATACTAGAAAATAATAAAAATACACTCGATACAATTAGTAATGGTTTAATAATAAAATGTGTTTTTTTTATATTTAAGAATTTAATTAGTCTCATTTACTTTTCCAATATAACTGGTAAGCCAATCAAATGAAGTACTAAGTCCGATTCCAATAGAGGGTGATAATAAATATTTTCTATATATTACATTTACTATTAACTGCAAAGAAAGATCATAATCATTTTCTTTTAATAATAGAATTGATGGAGCTAATAGAAGGTTTGCATACATTTCTTGATTTAAGCTTTGTCCTAATTTACCAACACCCATAGAAAGTTTGGTATGAAGAAGAAACTTTTCATTAAAATAATACCCATAATCAAAGCCAAAACCAACAGCACTAAATTCTCTTAAAAACTCATTTTGATAAACTATAGATCTTGAAACATGAAATATAGATAAGTAAGGGCTAATTATATGGTTGTTGATTTTTAAATATATTGGACTAAAATCATAAGTAGAACCAATAGATGAAAAAACAGGTAAATCAGAGGTGTTATCTAAAGTAATAGATGGATGATAAAAGAATCCAATATCTACTTTTGATCCAAATTCAACAGCAAACAAAGAGGTTGTGCATAAAGATATTATTAAAATTGAAATTATTCTTTTTATCAAATTTTTTCTCCTTAGTATAATACTTAATACCACTTTCTTTTGTTTTGCTTTAAGTAATTAACCTTTCTCTCTCATATCTTTTCAAATCTTTTATTCTTATACAAATATCGACAATATCACAAGAGGGTTTCTCCTTTGATGATACTGATAACTTGGTATCATTATATAACAAATTTATCTTATAAAATATGCCTCTAAATTCATATGACTCAATTTTAGCATCTTTTAAGACAATATGGGGTAAAATTTCTTTCAAATAGAATTTTTCTTTTTCTACTAAGTAAGCATTTTCTAAACGATAGAAGTAAGAGCTGGTGGAAGAATTTTCGATATTTAATAAGGGATCAACAATAGAAGAGGGAATAAAGGTGCCCTCTCCCATAAAAGTTGCAGCAAAGTTAGTTGAAGGATTATTGTATAATTGCTCCGGTGTGGAGAACATTTCTACCTTTCCGTCATTCATTAATACAATACTATCAGAAATGGATAAAGCTTCACTTTGATCGTGGGTAACATAAATCATAGTTATCTTAAGAGCTTGTTGAATTCTCCTTATCTCATCTCTAAGGTAATTACGCATTTTAGCATCTAGAGCTGAAAGGGGTTCATCAAGAAGTAATAATTTAGGCTCATAAGCGAGAGCTCTTGCAAGAGCCACTCGTTGTCTCTCTCCCCCGGATAAACTTTCTATCTTTCTGTTTTCAAAGCCGAGAAGATCAACAAGTTTTAATAATTCTTTAACTCTATCTTTTCTTATATTCCGTTTAACTTTTTTTATCTTTAGTGGGTAGGCAATATTCTTTTCAACATTTAGATGTGGATACAGAGCATAATCTTGAAAGACCATAGCTATTTTTCGCTCATTAACTTTTAATTGTGTGATGTCTTGCCCATCAATTATAATATGACCCTCATCATTATCTAAAAGACCTGTAATAAGTTGAAGTGTTGTGCTTTTGCCACAACCACTTGGACCTAATAATGATATTAGTTGGCCTTTTTGTAATTCTAAGTCTATATCCAAAAGAAATTGAGAAAATTGTTTTTTTAATTTTAATTTGATAGTTTCATTCATAAATAATCCATTGTTATAATTATTCGATATATTTTATATATAAAGCTTGGTGTCATTCTTCAAATATTCACTGCTTACAAATACTATAGTACATACTAATATTAATATAGTACCAAGTGCACAAGCCCCTCCAAAATTGTAGGAACCTATTAACCTGTACATTGTTACCGGTATTGTAGTTATAGAGGAAGAAGCTAATATTAAAGTAGCATTAACCTCTCCCATACTAATAGCAAAGGCAAATATTGCCCCACTTATTAGGGCACTTTTTAATAGAGGTACTTCTACACTCATAAAGGCTTGAAAAGGAGTAGCACCCAGAGTCATTGCACTAGCGCTAAGGGAAGTTGGTAATTTTCTAATTTCAGGAGTTATAGCCCTTATATTAAAAGGCAGTACTATAACCAAATGAGCTAGTATTACAAGAAGTAAGCCACCAGTATTTTGTAGTTTAGCAGAGATCATATAATAACCGAGTCCTATTATAACTGAGGAAACGGCTAAAGGTAACATAGCGAGTAATTCAATCAAAACTGAGGTTTTTGATTTGTCTCTTTTGCTCGCTATTGCGAGAGAGAGAGAAAGAGGTGTGGAGAGCACAGCTACAGTTAGTGCTATTTTCAAAGAATTAACTATTGATGAAAAGCTAGATTTCATAATACCTGTGGTACTAGCTAAGCCAAATAGTTGTTTATACCATTTTAAAGTTAATACATTAGTATCGCTTCTAGTACTAGAGGCTAAAAAGGATTTTACTATAATTGATAAAATAGGAGAGAGCACAAATAATACAATAAATACTGTATAAACTGTGCTTAATATTCTACCAGTCTTTGAAACAGGTTTTTTTTCTTTTTTATAATTACTTTTAGAAATGTTTTCTTTTGTTGTAGTTTTTCTCTGAAATACATTGTAAAGGAGAAGAATTATGATACAAAAGGCAATAGAAATAAGAGCATAAGAAGCAGCACTATTTAGATCCATTGAAGTTCTAGCTTGTCTATATATTTCAACTTCCATAGTGGTATATTTAGGACCACCTCCTAAAACTAATATAATAGAAAAGCTGGTAAAGCAGAAAAGGAAAACCAATAGGGATGAGGATATAATCGATAGTATTAGTCTAGGTAGTGTAATATAAACAAAGGTTTGTAATTTTGTAGCTCCAAATACATAAGAGGATAATTCCAGTTTATAGTCGAGATTTTCCCAATAAGTAGTAACCAATACTAAAATAATTGGAAAATTATAAAAGGCATGAGCAATAATTATTGCTTTGTAAGAATATAATATTTTTAAAGGTGGATTTTCTAAATTGAATAATTTCATCAATATTACATTTAAAAAGCCATTGTTGCCATAAAAAGTAACAAAGCCCAGAATAACCAGGATTGCAGGAAGCACAAAAGGTATAGTGCAAACAGCGAGAATTAATTTTCTTCCCTTTATTCTGTAATTTACTAGTAAATAAGCACCAGGAAGGGCAATTATTAGTGATAAGAGAGTTGAAAAGAAAGCTTGGTTTATTGTAAAAGCTAAGATTCTATGGGTATAGGGATCTCCTAGTATTTTGATAAAAGAAGAAAAATCCACTCTATTATCGGAGATGAAAGCTCTAGAGAGAGTACTACTTAGAGGAATTAAGAAAATAATAAATAACAAAACTAGAGAAGGTATTGGAATTATTTTCTCATATAGATTGCGATTATCAATTTTGTTTTTTTTCATAACGTTCCTCTAATTAATACAGAGTATAATAACAAAAGCTTCCTATTAAAGATATAGGAAGCTTCATAAATTATTTACTCATTACCTTTGTCCACTCATTTAACCAAGTATCCAAATTATCCTCAATATCACTAGCCTCTAGGCTAAGGGTAACTTCAGGTTTTGGAGCCCAATCAAAGGCACTAGGAAGTTGTGTTTTCGAATTTGTTGGATACATGGAGTTAGCTGTAGCAATATCAAGTTGACCCTCGCTAAGTAGAAAATCAATAAATTGCTTTGCTAATTCTTTTTTCTCACTACTTTTTAATAAACCAACACCTTCAATTGTAGCACTGTGACCGTCTTCAAATATTATAGTTTGATATCTAGTAGAATCTTCATACATCACATGGTAAACAGGAGATGTGGTGTAGGAGAGAGTAATTGGTGCTTCACCAGAGGTAAACATTCCATAAGAGCTAGACCAACCTTCAGTAATTGTTAGTGCATTGTCTCTCATTTGATCCCACCAAGAGAGATAATTGTCCCCAAATACTTCACGAGTCCAGATTAATAAGCCAAGACCAACAGAAGAGGTTCTAGGATCAATTAAAATAATTTTGTCTTTATATTTGGGATCTGTTAAATCATTTAAAGATGTGGGTATATCTTCTTTATCCAAGCGTTTTGTATCATAAACAAAAGCAAAGTTACCATAGTCAAAAGGAAGTAGTCTGTTTTGATCATCAAATTTTAAAAAGTCTGGGATATCAACTAAAACTGGTGAATCATAGCTTTCAAAAAGATTACTGTTATAAGCTTTCATAGCCATATCATCAGATATTCCAATAACCACATCAGCCATGGGATTAGATTTCTCAAGTTCAACTTTAGTTAGCATTTCAATAGCATCACCAGCTGAAACTAAATTAACACTAATACCAGTTTTTTCTTTGAAAGAATCAACAATTTTTTGACCAGGACCCCAATCACCACAAAACGCATCATAAGAATAAACAGTTATCTCATTTGATAGATTTTGTGAATTCTCTTTTGAGCCAGATGCAAATAGAGCCAGTGTTGTAGCAAAAAAGGCCACAACAATTAAAAAAAACTTTTTCATATAAAAAGCCTCCAAATTAATTTTTGGCCTAAGGGTTAATATACATTTTATGTATTAAAGATAAAGAATTATGTCTTCCTCCGCTGGCATTATCCAGATCAGGTTAACGGGTTTTATCTCAGGCTATTAGCCACCCCAGGACATTTCTTAGACTAATAATGTCATTGATTCTTGTCAAGTATATAGCATTAGAGTAAAATTGAAGAATGAAAGATATATTTTACTCAAAAGACATTACTAAAATTGATGAAATTTCACAAACTCTATACAAACAACCCGCTATTATCTTAATGGAACAAGCTGGTTTAAAAGCTTGGTTGTACATGAGGGATAATTTAGAAAGAGATGATAAAATTGTTGTATTTTGTGGTGGTGGAAACAATGGAGGAGATGCTTTAGTTGTTGCAAGATGCGCCTTTAATGATGGTTTTGAAAATATAAAAATTGTTTATTGCTCAAGTAAATTTAGCTCTAGTACAACAATACAAAAAGAGGTTGTAGAAAGCTATAAAATTGAAAGTATATATTTTGAAGATAACCTAGATCAAGTAAAAAGTATTATTTGTGACTCTGATATTATTATTGATGGAATTACTGCAATTGGTCTTAAAAATAAACTTCGAGATAATATAATAAATATTGTTAATTTAATTAACCTCTCTAAAGCAACAAAGTATAGTATTGATGTTCCAAGTGGCCTTAGTGATACCATATGTGATATTAGCATAATAGCTGATTATACCTTTTGTATGGGACCTTTAAAAGCGGTTTATTATCATCCTGATAATATCGGCAAGTGCAATACTATAATTGAGATAAACCCAAGCTTTCCACCAGGAGTGATACAATCTTTTAAACCTTTTGCTCTTTTAGATGATAAAAGACAATTGAGAGTTAAGCCTTTAGGTAAAACTGATTACAAAAAAACAAGAGGACATTTAGCTATATTTGGTGGAAGCACTAAATATTCAGGGGCTGTGCGTTTATCAAGCAGAGGGGCCTTTAGCTGTAGGTGTGGTTTGGTTTCAGCCTTTTGTGATGATGAAATATATAGTATTGTTGCAACTGAAAGTCCTTCAATAATTGTAAATAAATTAGATTCAAAGTTAAATTTATCATCTTACAATGCAATACTAGCAGGAGTTGGTTGGGGACTTGGTAGAGAGGATTTACTACTAGAAATCCTTAGTTTTAATAAACCTACTGTATTAGATGCTGATGGGATTAGAGCTTATGCAACTTTGTATAAAAATAATAAGATTAAAGTTAAAGCTAATAATAAATTGATATTTACACCTCATATAGGCGAATTAAAAGTATTAGCAGATGCAGTATTAATAGATTATTCATTAGATAATACTCGAGATTTTTTTGATACCTTAAACAAATTAAGCCTAAAACTTAATGCTACTATTGTTTGTAAAGCAAGCATAACCTATATAGCAACTCCAGGTGAATTGATAACAATTATATATAATTTAAATCCAAGTATAGGTGTTGCTGGAAGTGGAGATGTACTTGCGGGGTGTATAGCAGCATTTTTGTCCTATGGTCTAACCACCAGTCAAAGCGCAAGAGAGGGTGTAATTGTTCATCTAAATGCAGGAATAATGGCAAATATAGAATTGGGTTATTACTCTAGTGAGAAATTAACAGATTTTATAGGGAAACAATTATTATGATGCAATTATGGTTTATAACAATTATTTATTTGGTTTATACCGCTCTAATATTAGTAACTCAAGAAATGGGAGTTAAAGCACCTATTTTATTGAATATGAGAGAATATTTATTCGATAATAAATTGCTTTTTACATTATTAATGTTTTTGGGTTATGTTTTAACAATATTAAATGCTTTTATTCCATCAATACCAGGTCCAATTATTTTAGGTGATTTATTTGTAACACTTGCACTATTGTGCTCATCTATATGGTATAATGCAATTCTATTTAAGAGTAAAGAAACTATTACAATTGAGCATAATAAGAGAACGTTACATTTTAGAATGTCGATTTTGATATTCACTATAGCTTTGCTTCATTTTTTATTACCTCATTGGGTTTTATTATAAGGGAAAAATATGGGCGATTTGAATCAAAGAATAACAACAGCTGGAATTTGTTTTAAAGAGAATAAAGTATTGATTGGTAAAAGAATTGATAAAGGCTCTATTGCGTGCATGTGGGAATTTCCTGGTGGGAAAAACCGTTGGGGCGAAAGTGTAAAGGATACTCTTAGACGAGAATTCAAAGAAGAATTAGGCGTTGATGTTAGAGTTGGCAGTGAGCTTGCAGCCTGTGATTTTATAAACAAAGATACACATTACTTTTTAAAAGCCCATCAGGTCTTTTTGAGTGTTGATATAGATAAATTAAAACTAAGTGTTCATACTCAATTAAAATGGGAATATCTCACTAATTTACAAAACTATAGTTTTGCAAATAGTGATAAAACTATTATAAAACAATTAATCAAACAAAATAAGGAAAAATAAATATGCAACTTTTAGATAAACTTGATAAATTAATAACTCCAACCTCTGGCAAAACCATCATTGGTATAACCGGTGGTGGAGGTAAAACGACAACCTTAATAGCTTTGGGTAAGCACTATAGAGCTAAAGGAAAAAAAGTCCTAATAAGTACCACCACCAAACTGCAGTCTCCTAGATATTTTAATTTTGAAGTAGATCATGTCTTTATAAATGAGGCAGATTTTTTTAATCACGAGTCAAAGAATGGCGAGTCTGTTTTATTTGTTGAAAAGCATATAATGAATGACAAGAAAGTCAGTTCTCCTAGAGGCGAAATCTTATCAATTATAACTAATAATTATGATGTAATAATATTTGAAGCAGATGGAGCTAGAACTTTACCTTGTAAGATTCATAGTGATAGAGATCCTGTAATAACTGAGGATATGACCTCTATAATTGCAATTGTTGGTCTCTCTAGTTATGGAGATTTTGCAAGAAATGTTTGTATGGGTGAAAATTCAAGTGATATAGTAGATAAAAATTATTACCAAAGGTTAATAGATGATGAAAGGGGTTTATTAAAGGGAGTTAAAAATACTCATAAAGCTGTTATATTATTTAACGAGAGTGATTTGGTAAGTCCTGAAGTTGTTGAAAGTTTATATAGTTTAATAGCCCCCTGTCCAATTGTAGTTGGTTCAATTTTAAATAATATAGAATCTCATATTTAAAATAACCAAAAATTTACTTGTATGTACTGTAGTGTTGTTTTAGAATATTGCTAGTAGTAAGGAGTTTTTAATTCAATGGTGGAAA
>CAZJGS010000044.1:0-18293 GCA_964545735.1 uncultured Spirochaetaceae bacterium
TAAAAATCGAATACACAATCAAATAATAAACCTAAAATATAACAACCTCCTTTTAAAAAGCAGCTCAATACCAGCTGCTTTTTTTGTTTGTTACTTGCTAGATTAAACCGATATCTGAAATATTGATTCCTACAATTAAATATACATTCCTAATTCCATCAATTGTATTAAAATACAGATACAATGATTATCTAAATTTAATTATAAACTATGCAAGCATTAGCGTTTATGATAAAATTATCTTATTCTTTAATTTGGGAGATTGCTTTGTTTTCAGACCTTAATCAAGTACAAGTATTAATTCAAAATGATAGTGGATTAACTTTACTAACAAAAAAAAATGCTCCATTTATTATTTCTTTTTTATATAAAATTTTTAAAGATGAAACTATAGACAATGGAATTGAGCAAAAATACTTTGTACAACAACTTGATAACTATATAAGCTCCTTTGATGATAGTTTTACTTTTGATGAAGAAAACACTGAAGATAGTGACACTTCTACAATTGAAATAAATAATTTTAATAAAGCTTTTAACTTAACCAAGAAATGGTCAGAAACATCAAATGGTTTTATTTTTAGATATTATAATGAAGATAATATTGAAATGGTTGAACTATCTACTTCTGTTAACAGATTATTTAGATACTTTGAAGATATTGAAGGTTTAAAAAATATGTTTATTGGTACTGAATCGAAGTTTCTAGAAGTTCTTGATAGAATAAAAGAATTAGATCACAATACTATAAAAAACCCAAAAGCAAGAATAGATGAACTTCAAAAACAAAAACAAAAAATTGAAGCTGAGATCAGTAAAATTGAAGAAACCGGTAATGTAGAAACCTACTCACATATACAAGTAGCAGAAAGAGTAGAGTCCTTAAATAAAGTTTCTAAAACTTTACTAGCAGATTTCAAACAATTAAAAGACAATAACCATAAGCTATTTTCAGATCTTTGTAAAAAACAACTTGAAACCTCAGAAAACAGAGGGACTATTCTCTCCCACATATTAGATCAAACAGAAGCTCTGCAAAGAACACCACAGGGAGAAAGCTTTAATGCCTTCTGGTATTACTTAAGCCAACAAAATGATGAAGATACAATAAAAAATAAAATAAATAGAGTAAAGAAAAGATTACCTAACCAAAAAATTGATACTGAATTTTTTAATTCTTTCGAGCAATCATTATATCTTGCTGGAAAAAATGTATTAGAAGAAAACCGATTATTATCAGAAAAACTAAAAAGAATTATTACTAAAAAAACTAGCCCTGAATACAAGTACATATCTACCTTAACAAAAGATATCAAAACTCTTTGTATGAACAACGATATTTTAAAGCCTATGCATGATGAAATACTTATTATCGAAGGATATCCAACAATCAACAATGATATGGCTAGACCTCTAGATCTAATCAATAGACAACTTGAATCCACTCAATACACTTATAATGAAGGAGAAATCCCAAGAATTGATTATTCACAATTGATTATTGATATTTATGTAAATGAAATAGAAATTCAAGAAAACCTTGAGCAGGTGCACAATTATTTTTTAAACAATTCAGAAAATATGACAGTACAATATATATTTGATAAATACCCAATAAATTATGGTTTAGCAGAAGTGCTAACATATCTTTCTCTTTTATTTAAAGCAAAATGGATAACACTAGATACAAAATCCCAAGAAATAATAACTTATACTAGCTATGAAGATAAATCAAAAATTTCTTTATCAATCCCAAAGGTGGTAATTAATAATGAATGAAAATGAATTTAACAACACAAAACAATGGAGTGATGTCTGTGTAAGACTACTTCAAGGTCCTATTTTTGAAGAAGATAATAAAGAAATATTTGAATCATTACGCCTTTGGAATAAAGATATAAATACCTATTTTAATGTAATAGGATTAAAATTATTTTACAGCGATGAAATAGATTATTCCTATTTAGAACAAATCGAAGATGAAGATGGAATTGTTATTAATAATTTAAACAGATTACTAAGAAGACATCCTTTGACTTTTGAAGTATCTCTAGTACTACTAATACTTAGAGAAGAGCTGGACAAGTTTGAAATTGAAACAATTAATAATGAAAACTTAATTTTAAAAGAAAGTGAAATTGCAGATTTAGTAGAACCTTATTATCAAAACAATTCAGATAATATTAAATATAAAGATATGATTTCTTCTAGTTTAAATTACATAGTTAATATGAATTTTATTAAAAGAATTAGCCGAAGAGAAGAAAATCTTCAATTATCAACTGATAGAGAATTTATTATTAGAAATATTATTAGAGCAAAGGTTGATGCTTCTTTCTTAAAAGAATTTAAAGATTGTTTAGAGACCAATAAGAGGGGTGAATAATAATGCAAGAATTAGGATTAGGCCTTGATTTAGGTTTTGAACATGCTGGATATAGATTATCTCACTTTCAACTGTACAACTGGGGAACTTTTGACAATCATATTGTTAATATAACTCTTGATGGTGAAAATACCTTATTAACAGGTAGTAATGGCTCAGGTAAAACCACTTTGGTAGATGCTCTATTAACTTTAATTGTTCCAACAAATGATAGAACATATAATCTTTCTAGTGGACATGATGGTAAAAATGGAAGAACCGAAGAGAGCTACGTACTAGGAGCTTATTCTACTTCAAAAGCAAGTAATGATTACATTGCTAGCAGAAAGTTGCTTAGAGACAAATCCTGTCATAGCATTCTTCTAGCAAATTTCACAAATAAAACAGCTGCTAATTCTATAACACTGATGCAAATTAGATATTTTTCTTCAAATGGGTCATTAAAAAGACAATATTTTGTAATTGAAGGAAGTTTAACTATTGAAATGTTAAATGAAAAAAAAGTCGGATACAATTCAAGTGGAAATTGGATTCAATCTTTAAAAAAGGCTTTTCCTAATCTAACAATTAATTCCTATGATACCTTTAAACGCTACAGTCAGGATTTTGCTAAAAAATTTGGCTTTAGATATAAAGATAAAGCAATTAAAATATTTTCCCAAACTGTAGGAATGAAAGATTTATATGATTTAAATAGCTTCATTCGTGAAAGAATGCTAGATGAAAGTGATTCTTTTGAAAATTTTAATACAATTTCTAAAAACTATAACAATTTGATGTTGCTAAAAAACCAAATTGATAAAGAAGAATTACAAATAAAATTATTAGAAAAAATATCCGAAACTTATTCTTCATACCAATATTATTCAACAAAAAAAGAAAAAAAAGAAATTGTTATGTCTAAATATCTAAAAATTTGGAAAGCACAAACATCTCTTTCAATATTAAAAAAAGAAATTGAAGAATATAGCCTTAACCTAGAAGAAGAAGAGCTTAAAATTAAAACTATGAGAGAAGAAAAATCTCAATTAGAAGAAAGTATAAAACAAATTAACCATTCTTTACTTTCTGACAAAAGAACTTCTAGAATTGAAGATCTAACCACTAGAAGAAAAGATTTATCAAATACTATTGATCACATTCAACCTCTAGTTGATATCTATACAAAAAATATTAATATACTAGCTCTTGATTTTCCTACCAATGAAAAGGACTTTAACAATATAAGAAGAAATTCCGAGTCTAAAATTGAGATAATGGAAAACAAAATAGAAAAGTTAGAAGAAGATAAAAATGAACTTATTGCTCAAAAAAATATTTTAGCTAAACAAAGTGAATACATAAACAACCAATTGATAGCTATTAAAAATAAAAACAGTAACATTCCACTTGAATATTTAGAAATCAGAGATAGTATTTGTAAGCAAACCGGTATAGATATTTCTGAGTTAAAATTCTTTGGAGAATTAATCAGAGTCAAAGATAATGCGCTTGATAAAGCTTTAGCTATTGAAGCTTTAATAAGGCCAATTGCCTTGTCTTTAGTGGTGTTACCTCAACATGCAATAAAAGTTGCAACTTATTTATATGATAATCAATTAAATACAGCGATTGAAGTAATAATCATTGAGAATATAAAAGAAGAGGCTATTGCTAATGGAGAATATAAAGATCAACTTAACATTTTTGATGATAGAGATGAAATCATTTTTGAAGATGATAGTTGCCACACCTTATCAAATATGATGGTAGAAGTTATGGAAGATTATCCAAACACTGCCTTTATCAATAAATACCTTAGTGATAATTTTCACCACTCATTTTCTTCAAACAAAGAAATAATACTAAATACTGAGAATTTCTTTTGTGAACAAGCTTTATTAAACACAAATAATAAATTTATAAAACCAATGACAAATGAAGAATTTGATATTCATATTCTAGGTTGGGAAACAGAAAAGAAAATAATTAGATTAACTGAGAAAGTATCTCAATTATCAAATCAAATAAAAGCTTTTGAAAAAGATATTTCACATCAAATCTCTTCTATAAATAAAGCAAATAACATGAAATCTAGTTTTAAGGAATTATCAGAAACTTTAGATTATTCAACAATCAATATAGCCCCCTATTCAAAGAAAATTATGGATATTGATTCTCAATTATTGGAATTAAAAAATGCCTCATCAGATTTAGAAGAGTTGAGAAATAACCTTATTCTCAAAGAACATAAAAAACAAGAAATTGAATATTCAATTGATAGAATCAATCAGCAAATAGGAGGAACACAAGCAACTCTAACTCTTAAACTTAATTATAAAAAACATATTGATGAAGTCCTATTTAACCAAGATTTAAGCTCCTTCTTTGAGCCTATATCACAAATGCAAACTGAATATGAAATACCTAATAAATTTTCGGGAACGGATGAAGTCACATATTATGAAAAGATAATAGAGGATAAAATCTATACACAAATAAGGGAATATGAAAGTACTTTATTAAAAGTGGAAAAAGAACTTTATTCAAGATTAAATCAATTTGTTAATCCAAAAACTTCTATTTCTCAACAATACCCTTCTTGGTCAAGCGATACAACTAATTTGTCTCCTAGCATTGACTCAATTGAATTGTTTGACATGCTGCTCAAAAAATTAAAGACGGACTCTCTTCCAAAATATAAAGAGCAGTTTGCAAATCTTAGAACACGCCAAATTCAACAAGATATAATTGATTTAAATTCAAGTTTAAAAGATTGGAACAGAAAGATTAAAGAAAACATTTTTGATCTAAATGAGAGTTTAAATGGTATTGATTACCAAAAAGAACCAGCTACTAAAATTCGAATAACAATAGAAACGGCTAGAGATAAGGAAATAAGAAAATTTAAACACCTGCTTGATCAAGCAATACCAGATCCGGGTATTGCAGCTTTAGGAAAAGAGGAACAACAAATTGCTAACGAAAAATTCATCCTCTCTGTAGATGAATTAGTAAATACCCTTAAAGAAAATGATAGATTTGCCACAAAAGTATTAGATGTAAGAAATTGGTATCAATTTGCTGTAGAAGAGTTTTATAGCGAGAGTATGGAACAAGCAAGATTTTACAAAGATAGTGCAGCTATTTCTGGTGGTCAAAAAGCAAAACTTGCTTTTACTATTTTAGCAGCAGCTATTGCTCATCAGTTTGATGTATTTAACTTTGATAATAGTGCTAGATCTTTCAGATTTGTAATTGTTGATGAAGCCTTTAGTAAAAGTGATGACAATAATAGTAGATATGCAATGAATCTATTCAAAGAAATGGACTTACAATTAATGGTTGTAACTCCTATGGACAAAGTTAATCTAGTTGAACCATTTATTAAAAGCGTGCAAATTTCTATTTGCGAAAATGGAAAACATTCCTTTGTTCATAGTATAAAAAAAGAAGATTTAATTAATGTTAACAAATGATGAAATTAAAAAGAAAGCACTTAGAAAGTATAATTCTTATTTAAAATCACTTGTAGTAAATTCAAATATTTTCCCTTTGAATATAATTGGAAACAAACAAGTAGCAACAACAGACTTTTCTCAGGCTACAAAAATTTATGAAGATTTTTACAAAAATAGCAAATCTAATAAAGGATATGGCTATTGCTTTGACTATGAAAAAAACAAAAAAACAAGTATAACAAAAATTTATTTTGAAACTGAAAAAGATTTTGTTAAATATATAGCAAAAGAAGTTCAAGCTACAACTTTTCTTTCTAATATTAATATGTTGAGAGAGCGACTAGATATTAGTGATGAAATTATTATTGAAAATATTTCAAAAATAAGTAAATGGGATGAGGATTTTTGTAAAAATCTTGCTTTAACAACAGGTTTTTTGATTGAGAACCAAAAAAGTAATTTATATAAAAGGGAACTCCCAATTCATGTACCAACTAAATTTTTAGAAAAAAATATAGTTGTAATAACAAACTTTTTAAGCAATTTTATCAGTATTCCAAATGTTGAAAATAAATATCAAAAACTTGGATTAATAGATAAGACCTTTATTATAAAAATCAGAGCAAAAGATAAATTCACTATTTCAGATATTAACGGAAACAACTGTGGAAATACTGAGGTTATTTTTCTTACTCCAAAAGCTTTTGAAAATTTCACTTATAACCCTAAGAGAGTTTTCATTGTAGAAAATGAGACAACCTTTTTTAAATTTCCACTCAAAGAAAATGATATTTGTTTATATTCTGGTGGATTTTCAATATTAAGTTTTAAAAATAACAAAATGTTAATGGAAAATAATACTTATTACTTTGGAGATATTGATGAGCATGGGTTTGCAATACTCTCTATGTTTAGAGAGATTTACCCTGGTATTAAAAGCATATTTATGGATACAAAAACATTAAACAAATTTACTAAATTCGAGATCGAAGGTAAAGAATATCAAGGTATATTAAATGCTCTTAATATGGAAGAAACAAAAGTTTATGAATATATTAAAGAAAATAATTTAAGATTAGAGCAAGAAAGAATTCCAATTCACTTTATAAAAAATGAACTAGAATTATTGTCTTAATGTAAATTGATTACTTGAACACTCCTATTAAGCTACGAAAGGGTAAAATTATTATTTCTATAAAGTTGTAATCAGTATAGAAAATTAATACTCTTCTAAAAACAAAAGCCAAGCCTATAGATATAATAATTGTAAGAATTAATGTAATGATTGTTTTATTCAAAGCTTTTCTTTGCAAGGAAACAAGTTCATCAACATCTGGAATAGCTTTAAAAAATTTTATCTTTTTTTTAAAGCTTTCAATTGGAGTAATAAAAGGATAAAGGGATTTTATATAAACTGAAATAGTTTTATCGACACTGTGCTCCTTAAAATATATTTTTAAGAATTTAAAAATAAGCGGTATATTTCCAATAAAAACAACAAGAGTTCTTACAAACAATATCCATATTATTAATGAAGCTATCATTGAACTTTCACGAGATCCATTTGATAAAAATAATATAGCTACAATAAAAGCAAGTAAAATTAAAACACTATTTCTTATAGTTAATTTGGCTTTCTTTTTTAGAATAGCTTCTAACTTGTTTTTACCAAATTCAAAAGCTTTATTATAACCATTAGTAATTGATATTTGGAGTTTATCACCAATAGTTTCATTTACAACAGTTGAGCCTATTTTAGTACCTAATTTGGCAATATTAGTGAACTTTGTCCATACATATGTTAAAACCGTAACATCATCTAATAAACCAGCGCCAGGAATAAAATCAGGTATCACATCTATAGGTAAAACCAAATACAATAAAGAACCAATTAATAATACTTTTATACTAGAAGGAGTTTGATCACTCATAAAACCATTGTAAATATCAACAACTTTATCCCAAATCTTAACTATAGGACCTTTTTTCATAGCAGGTAATTTAACTTCCATATCACTGATTTGGTTTGCATTAGCCTGTTCTCCAAGCTTGGAAGCAAGTTCTATTGCCCTATTATCTTCTTGTTTTGATTTTATCATAAACTAATGATAATCATCAAATTACCCTACGTCAATAAATAGTGTGAAATAATTGTTCTCTATTATCTTTATCCTTCTCTAATAAAAGATTTAAGTTAGATTTCATACTCTCAAAATCACAAAAATAATCTAAGTACTGTTTTTTTGCTAAATCATAAGGAAGATATTTATCATTTTTAAATTTATTATAAATTTGATCTTTAGAAAGATTCAAAGTATGAGGATCAATATCTTCCTTTACTATTTCTTTCAAAGAGTTAAGAATTATTTCACAATTGATATTTGGTTTTTCAATTGATAGATACAAATCATTATCAAGGGAAGTTTTATATCCTTTAGCTTCTAAGTGCAAGGATAAGGCTCTAAGTTCTCTTGAACCCATCCAAGTATATATACAATATATATTTGAATCACTTTTAACGATAATAGAGTTGTTTAAATGCAGGGTATTAAACCGGTTACGACTTTTTTCTAAGTATTCTGTTGCTGATTTATTTAAATATGGAAAAACTTCAGAACTTGAGAGAATATCTTTCATTTTTTGCACTATTTTTGTATCTACAGTTGCAAAATAATCACCTTCCCATTTGGCAATACCCCCTAGGCCATCATGAATAACAGAAACTTCCATTTTTTCTACATTAATTTCTACAATTTTCCATTTATTTGACGATAAAACAATTCTATCTCCTAATCTTACCTCTTTCCCTATTGTTCCTATAACTTTATCTTCAAATTTTACACTCATTTCTTTTGAAGACATAAATACAGAATAAAACTCATAATGAGAGGTTATTCTTTCTCCCAGGTCTCCTAAATTAACTGAATTATCTTCCATAACTTCTAACAACTCAATCTCAAGCATATATCTTAATAAATCTTTAAATTCATCAATGCTAATACTTTTAAAAACGTTTATAGAAAGAATTCTTCTAGCAAGTGTACTTGGAGCTAAAGCTCCTAAAGATTTTATAGTTGATAAGATTTGATGCAATAATAAAAAATAACAATACTTCATACTATAGATGGGCTCTATCCAATGCTCTTTAAGATATAATTCAACAATTGCTAAAGTTTTAATTAAATCAATAGGTATATATGTGGGATCTTTTTTAAATAAAAAACTACGTTTCTTTAATATAAAGGCCATAACCCTTGGTTGTCCTTTTCTTCCACTTCTTCCGAGTCTTTGAACAAAAGAGGAAACAGAAAAGGCTTCGCCTTGTTGAATTATTAAATCTAATTCACCAATATCAATTCCAAGCTCTAATGTTACTGTGGCCCCAACACAAATATTATCTTTTGTTTTTAAGGCCTCTTCAGCCTCATTTCTTTGTAAACGGCTTAAAGATCCGTGATGAGCAAAAATTTCAAGATTCCCATTTTCTTTAAGAGTAATATCTTTTAAACCAGCTGTAATAGCTTCAACATCTTTTCTAGAGTTAGCAAAAACTATACTTTTATGCCCTTTAGCAAGATTATAAATATTTTTTAAAATTGGTTGTTCAATATCTAAGACGCCTGTTTCAGTCTCCCCTTTATTATAATAATTTAATTCTTGAATACTTAACTTTAATTGAGAGGCTTTATCCCTACCAACACATACACTACATTTCTTGTAATTACTCAAATTTAAATAATTTGCAGCCAGGCCATAAGAAGATAAGGTTGCACTTAGGCCAACATGTCGAACTCCTCTGTTAATTAAATGTTCAATCCTTGAGATAAGAGACATTACTTGTAAGCCTCTCTCATTGTTCATAAAGAAATGGACCTCATCTATAACAATATATCTTAAATCAGAAAATAGCCTATTTATGTTTCTTCCTTCTCTCATTAATAAGGCTTCTAAAGATTCAGGCGTTATTTGGATGATTCCTTCGGGATTTTTAAGTATTTTTTTCTTTGGGGATACTAAACTTTGTCCATGCCAGCGAACTAAAGGAATGTCTTGAATTTCTAATAAATCAAACAGTCTTTCAAACTGATCATTTATTAAGGCGATTAAAGGACTTATATAAATAACACTAATGGTTGAACTGGGGTTATTATATAAATCAGTTAATATTGGGAAAAATGCCGCTTCAGTTTTTCCACTCGCTGTTTGACTAGCGAGTAAAACATTATTAGTTGTATCAAGTATTTCGGGTATTGCTTTTTTTTGTATATCTGTTAAATCATTCCATTTATTTGAATATATATAATCTTGAATAAACGGGGCTAGTTTGGAAAATTGATCCATAAGCTAATAGATTGTGAATGTTGAAAATTCATCATCAAAGACTTCTTCTCCATCATCAATAATGGGAGTACTAAAACTAAAGTTACTCATTTCTAATATAGAAGAGACAGTCTCTGAAGAGTTTTGGTGGAGCAAGTTCATAACTTCAATAAAATCTCTAATTACTTCCCTGGGGGTTATCTTTTCATTAGCTCCTATCCTATTTAGCTCACACGCCAAGAAAATATTAATATCATCATTATTAATATTTTTATCATAAGAGTATAGATTTGAATGTAGCGTTGATAATCTCTCTAATAAAACAAACAACTCGCTTTGTTTAAGTTTTTGAATAGTAATAATGGGTGATAATAAATCTTTCATCTCTTTATTATAAAAAGCACCTTTTGATAACCTGCTTTTTAGTGCTTCATAACTAAAAACACCACGTCTAGGGTCTTCTAAGCTATCAGGTGTAGCGCCCATTATCATTCCTATATATTTTGCTTTTCCTTGAAGAGTATCATTATACATAGACAACAACTTTTCGTAATTATTTTGCCTAGAAATTTTATTTGAAATTTTGGATAAGTTAATCATTTCATCACAAAGAACTAAAAGACCTTTATAGCCAGCTTGCTTTGCAAAAATTGAAAATAATTTGATATACTCATACCAGTCTTCATCACTTACTATTATATTAATACCAAGCTCTCTTTTTGCATCTCGTCTGTTTTGATATTCACCTCTAAACCATTTAAGGACATTATCCTTTTTCTCATTATCATCATTTTCATAACTTAAATAATAAGCTTCAAGCAGTTTAGCAAATTCAAAACCATGGACTAATTCTCTTACATTACTACATTTTGAGTAGATTTCATTTAAAGCCCAGTTGACTCTATCTTCTTCAGGTATACACTTTTCTCTAGCTTCAAAATTTATTTGATTAATCCACTTATCTAAAACTAAGGCAAGTGCACCACCAGAAGGTTTGGTCGCAGAGGATAAATTCTTTATCAACTCTCTATATGTAGCAAGACCTTCTTTTTTAGTACCAATTAATTTTCTAGTTGGAGAAAAATCTGCATCCATTACCAAAAAACCTTTTTTAGTAACATGAGATCGTATTATAGAGAAAAGAAAACTTTTACCTGCGCCAAAAGGACCAACAACAAATCTGAAAGTAGCTCCACCATCTTCGATAATAGAAATATCATTAAGTATAGCTTCTAACTCAAGAGTTCTTCCTACAGCTATGTATTCTGCTCCATCTCTAGGAACAACTCCACCTCTTAAAGAATTCATTAAACTATTTGCTATTCTTCTAGGTGGTATTTTAAATTCACTTTGCTTTTCCATTATTGTTCCTTAATTTATTGCTTCTATTAATTGTTTTTTATAATCATCTAAAACAATAGAATCTTCAATTATTATATCATCAAGATATTTATTAGCTTTTAAATTTATATTCTCAATCACCAATGATAACATGATATTTTCTTTACTAGCAATTGTATTAGCAGCTTCCAAATTACTATTTATTATTTGTTGTAAAATATCAAACTCAACATTTGATAGACTTTGTATTATCAAATAATAAATATTATCATTGCTTGAAGAATTATTCTTACTATTGCTTATATCTAAGGCCTTTTTATTGCATGAACTTTTTAAATTTTCAAAATATGATGTACTGTCCTTTGTACTTTTTAATTTATTACTATCATCAATTTTCATAGTTTCCTCTGGATCTTCTACAATTAACTTATTTTGAATACTAGCACTCTTATTTCTAATATCATCAATTTCCTTGTAATCAGTAGCAAAATTTTCTTTTTGCTGTTTATATTGTAAATTGAACAAAGAGCTATTATAGGCATTCAAACAAAAATCATTTTTGTCTACCCATTCTTTTACAATACTGAAGATTGCTTCTTCATTAAAAAAATGACTATTTCGACTTCGAGAAAAATAACAGTTTGTATAATCATTTTTTATAGGTTTTCTCTCACTTGTTGCATGTAGTATATTTCTAAAACTTTTTTTACCTATTTCAAGAATTTTCTCAAATATAACTATCTTACAAATTGGTATGGGGGAAGCCATCAATAATCCATTGGCAACTTTAATTCTACTGCCATCTTTATTATATAAACACCTTTCAACATCGATAGGATATTTGGCATAAAGTTTATTAATTGCTTTTGAAAATTTTATATTATAATCTAGTGCAACTTCATCGATCAAATTAATATACTTTCCTTTTGCCTCAATATAATATTCAAGTTCTACAGCTTTATTTACAATGAATACAAAAGAGGATTTTAATAAAAAATCATCAATTTCACTTAAATCAAGTCCAAGCTTTGCATGGTTATACCAATAATCATATTTATCAAAAACTGTAATATCTTGTGTATATTCTTCTAATATCTCACCAATATTATACCTTAATTTATAGTCATCTATGGTTAAATTACCACCACACTGAAAAAATAGAACCTCGTTAGCTTCTTTTATTAATTTTTTGTATTTATTGCCTTTATTAAAAATCTTTAATAAAGAGTTTACCTTCTTTCTTTTATCATCAAAATTAAAGGTATAAAAATCATTTAATATTTCCATTAAATATATGGCTAAAAAAGTTAATTGAGGATTTTTTGGCAATTTATTTTGCCTTAGTTTTGATCTAAAACCTATATATGCAAGTAGTTCATTTTTTTGCAAATCATGATATTGAAAACAACCACTTTTAACTCTAGGGTTGTTACAATCTAAATCTTCATCAGCTTCTAAATTAAATAAAACTTTACCATCTTCTAAAAATGTTCCAATTTGATTGTTTCGATTTATTACATACTTTTTTAATTCACTATCGAAAGTTTTTGATTTTACCCTTATATTGTTTAATTTGATAGCAAATTCAACACTCTTATAATATTTATCAATCAAACTATTCGTATCATTTTTATTCAAAACTATGCTCCTACTAATTAAATTAATATCATCACTCTCTATTATGAAAAAAACTATCTTCCTTTTTATATTAAATATAAAATATTTTTGCAAACTCTAATTGCATTATATACTTAAAATCATTATTTTTTTATTATGAAATTACTCAGAGCAAGCAAAAATGATATTCTACAATTAAAGCAAATTTGGGCTAATGTTTTTAACACACCACAAGCTTTTATCGATTCCTTTTTCGAAGCAAGATGGAATACTGATCACTGTTACATTGCAAAAGATAAAGATAAAATACTTTCAATGATTCATTGTTTAGAATCTTCATTTACTAGAGAAATGAATAATACTGATGTTTCCTATATTGTAGGGGCAGCTACGCTTAGCAGTCATAGAAATCAAGGACTTCTCTCGTCCCTTCTAGATTTAGCTCATAAGGAAGAAGGTAAAATATTAACACTTAATTCTAATCTAAATTCTTATTTTGAAAATCATGGGTTTTATTATGCCTCAAAGAATGTTTGTTATCCTTTGCTTGGAAATAAAAATCATTCACTCATAAATGATGCACAAGATATTTCTTCTATATATATTAATGCTACAGAAAAAACCGGATCCATAGATAGAGACACCTATGCCTGGAGATTAATTAGAAATAATTGTAAAACAGTCGTTGTAGAAAAGAACTATCAGAGAGCCTATGCACTCGTAATTGATGATGTAGCTTTTGAAACTATGTGCGAAGGGCCGGATAGTGCAATACAATTAAAAGAGAAACTTAAAAACCTAAATGTAAATCAAGTTTGGATGCCCTCCAATTCTCCTTTATCATATCTATTTAATTCTAAGCCAACCTTTATTCCAATGGGAATGAGCAACGAAAAAAACATATGTGCCGGAATATATATAGCTCAACAATTTTAATAAACAATAGCCTATTTCTATTGAAACAGGCTATTGAGATAATTATCTATACAGAATAAAGCAACTCTCCATAACTTGGAAGCGGCCAATTTTTATAAGGTACCATTAATTCCAGATTATCACTTATCTCTCTTACTTTTTCCATAAGAGGACAAACAATTTTGTAGAAATCTACAGCTCTTTCACCTAGTATTTGTATTAAATTAGTATTTTCAACTCCAAGTTCTAACTCTCTCGTATTAACATTTAAACTTTCAATTAAACTAGCAAGATTATTCACAGTTTGAGTGCTAGATTCAAGATTAATATTAGGCAATAAAACTTTTGTTTGATTTAATGATGTGGATAAATTCCCCATATATTTTTGACAAGCTGGTAAAATTTGTTTATTTATCATATCAATTAAAGTTAAAGCTTCAATGTTAACTGACTTTTCATAATGTTCAAAAAGAATATCGCAACGAGAAACAACTTCCTCTCGAGATAATATTCCAAAATCTTCAAATAGTTTAATATTTTTTTCATTAGCAAAAGCAGGAATAGCTTCAACAGAAGATTTAAGATTTAGTAATCCTCTTTTTTTAGCTTCAACTTCCCACTCTTGAGTATAATTATTTCCATTAAATATAATTCTCTTATGATTTTTATAAGTATCTTTAACAATTTCCCTCATAGCTAAATCAAAGTCATCAGCACTTTCTAACTCATCAGCAAATCCTTTTAAAGACTTAGCAATAATTGTATTAATTATTGTATTTGTATCAGAAATACTCATTGAAGATCCAACCATTCTAAATTCAAATTTATTACCGGTAAAGGCAAGGGGAGAAGTACGATTTCGATCAGTTGTATCTTTTGGAAAATCAGGTAATACATGAACTCCTAAAACCATTGAAGTCTTAGCAACTCCAACTGCGATTCTTCCTTCAGAAATATCTTCTAATATGTCAGTCAATTCATCGCCTAAGAACATACTTATTATAGCTGGTGGAGCTTCACTAGCTCCTAATCTGTGATCATTACCACAACTGGCTACGCTTGCTCTTATGAGATCTTGGTAATTGTCAACAGCCTTTATTATTGCTACCAAAAATAATAAAAACTGCGCATTATCTTTTGGATTATCACCGGGTTCTAATAAATTAACGCCTCTATCAGTCGATATAGAAAAATTATTATGTTTTCCAGATCCATTTACATTGGCAAAAGGTTTTTCATGAAGCAAACAGGTAAGACCATGTTTGTCTGCTAATTTTTTCATAATCTCCATGGTAATTTGGTTGTGATCACAAGATATATTAGTTGTGGTAAAGACAGGAGCTAATTCATGTTGGGACGGAGCAGCTTCATTGTGTCTAGTTTTGGCATAAATGCCCAATTTCCACAATTCTTTATCAAGTTCTTGCATATAAGAACTTACTCTAGGTCTTAAATTCCCAAAATAGTGGTCATCTAATTCTTGACCCTTAGGAGGTCTAGCACCTAATAAAGTTCTTCCGGTATATTTTAAATCAATTCTTTTGTCAAAAAGCTTTTTATCAATTAAAAAATACTCTTGTTCTGGACCAACAGTTGGAATAATATTTATTATTTCATCATGACCAAATAATTTTACAATTCGTAGGGCTTGTTTTTTTAATAACTCCATACTTCTAAGTAACGGTGTTTTTTTATCTAAAACAGCTCCACTATAAGAGCAAAAAGCTGTAGGAATACACAATATATCATCTTTTACAAAAGCATAACTTGTGGGATCCCAAGCTGTATAACCTCTAGCCTCAAAGGTAGCTCTTAATCCACCGGAGGGAAAAGAAGAAGCGTCAGGCTCTCCTTTTACCAACTCTTTGCCAGAGAAAGATAAAATCATTCGTCCATCTTTAGTAGGGGTTATAAAGGAGTCATGTTTTTCGGCGGTTATTCCCGTAAGGGGTTGAAACCAGTGTGTGTAATGGGTAGCACCTTTTTCTAAAGCCCACTGTTTCATTGCGTGCGCAACTGCATTAGCAATATCTAAATCTAAATCCTTCCCGTTTCTAATAGTCTCTTTAAGATCATAATAGACATCTTTAGGAAGTCTTTCCTTCATTGCATCATCACCAAAAACTTTGGAACCAAAATATTCAGATAATTTTTCTTTGCTCATTTTATCTCCTATTTATACAAATAGAAGAGTATCTCTTTTGTTTAAAAGAAAAAACTCTTTATATATAAAAAACACATTTTATAATTATTTTCAAGTCAATAAATTAATCTTTAACGTTTTCTTGAATTCATTATAAAGAGATTTTTTAAATCCTCTTCTTTTTGTGCAGCTAACCACATATCTGGAAAGGTGTCTTCACTTGCTATCTCAGCTATTGAAGACAATATTTTCAAGTGGAATGTTCTCATATTATAAGGTCCACCAAATAAGAAGGCTGCTTTAACGCTATCTTCTTGATTACTAAATTTTATTCCATCTTTGCATCGAACTAAAACTAGGAACATCTGTGAATCATCATCAGTAACAATGTGAGGCACAGCAATAAATGGAGTTAATGCAGTATTCAACTCACTTTGACGCTCATAAAACTTTTTATATATTTCAGATTCACTTAAATTAACTTTAGCTGCAATATCCCCAATTGTAATTGAAAGTAGAGAATCAAAATTTATTCTATGATCAATATCGAAAACAGAAGCTTGTTTTACAAGTTCATCAAAATCATCTTGCTCGATATTATCTCTATTTATTACAATTTTTCTTAATTCATCCTCAAGAAAACTCCCAATTATTCTCTCATCCATCATTCTCTTTATAACATGTAAAATTGCATAGTCACCAGAAAAGTGCTTTCTTCCATAAAAGAAATACACGAGTACACAAAGAACTACAAAAAGCAAGGAAAGCCAAGTAGAATTTGATCCTAATATAACAATAAAATAAGTAAATATAATTATGGATAGTATTTGAACAAACGGATAAAGAGGGCTTTTATAACTTGGTTTGTAATTAGCCAAATGACTTTCTCTAAGTACAATAACAGACAAGTTCGTCAAAACATAACTTGTTAAAATAACTGTTGAAGCAGCTTTTACCAAACTATTTAAGCTAATTAATAGAGATGAAAAAATTATTACTCCCGTAACCGCTATTGCAACAATTGGAACAGTACCTTTCTTATTAGTTTTACAGAAAATTTTGGGTAATAATCCATCTCTTGCTAAAGAAAGAGGGTAACGACTTGCAGCTAGTAATCCAGCATTAGCAGTTGTTATAAAAGCTAAGGAAGCTGCAATAGTTATTGCGATAAAACCTGGGGTTCCTAAAGTTTTTTTAGCTGCATCTGCAATTGGAGATAAAGAAGTAGTAAATTCATTACTAGTTAAAATACCTGTTGTAACTACAACAGTGAAGGCATACAAAATGCTTACAATGATAACTGAGGCCATCATACCTAAGGGAATATTTTTTTTAGGATCTTTTACTTCTTCTGCAATATTAGCAACTTTTAATAAGCCACCAAATGAAACAAAAACAAAACCAGCGGTATATAATATTTTATCATATCCATTGGGAGCAAAAGGTTCGAAATGAGATAAATCAACTTGAGGAAGTCCAAAGCCGATATACAATACCATCAAAATTAATAAAAAGAAGACTAATACAACTTGTAATCTTGTGGCTTCTTTTACTCCAACAATATTCAAAACAATAAAGAAAATTGTAATTAGTAATCCACTAATTACTACAGGAAATCCAGTGAACATAAAAATTACTTCAGCAATACCAAAAACAGCAAAAGCACTTTTTAGTGAAATTGCCACCCAACCTAATAAACCCGAAACTGTACCAATAAAGGGACCTAAAGATCTGTTTATAAAAAAATAATCACCACCAGCTTTAGGCATAGCAGTTGATAACTCTATTATTGCTTGAACTCCCATTAAGGCTAAGACTCCAGCTAATAAATAGGCAAGAGAAGAAGCAGGACCACTGTTAATAAAAGCTAATGCAGGTAGAATAAAAATACCTGAGCTAATCATTGACCCTGTAGCTAAGGAGAACACTCCCAAGAAAGTAATGGCCTGTTTTAATTCCAGATTACCCCCTTTTTAATTTATTATATCACAAAGATATAATAAGCAACTAATAGTTTTAAAAAGATTCAAATTATTTATTTCTTAAACTTTTGCTTGTAAAACAAACAACTTTAAATGTTTATTATTTGTTAGTGATTATTTATACTATTTATTGATTTTAATCAAGAATA
>CAZJGS010000045.1:0-18029 GCA_964545735.1 uncultured Spirochaetaceae bacterium
ATTAATATAAAACTAAATCTGAAAACCAAGATAAAGCATTCCTATCAGAAGCAATTAATGCATGTTATTTTTTTTTAATTCAAATTAAATTGACACAATTACATTATGTGACATAATGTAAAGAATAATACTTGAAAATTTATTATTGCTAGCTTACAATAAAGAAAATATTCATTTGATTGGAGGAATATATGCCTAAGACAACCAAGCATGATCCACGTGCTTTTTTAGAAGATTATCGAGGAAGAGATTTTGATGGTAAGTGGCCAACACTTGTTGAAACCTTTGAAATTACTGTTAAAAGATATAAGGATAATGCCTGTTTTACACAATTTGTCCCACATGAATTAAAACTTAATTATTCTGAGGCTAGAGAGAAAATAATTGAAGCAGCAAATTATATTTTAACTTTTGCAAAACCTAAAGATAAAATAGCTTTGTGTGGTAAAAATAGTGTTGAATGGTCCATTTCCTACTTAGCCATATTGTATGCTGGCTGTATAGTTGTACCTTTAGATACTAATCTTAAAGACCATGAAATTGGTAAATTAATGAAATTTGCTGGAGTAATGGCTCTGTATGCAGATACTTCTCAAATAGATACTTTAACAATAGATGAAGATATTAAATTATTAAAAAGAGTTTGTCTAGAAGAAGATGACAAAGAAAGATATTTATTTAACAATTTAGTCAAAGGTGAATTAAATCCAAAAGCTTATAAAGCTAAAAGTGAAGATATCGCAGCCATTTTATTTACAAGTGGAACAACAGGAACTCCAAAGGGTGTTATGTTAACACATGAAAATTTAGTTAGTGATAGTTACTTAGCCCAATGTAACATGACTATTTTACCCTCTGATGTTTTCTACGCAATCTTACCTATTCATCATGCTTATACAATGCTTGCTGTATTTATTGTATCAATAAGTGTAGGAGCTGAGGTAGTATTTGGAAAACGTTTAATTATAAGCCAAGTATTGAAAGAATTAAAGATTGGTAAAGTTACCATGTTCTTAGGTGTTCCTATGCTATTTAATAAACTTCTTGCAGGTTTGTTAAATGGAGTAAAAAAGAAGGGCAAAATTTTATATGGTTTAATTAGATTCTTAATGGTTATTTCCGGTGTAATTAAAAAAATTACCAAAAAGAATGTTGGTGCTAAAATGTTTAATTTCCTTCTTAAACAAATTTCTCTTGATACCAACAGAATTTGTATTTGTGGTGGTGGACCACTTCCAACTTCAACTTTTAAAATGTTTAATGAATTGGGAATTGATTTTGTTCAAGGTTATGGTTTAACTGAAACCAGTCCAATTACTCACTTAAATCCTACTGAAGCTTATATAGCATCTTCTGTTGGTAAAATAATTCCAACATTAGAGCAAAAAATTGTTGAACCAGATAGTGAAGGTAATGGCGTATTATATATAAAGGGTTCAGTTGTAATGAAAGGTTACTACAATAATCAAGAAGCTACAGATGAAATTCTAGATAAAGATGGATGGCTTAATACAGGCGACGTTGGTCACATTGATAGTAAAGGTTATTTGTATCTAACAGGTAGAGCAAAAAATATTATTGTAACTGAAGGTGGTAAAAATGTATTCCCTGAAGAAATTGAAGACCATTTCCAACTTTATAATGAAATAGATCAAATCTGTATTGTTCCTTTTATCAAAAATAAAGCAACAAAGAGTGAAGGGATTAAAGCACTAGTTTATCCAAACCAAGATTGGTTTAAAGAAGTTGGTGATGCTCAAGCTGAAAAAAAAATTAATTCAATTATAGCTGAAGTAAATAAAGATTCTACTTCTTACAAGAGAATTGAGAAAATTTTTATAACCAAGGAGCCTTTGCCTACAACTAGTACAAAGAAAATAAAAAGATTTGAAGTAGCAAAACTATACAATTAAAACTTGAATTTAGTGTGAAAATTGAGTTTTGGTATTGCTATATTTTTTAAAGGTTGGTAAAGTCAGTTTTATGAAAAGTAATTTAAGAAACTATTTGCGCTCCCAAGCGCAAAGTATTAACCCAATTGTAATGGTTGGAAAAGAAGGTGTTGGGGAATCTGTAGTCTTTGCATTAGACCAAGCACTATTACATCACGAATTGGTTAAAGTAAAATTTCAAGCCAATAAAGATCATTTGAAAGATTTAAGCGCTGAATTAGCTACAAAGACCAAAAGTGAATTAATTTCTACCATTGGTTTTATTACAATATTCTATAGAGTTAGTGATGAAAATTTGATTGAAATTCCAAAATCTTTATTAAAATAATATAAGGGAGGTGCCACGTGTACCTCTTTTTTTATCTCTAAATCTCAAGTGTTTTTTAAAAATCTAATTTTTTAATATATGCTCTAAATATTGACTCGGGTTTAGGCCTTTATTTTGAGTTGCTAAAATATTATAATCAATAATTCTGATCTTTAAACTGCTCTCTATTTTTCCAATAAAATATTCCATAGCTTTACTGTGTAATAGATAGGCATATGGCTTTCTATATTAGGCTTTAGTTCTTCAACGGCTTCTTCTAAGTATGTAGAGTAGTCCTTTAAACTCTTTTTTATATGATGTCCTATCTGTTTTATGTTTTTATCTAGTTCATTAAAATCTTTGGGCAATACTTTCCATGATTCAACTATCTCTAATTCACCCTTTTCCTCAGCACTTTTTATCTCTTTATTATCAAGATTACCCTTGCTATTATTTAAACTGCTTTTTTTGGGTAAGGGAGCACTTTTTTTATCAAGAGAGATTACCTCTCCTGAATTTACAAAATTAAATTCTAAACTTGGTATTTTGGGAGGTAAAATAGGTATAGGATCTCCAGAGTTTTCAATTCTAAAGCAGGGACGATTGTTTATTAGTTTATTAAACTCTCTATCGCCAATTCTAGGGGCACCGAATATATATAAACCTGTAGCCTCTGGAATTCTAGCAAAGCAGAGTGTTGCTAAAGCTCCTCCAAGACTGTGTCCACAGATCCAAATAGGCCTATCTGCTGACTGAGCGACTAATTTTTCAATATAAAGCCTAAGCCCTGTGTGATGTTCGGGATTCTTCTTAAAATACTCTTTATCTTTCTCTTCCCAAATTTCATCTAATGCATCTAAAAATCCACTATGTACAGTGCCCCCCTGTTTAAATGCTACAGGGCTTGCCTTAAGATTAGTTGCAAGTTCATGAAAAAAGGAAAAACTGCTAGTCTCTGTTCCCCTAAAAGATATAATTACAGAATTTTTAGAGGATGCAACTATACACTCTGTCCCTGGTCCTTTAAAGAATTTAAACTCAGGAAAATTTGCTATTTTATAAGCCATTCTGACAAATCCAGGGTGACAATATGCTAAAAATGATGCTTCAGATAACCACCAAGCATTTACTTTAGAGTAACTTAGATCTTTAGGTGAAAAGGGAAATTTCTCACTATTATTAAAATATATGTAGTCCATATATTATTGTATTGATACATTCACCCCTTTAAATAAAAATGCATTTATAGCTGCACGCTCTGGAGTAAATTGTGCCTTAACAGGGGCTGATTTGTTACTTGAAGGATACCATACTGTATATGCCCTGGTTAGACCTCCGGGCCATCATGCTGAGAGTGATGTATTTGGTGGCTTTTGTTATTTTAACAATTCTTCCATAGCAGCGCATTTTCTTTCAAAGTACGGTAAAATTGCGATACTTGATATAGATTATCATCATGGTAATGGACACCAGCAAATTTTCTATTCAAGAAACGATGTTTTAACTGTTTCAATTCATGGTAATCCGTCTTTTGCATACCCTTATTTCACAGGTTTTGCCGATGAAACAGGGGATGGGGAAGGTAAAGGTTTTAATCAGAACTATCCATTGAAAGAAAATCTTTCAGGCGCAGAATATTTAAAGGTTCTTATTAAAGCTCTTAAAAGAGTTAAAGATTTTAAACCGGAATATCTTATCATTAGTCTTGGTCTTGATATAGCAAAAGGGGATCCAACAGGAACTTGGTCGCTTTCTGCAAATGATTTTAAGAATAATGGCCATGAAATTGGAAAGCTATCCTGTCCTATTTTATTTGTTCAGGAAGGTGGTTATAAAAACAGAACTCTGGGAATTAACGCCCGTAATTTCTTTGAAGGATTTTTATCCACACGGATAAAATAAAATATTAATTTTTGACTTACATTCAGCTTAAAAACTGAATATTTTAATGAAGGATATTCAATGGAAATGATTCTGGTAGTGCATATGTTCCTAAGATACAGTAGTTGACTATTTTAATTCATATACTTGAATTTAATATAGAAAATGGAAGCTTTTAAAATATTAATTGCTTCCATTTTGTTTTATAAGCCAGTTGTGTTTTAAGCAAGCTCAAGATGAAAAAAAAGAAGGTTTTTAAAAGTTTTTGTGTTTCTATGTAAAAGTACATTGACACTGTGTTTGTTTCTACATATAGTAACAAATAATTAAATGGAGAAAAAAATGAAAAAACTAACCAATGTATTATTATTAAGTGTTTTAACACTTTCAGCACTTTTTGCAAGTGGAACAAAAGAAGATGTAGGAACTGAAAAAATTTATAAAATTGGGATATCGAAATTTGTTGCTCATCCGGCACTTGATGCTATAGAAACTGGAATTATGGATGTATTAAATGATAATGGATTAAATTGTGAATTTGACTTACAAAACTGTAATGCTGAGATTTCTACCGCTGTATCAATTGCAAACTTTTTTAAAGATGGTAATAAGGATCTGGTTATAGGAATTGCTACACCTCCTGCACAAGCTCTGGCTGTAGCATTTAATAAATCAGCGATACCTGTTGAATTTGCTGCTATTACTGACCCTTACAGTGCAGGATTTATGGATGATGGGTTAACAAATATTTGCGGTATTAGTGATAGAAATCCAATTGAATTACAATTAGAGATTTTTAATAAATTGGCATCAATAAAAACATTAGGTATGATTTACAGTGGTAATGAATCTAATGGTGTTGCTATATATAAAAGAGCTTTAGAGTATTGTAATGATAATGATATTAAATTAGTTGCGGTTAGTGTTTCAAATTCAGCAGAAGTTAAAATGGCTATTTTATCAATTGCTGATAGGGTAGATGGAATCTTTGTTGGAAATGATAATACTGTAGTCTCTGCAATAGCTAGTGTTGATCAGGTTTGTACTCAATATGATTTACCATTATTTAATAGTGATACAACAAGTAGTGAAAATACAAACTTTCTAATGAGCTTTGGACTTGATTACTATAAAGTTGGAAGAATTTGTGGTGAAAATGCACTTAAGTTATTAAAAGGAACTTCTCCAAGTGAAATTGGTACAATTTTCTTAGATGATATTACTCAATTTAATTTTATACTAAATTTGGATAGAGCAGAGCAGTTAAATATTACAATTGGCGAAGCACTATTATCAAAGGCTAGTTTAGTTGTAAAAAATGGACAAATTATAAAAAATTAAAATATATTTTTATAAATAAATTGGGAAGCATTCTTTTTGATATGCTTCCCTTTTATTTATATATTTATTTAAATACAGTATTTATATAATCTGTTAAAGTCTCTTCTTTGTACATCAATTTGTAAAGAGCTGTAACAATAGGATAATCATCCACCAGATCATTCTCTTTTGTTTTATCATGCATAACTTTTATTGTTCTGTATCCCTCAATTACTGTAGAACTTTTATTATCCACTAAAAATCCTTTACCAACTAAAAGGCCTAAAGTTCTATTTCTTGACAAATCATTTAAGCTGGTAAGACCCAAATCTCCTATACCACAATATTTAAAAATGGTTGAAGGCTCACATCCAAAAAGAATCAAAAAGCGTCTCATTTCATTAACACTCTTTGTATATATTAAAAAGTCTACATTTGGGGAGTTATACCTTCCCGATACAAGACCAATCGCAATGGCATACATATTTTTTAATATACTAAGAAGTTCAACAGCTCTAATATCTAATGTGTAATCCAGAGTAAGGGCTGTATTTTTTAATACTTCATCTTTGATTTGTAAATAATCATGTTTCTCTCCTCCAAAGGTAAAAGCTGAGGGAAATCCATTGAGTAGTTCAATAGCAAAGGTGGGACCTTTCATGCTAGCTTTTCTTTTAAAGGGTAGTTTTTCAGTAATAAAGGCACCTTCAGCACTCATACCCTTAGCAAGATTGATAATTAAAGTATTTTCATTAACATATTTACTTATTTTTGAGCAAAAGCTAAGAATTGCTTTGGAGGGAATAGCTAAAAAAATAAAAGAAGCTTTGCTAAAAGTTTGTAGGTCAGAAAAAGCTTTTATATTTTTATTTATATAGCGAGTTGAAAAACTTTTGGAGTTTTTATGAATTGAATTAATTTCATCAACAACCTCATTTTTTCTAGCATATATTAATACTTGATTCTCTGTATTCCAAGCTAATCTCTCAGCGATTGCTGTTCCAAAAACTCCACTACCTGCGATAATAATTGTTCTCTTTGCCATAACTATTTGGAATTCTCTTTTTCAAAAGCACTAATATCACGATTATTACCACTAATAACTAAAATATCTTCTTTTTGTAATTCTGTATCGGGCATAATATAACCATTTGCTTTGTCATCTCTAACTATAGCTACAACATTAATTCCAAATTTTCCTCTAAAATTTAAATCTGAAATTGATTTATCAGTAAATTTATTGTTTAACTTAATTTCAATAATTGAGAAATCCTCTCCAATTGGCAAAACATCCAGGGTTAATTTAGCTGAAAGAGTTTTTGCAAGTTTAGCCCCCATATCAACTTCAGGGTTAATAACTTTAGCTCCAATTTTTTCTAAAACTCTGCCGTGGTCATTGCTTATAGCCTTCGCATAAACGCGAGGAACACCAAGTTCAATGGCGTTCAAAGTAGCAAGAATATTAGCTTCTACATCCTTACCAATACAAACAACAACTGTTCCGCAATCTCCAATACCTGCTTCTTTTAAGGAGTCTTTTGTAAGTTCTCCAAGATGTATTAACTGATTAACAGTTTCTTTTAGAGGATAAAGTTTACTTTGTTCCTTATCAATTGCGATTATAGTTTTTTTATTATCTATTAAATTTTCTGCAAGGGCGAGGCCAAAACGGCCAAGGCCTATGATACCATATAAATTATTATCTGCCATGATAAACTCCTTATCCGATTAGGATATTTTCTTCAATATAGTGGAATCTCTTTGCTGAAGCTCTCCAACTAAATGCGATAGTTAAAGGACCTAATCTTCCAATAAACATTAATATAATTAAAAATATTTTACTACACGATGATAAATGTGTTGTTATTCCCATAGAAAGACCTACAGTTGCAAAAGCACTAACACATTCAAATATTACTTCTTCAAAAGTAAAAGCATTGCCTTCTATTGAAAATATAATCCCTCCTGTAATAATTATTGCAAAAACAGCAAACGCTGCAACTAAAAAAGCTTTAATAATTGATGAATCAGATATTTTTCTGTAAAAAGCATTAACAGTATTGTGTGCTGGTATTTTGATTATGGATAAAAGAATAGTAAACATTGTTGTAGTTTTAATACCACCACCGGTTGAACCAGGGGAGGCTCCAACAAACATTAAAAATAACATTATAACAACACTAGCATTACTTAAGCCTGGAATACTTATTGTATTAAACCCAGCTGTTCTGGTTGTTACACTTTGGAAAAAAGCTTCTAAAATACTTATTCCATTCTCGCTTATATAAAATACAAAAGTTCCTATTAACAAAAGGGAACCACTCATAGTTAAAACGATTTTAGTATGAGTTGTTAATCTTTTGTTTTTTTTATAAGAAAATAAATCATAAATAACAAAGAAACCTAAACCACCAATAATTATTAAAACAGCGGTGGTTAAGTTTAGTAAAATATCATTATTATAATTTGAAATACTTGTAAAATTTCCCAATAAATCAAATCCAGCATTATTGAAGGAAGAAATTGAATGGAAAACTGAAAGTCCTATAGCCTTAAGAGTTGGATAATCTAGTCTAAAGGTAAGGTAAAAGAGAAGAGTCCCTGTTATTTCACAAATTAGAGAGGTTATAATTACAGTTTTTACCAAAGCCCTTATATCGAAGCCTGGAATCGTGTTTAGTGATTCTCTAGCAAGAGTTAAATTAGAATAGGATAGGCTATTGCCTATAATCATGAGAAAAAAAACAGCAAAGGATGCAAACCCCAAACCACCTAATTGTATCAAGGTGGCTAAAACAATAGAGCCAAATATGGATAGGGTATTTCCTATATCAATTGTGCTAAGGCCTGTTACACAAACAGCACTTGCTGAAATAAAGAAGGAATTAACAACACTTATTGATTTGCCACTTTGGTGACTGATAGGCAATAATAATAAAATACCTCCAATAATGATTATTGAAGCAAAGCCAAAAATTAATCTCAGTCCAGGCATTAGCTTTAATTTATGTTTTAATTTCATAGGATGGATTATAATTGTTTAGGTTAATAAAAACAAGATAATATTAATTTTATTGTAAATCTAAATCTTTATATCTTTTGAAAGGATTAACACTGCTTTAGTCTATTCTTTATATTATTTAATTTTATGCTAATAGGTTTTAAAATTAGGATGAGTAATTCATAAAATTAGAATTGTCAAACAAACATTATGTCTATTAAAATTGTGCTTGAAAATTGAATATAGAATATATAAAAATATAGAAACCGGATTATTGATAAAAATATCAAAACTCCGGTTTCTCCTTTACTGTTCTTTAATTTAATTCTCTACTACAAATAAAAACTACTAACTAATTTTTTTATTAGAAACTGAGCTCAATCTTTGCATAGATTGTGTCATTATCATCAAATTGTCCAAAGGTGCCACTATCACCAAGAAAGATATTTGAACCAAAAATCAAATTAATGTCATCAGAGAGATCATAGGTGACTTTAGGTCTAATTAATGCATTTAAATCATTAAATTCCAGATAGGTGAAAAGTTCAAGTCTAAGTGTATTTTCTAAAAATTCTTTGTTAGTCATAAAGGTTAGTGTATTTTGCCACTTATTTATATCTGGATTATCATCTTTATAATCAAGATATACTTTTTGAATAAATTGTGCACTAAAGTTCCATCCGTTGATTTTATAGTCTAGTCCTACCATATAGTGTAGGTAATCCATTTCAATACTAGCGTTGACATGTTTTCCATTATATAGAGCTCCTTCGCTACGGATAATTACATCACCAAGAGTAGAGCTTAGACTTCCCCCTATAATTGATGTACGGTAGTGGGTAAACGTATCTACACCAATAAATGTGGGCTCATCATCAAACATATAGCCACCCATAAGTTCAAAATCAACTTTAGGAGTATATAGGGAATACCTTGCGAAAATTTCGCTATTCTTAAGTGATATATCAATATCATCAGCGCTTTGAGAGAAATCCTTTTCCTTTACATTCCAGATAGAGTGCTCTTCTGGTAAGGTATTTGGAGTAAAAATAGGGACCCATATAAGTTGGTAAGTAGAATCATTTTTATAGTAGTTTAAATTTAGAGCAGTAACTCCTAATCTAATTTCAATGAAATCGGGGAGAAGGAACTCCTGGAGATTCTTTGGAGATACTACATCTGTGATAAATGCTCCATTTGCTTTACCCCAAATAATTTTTTGTTGTCCGATGCGCAAATCTGCATCCTCAAGATAAAGATCTATATAAGCCTCTCTTAGGTTTATTGTTAATTCTTTATCAAAATCGTAATTAAAATAAGGGTTAACAAGGAAGGCTGAATTCTCTCCATAGTATTCAAGGGATAAATCAAAGGTATTTTGCATCATGGCATATTCAAAATCTTGTGAACTAAGAACTCCAGTATAATTTCTTACTTTTCCATACCAACTTAAATCTGAAGCAGTAGCTGTTGAAAGTACTAGCAAAAGAATTGCTAAACTTAAAGCGGTTATTTTTTTCATCTTATACCCTTCTCCATAGTTCTTGTTGTGAAAATAGAGTCCTTTATTCCTGAATCAAGAATAAGGTTATTAAGTTCAATTGTGGTACTATGTTCACTTTGAATATTGTACATTAGGGAGTCCGTAATCATCCAATATCCATCAATCAATTTATAATCAGATACAGTGAGTGTTTTTAGTAGATCACTGTCCTCATCATAAAATTCTTTTTTCATTCCTATCCAATATTCATCACTAACCCAAGTGAGTGTTTTAGAGTACATATAATCACTATTAAGAGGGATACTTTCAATAATAATACAGTGAACTGAGTTAATAGTCTCTTCTCCAACAATTGAGTGTGTATCTTCACTTGGAAGTCTCTCTCCCATATCATCATAGGTAAAATCAGAACCCATGAAGTAGTCGCTGCTACTGCCACTAGAAATACGTTTAACTTTTCTTAGGGCAGGAAGATAGATCCATTGATCATCATTTTCACTTTTCTCATAGCTAAAACTCATGAATGAGGTTCCTCTAACATCTGCAGGAGATGTAAAAAACATTATCTTTTTTGTTTCATCATTATCTTCTTTGATGTTTTGCTTTATTTCTCTGACTCTTTGTGATCCTCGAGAGTTTTCAAGTGTCATTATAAGTTCTCCAGTCTGATCAGAGGGAGTTGCTCGTCTATAGACGTTATCAATTACTTGTTGTGCACTGTAGTTGCTTTTGGCAAAAAGTGCTCCAGTTATAAATAATAATACTAACAGTATTAAAGCTGATTTATACTTAATTTTATTTTTCATCATTAATCTCCTTGGAAATGAATATTTTTGATTTAACTAGAAGTAGTGCCATTATGGTTAAGGTTCCTAAGAAACTTGTGAACATATTTAATGATACCAGTGCTCCTAGAGCTCTGTTTGGTGGAAATACCGAAAAAAGTAATACAAGAAATCCAGATATGACAACAAGGGCATTAAAAGATATTGCACGACCCGAATGCTCCATTGTCATTTCTAATGCTATTTCTGCATTACCAGTTTCTTTGGCATAAATTTTATATCTCTCAATAAAGTGAACGGCATAATCGATACCTATTCCGATAGCAATACTAGTAAGCAAGGCTGTGGTAATGCTGAGAGGGATTTGAAGTATTCCCATGATACCAAAACTAAAACCGACTGTTATAATACTAGGAACTGCCCCAATTAATCCAATCTTTAATTTTTTAAACATTAGACTCAGAAGCAAAATTACCAAAACCAGTGAAATTAGAATGCTGTAAATTTGTCCTTCTAAAATCAAATCTGAGAATACTAAAGCCTTGTAGCCAGATCCAGCATAATTCATATTTACACCCAATTCTTCAAGGGATGGTTCATACTTTTCAATAATTTCCATAGCTGATTTAATAGCAACAGAGCTGTCACTCTTTAATTGAAAGGTCATATTTGCTTTTTGATAGGTATAGTCAACTACACTTGTTAGGTTGTCAGGATCCCCACTCATTTCATAGAGCAGTAGATATTGGGCTATCAACTCCTGTGAATCTGGAATTATATTATAGGCTTTATCATCAGCGTGCATTACCATATTCATTCTCTTTATGTAATCAGTAAGTGAGAATGAGTTTCCAACAACATCAAGGGATTCTTCAACATCATTTTGGAGAGTTTCCATGAGTTTTAAAACTTCAGGATTTTTGAAAGCATCTTCCTTGTCTGCATCGAAGATCACATTCATTGTTGAAGTACCACCAAAATTATCATTTATATAGGTATCTGCAATGTTAATCTCACTATCATTTTCAAACTGAGAAAGGAAACTGGAATCAATCCAAACTTTTGATGTTCCCCAGAGCGATCCTGCAATAATTATTACTGTAAGAATAATAGTTAGTGTGGAGTGAGTGAGCAACCAGGAAGAAAATTTTCTACTAAAGGGCGCTTTTTTATTATTCATCTTAAGTTTATTTATAATCTTCCATTTAGGTAGACCAAATAGCATGAGGCCTGCAGGAATTAGAATAAGAGAAAGACACATAGCCATTAAAACACCAAATGCGGTAAAGAAACCAAAATATTTAATAGGGTAGACTTGTGATGTTAGCAGGGATAGAAATCCGATTGCTGTCGTTACAGAGGTCATTATTACTGGTTTCCGCATTCCAGTAATCATATCTTGCACACATTCTTTTTTGGTGGCTAGTGGGTGTTTTTGCTGATATAATTTCAAATGGTTGAAAAGATGAATTCCATCTGCAACGCCAATGGCAATTAGCATAACTGGTAACATCGTTGATACCGCATATATGGGAACGCTGAGAGTTGACATTAGGCCAAATGACCAAAGAACACTTAGAAGAACTACTAAAAGTGTAAGTATCGTAGCCATGAAGCTTCTCATTACCAATAGAAGAACTAAAATAATAATTAGAATAACAATGGGTATCATTTTTGCCATATCAGCCGGTGCTAATGCTGCTAGAGAGCCCTCAACAATAGGTCTTCCCGCGACATGTAGAATTTCAGGGCCCTCATAGGAGTCTACCAAGTCTAATATTTCATGATAAAATTCTTGGGAAAATGCAGCTCCACTTATACTTGCAATAATGAGAGTAACCTTTTCGTCTTCTGATACTAATCTTTTATAAACCATATCATTAGATTTAACACTTTCTTGTAATTTCAATAGATCTTCTTGGGAAGACGGTACTTTATTGTAGAATTCACTTACTTCAAGACCGTATTCTGATCCTTTAATATTGTCTGCAGTATAGAGAGAGGTTACATCATTTTTATCAATTCCCTCCATAGCCTGCAATTCTTTAGTGATTTGTTTGATTTTTTCTAAAGTTTCACTTTGGTATATTCCGTCCGTATTCTCTACGGCAATGATAATACCATCTTGTATGGAGAACCATTCTTCAGCTTGAGTACTATATACAAAGGCTGGATGACTTTGTGGCATATATTTGTCAAGATCTGTTTCAATATAAGAATTTGTATAAAGTGGGATTAAAAATCCTAATGTAATTAGTAAGATGCTAACCAATACAATTATTGGATGCCTAAGTAAACTGCTAAGAAATCGATTCATTTAAAACTCCTATGATGTTAGTTAATAATAACTAACGTAAATGTATAAAAAAAAATTACACTGTTAATATGCTGCTAATTGCTACCCAAATTTCTTGTAATTCAATTGCAAGATCAAAACTAAAGCCTGAAAGTCTCCATTTAGATATTGTAAGTCTAAGTGTACCAATAATAATTGTTGTCAATTTTTCAGGAGAGATATCATTTCTGATTTCACCATTTTTTTGGATTTCTGCTATGACTTTAGAGGTAAGATTATTTCTTTTCCACATAATATTGAGTACTTTATCTGAGAGTATTTTATTATTTTGAAATATTTCTTCTGAAAAAATGATTGAAGAGAGTTCTGGATTATTAATGAAAACTTTAGAATTTTGAACAAACATATGCTCTATCATAGATAGGGAAGGGGAATTTTCTTCAATCTCCTTTTTAAATATTATGTTGGTATCTTCAATTTTCTGAAGCATAGAGAGAAGAATATCCATTTTACAAGAAAAATGACGATAAATAGCAGGCTCGCTAACACCTAGATGAGCAGCTAAGCTCTTCATAGTGAAGTTCTGTATGCCACCTTCTGAAATTAGTTTTATTGATGTTTGTACTATTTCATTTTGCCTTTTTGTTAGCTGTTCCATTATTAATCCTCTTGGTTAGTAAACACTAACCTAAATCTTTTATTGCATTAAGTCAATACAATAAATTAAATATTTCATAAGCTAAATCTATTATTTTTAATATGCTTATCTAAATCTTGTTTAGAGGCTATATTAACTAAAAATGGTTTGATTAAACTAATAACCAAACCATTTCAAATAATATTTATTATAATTTATTTTTGTTGTTCAATAGCAAGAGTTCTAGTTGTAAGATCACAAACACTCTTAGGACCATAATATTGAATTGCACCAGGGTAGGTGAAACAAGTTTCACTTGCCCATTGATCTCTATGAGCTTTAAAATAATTAAATGGAGCACCATCGAGTTCTACTAAAGCTTTTTTGATAACAGGTTTTTTCTCACCATGTCTCTGTTCCATGTTCATCATCATTGTTATTGGAATACCACCTGCAACCCACTCAGTAGCAGGAGCACTTAAGTTTTTAACACTTGATAAATAACCAGAAAGACCACTAGCAATAAGCATAAATGCATTGAAGCCCAAGGAATAGCAGTAATCTGAATCAAAATTTGATGGGAAGGCACATCTGCCCTCGTAGCCGAAGAAGTGATTTTGTGCACTAAAGCTACCTGTGTAATTACCTTCATTTTTCATTTTTGATAGTTTTTTAGCAACCATCTCTATTAATAATTTGTCTGTTTCAATTCTTGAAACTTGAACATTACCATGAGGGTCTCTGTCCATTAATAGTTGCATTTGAATGCTTGTTGGTAAAATACTAAATACATTAGCAGAATCTTTAGAAACATTATTTAGTATAAAGGCAACTTGTTCATCACTAGAAACAAGATTTGAATAAGCATCACCTTTTTTTGCTAATAAATCATTTAATTCATCAATTAAAGCTTTAACCTCAGGAATAAATTCAACAAGACCTTCAGGAATAATAATTACACCAAAGTTTAAGCCTTTGTTTCCTCTGTTTGCTATAATAGTACTGATACTATCAACAACACCAGAGAGAGAAGTTTTATTCTCTTCAACTTCTTCACTGATTAAGCAAATATTAGGTTGAGTTTCAAGAGCACATTCAAGAGCAATGTGAGAGGCACTTCTACCCATAACTTTAATAAAGTGCCAATATTTTTTAGCTGAGTTTGCATCTCGTGCAATATTACCAATCAATTCACTATAAGTTTTAGTAGCAGTATCGAAACCGAAAGAAATTTCAATTTCATCATTTTTAAGGTCCCCATCAATAGTTTTTGGGCAACCAATTACTTGGATATTTGCTTTGGTTTGTAAGAAATATTCAGCTAAAACAGCAGCATTTGTATTAGAATCGTCACCACCAATAACAACAACAGCACTAATTTCATGTTTTTCACAGGTTTTTTTTGCCATCTCAAACTGAGCTTCACTTTCAAGTTTTGTTCTGCCAGATCCTATAATATCGAATCCACCAGTATTTCTAAAAGCCTCGAGGTAATCTTTAGTGATTTCTAAAGTATTATCATCCATGATTCCGCTTGGGCCACCTTTGAATCCAAATAATTTACTATCTGCATTTGCTTTTTTGATAGCATCGAAAAGACCACTAATAACATTATGTCCACCCGGGGCTTGACCACCAGAAAGAATAACACCAACGTTGATTTGTTTTTTAATATCTTTGTTGTTGCCTTTGGCAAAGGAAACTTTGTTTAGACCATAAGTGTTAGAAAATAATGCTTTAAGTTGATCTCTGTCTGTTGCAGGAGCTGTAGCATTCCCTATTACAGGAACAATATTGTCGATAGCTTCTCTCAATACTGATGGAAGCTTTGGTTGATATTCATAACGTGCTTTTTGTAGAGGTGAAAGATTCATAATTTAATAATCTCCGGTTTTTTTTGGTTTTGTATTAACAAGAAATCTTGTTGTTTAAAAGATATTAAAATAACATGTTTTTTTCAAGGCTTAGTATTAAAATATGATACTAGTACTAAATTAAATAATATATTATTATTAAAAAAAATGATTTTAGGGATAGATATATATGAAAGTTTACGTTGATAGTGATTCCTTTTTAACAAAAATGAGAAATTTAGTATTAAGAGCTGCAATAAAGAGAAATTTAGATATTACTTTTATAGCTGATAGAAGTCTTAAAGATGTCGTAATTGCTAGAGATGAGCACACAGGTATTTTAAGAATGACGGCAATTAAAGAAAATAATGATCTTAGTAATGAAAAAATAAAACTAATACAAAGTTCTATCAAGATGATTGTTGTTGAAAGTGGTAGTGACAGCGCTGATGATAAATTAGTTGAATTAGCCAAAGCCGGTGATTTAGCTATTACTCACGATGTTCCCCTCATAGACAGATTAGCTGAAAAAGGTGTACTTGTTCTCGATGATAGGGGTAATATCTTTACAGACGAAAATATTAAAGAGCGATTATCTCTTAGAAATGCCATGACTGAACTTAGAAGTTATGGAATAAATGTTGAAAAACACAAAAAAATGGGAAACACAGAAGTTAGAAAATTTGCTGATGCTTTTTCAAAAACTCTAGACAAATACAAAAAAGAGTTAAGGCAAAAATAAAGATATCCGTATATATGTAAATATGAAAAATTCATATTTAATAGTATACGATAATCAAAAAGATTTAAGAAACCTTAGAAAATTTGCCCTATATTCCTCAATATATGAGCAATGTGTGTTCTCTAGTAATATTAATGAACAACAAATAGAGAATTTTAGAGTAGTGATAAGAATGACCCATGACTTGCTCTCTCTGGTTAAAATTAAATGTTATTACAAAAACCATGAAAATGTTTCTATAATAATATTGGCTGATGGAGAGAATCTTAGTATATTAAAAGCACTTGGAGAGGATAATTTTATTATATTAAATAGTAACTGTAGAGTTAGTGAGTTTAAAGAAAATATCTTGTATTTAAATCCAAAACAAGTGAGTTTTATTAATATAACAAAAAGAGAGAAACAAGTTCTCTCTCTGATCTTAAAAGGTAAAAATAATAGTAATATTGCTCTTCAACTTGGAATAAGTGAAAGGACTATTGAAGCACACAGAAGAAACATTTATATGAAATTAGGTGTTCACTCCATCTCTCAATTAACTCTTTGGGCTATTAACAATAAATTACTAAATTAACAATCTATTAATTTTATAGCTTTTTGGAGGTTCTCTTCACTAAACTGAGCACCAACTTGTGAAATAATTTCACCAGCAAGGATAGATGCTATTCTACCGCTTTCTACTATACCCAAGTCTTTACAAAGACCATATAAGAAGCCTGCAGCATAAACATCTCCAGCTCCTGTGGTATCCATAGGTTTTACAGATCCATGGACAGGAATTATAAAGATTTCACCTTTATGGGAAATAATTGAACCCTTAATACCATTTTTAACAATAGCAGTTTCACATATTTTGCCAAGTTTAATACAGTTTTCTTCAGGGTCATCCCCACCATACATAATTCTAGCTTCTTCTTTATTGGCAAAAACAATATCAATTTCTTTTGTAATTAATTGTAAAAAAGTCTCTTTATATCTGGAAACAGCAAAAGGATCTGCAATATCAAAAACAACTTTGGTTGAAGAAGCTTTTGAAATTTTTAGTGCTTTTTTTATAGCTTTTTTTTGGTTCTCAGTATCCCACATATAACCAGTGAAATAAAAATAGGTAGATTTTTTTACACTCTCTTCATTAACATCCCTTTTATCGAAAAGTCTGTTTGCACAAAGATAAGTATTCATGGTTCTTTCGCTATCTGGAGTATCAAAAATGATAGATGAGCCTGTTTTTTGATCAGTGTCTATAAGTTCGTCTTTTGTGTTAAACTTTTTCAAGTTCTCATGATACCTTTTACCAAATTCATCCTTTCCAACTTTACCAGCTAAGATGGTATCTATACCAAGCATTGATAACGTAATTATTGTGTTAGGACATGAGCCACCACAAGAATAGAATTTAGATTTATCAGCCATAAATTCAATTAATTTTTCTCTAAAATCTTCGTTAATTAATTGCATTATACCTTTAGTAAGGTTTAAAGATTTTAAATCATCATATTCAACACTAGTGATAATATCTATCAAGGTATTACCGATTCCATACACACAAGCTCTATCTTTTCCCATAGCTTTAAAATATTACAAATAATAGTTATTTTCAAGGTAAAAAGAGTATTTATTAGATATTCTTAATTCAAGATAATTCGGTTATTCATTTATTGGTATTTGCTTAAAAAAAAAATGACTTAAATTGGCATTAATCGAGTAGGAGGGTTCCTCACGGAACCGTCCTCTCACACCACCACTGCATA
>CAZJGS010000046.1:0-17608 GCA_964545735.1 uncultured Spirochaetaceae bacterium
CAGTATGTTTGTTATGTCAATTGAGTAAGTAATCGCAATTTTTGATTGTTTGTTTTGATTGTAATTAGTATTGCAATTTTAATAGTTTTTTTTAGTTGTGCAAAGCATAAAAAGGATGTTTTTACATTTGCATTTAAGCCATTAATTCATTAAACTAGGATTTATGAAAAGTGAAGTTAGAAATTGTGGAGTATTATTACATCCCACCTCTTTGCCCTCAAGGTATGGTATTGGTAGCTTGGGCGAAAAAGCTATAGAGTTTGTAGATTTATTAGAGCAAATGAATATTACATTATGGCAAATATTACCCTTAGGTCCTACAGGCTTTGGAGATTCTCCTTATGCTTCAAGAAGTACTTTTGCAGGTAATGAATTATTAATTGATTTACATGAATTAGCATTTGATGGATATCTTGAATTAACTGATATCTTTAGTGATCCATTAGAAGCAACTGATAGAATAGATTATAATAAGGTTCGCTTATTTAAAGAGCCGTTACTTAAAAAAGCTGCTCTTACTTTATTAGAAAACCCTGATAAAAGTGATTACAATTCTTTTTGTGAAGACAATAGCTATTGGTTAAATGATTATGCTCTTTATAGTGTTTTAGTTGAACAATTTAATGATTCAAGATGGTTTATGATATGGCCTGAAAATATTAAAAAAAGAGATAAGAAAACAATTGCTGAATTAGAGAAGAAAAATCACCAAAAAATTGAAATTATAAAAGCAATCCAATATTTCTTTTTCACTCAATGGAATAAGGTAAAATCTTATGCCAATGAGAAGGGCATAAAGATCATTGGTGATATTCCAATATTTGTTGCTGGAGACAGTGTAGATGCTTGGACCAATGTTGAATTATTAAAAATGGATAAAAACTATCAACAGATATTTTCATCAGGAGTTCCACCAGATGCTTTTAGTGATGAAGGTCAACTTTGGGGAAACCCTGTATATGACTGGTCTAAGCACATTGAAACCAATTTTGCTTGGTGGACTAATAGATTAAAAGCTACTTTAAAAACTTGTGATATTGTTAGAATTGATCATTTTAGAGGCTTAGAGTCTTATTGGGAAGTTCCAAGTAGTGAAAAAACAGCCTTAAATGGTAAATGGGTAAAAGCACCAGGCCAACTTTTATTAGATCAATTGAAAAATGAATTTAAAGATTTACCTGTAATAGCTGAAGACCTTGGTGTAATAACTGATGAAGTTGAAGCGCTTAGAGATAATAATAATTTACCTGGAATGAAAATTTTACAATTTGCATTTGGGTTCAGAAATGGTAAATTTGATGCAACCAATGCTTATTTGCCTCATCATTGTAATTACAATAGTGTGGTTTATACAGGAACTCATGATAATGATACAACTCGTGGTTGGTTTAACAAATTGAGTGATGGTGAAAAAGATATTATTAGACAATATCTTGAAAGTAGCAATGAAGAAGTTGTTTGGAAGTTGGTTAGAAGTATGCTTTTCTCTAGTAGTAAATGGGCAGTTATTCCAATGCAAGATATTTTAGAATTGGATACCAATGGCAGAATGAACACCCCCTCAACTTGTGGATCTTCAAATTGGAGTTGGCGTTTAACAACTTTAGAAATAGATGAATGGAGAAAAGATAGACTCTCTAATGCTATAAGAATAAGTGATAGAATAAGATAATAAGTAATAGACGCCTTTAATTAATTTTAGGCGTTTATTTTTATATAAATTGTTAGTCTTTTTATAAAAACAATGTTGCCAAGTTTTAAAAGTTTGATATAATGAAATTATGTTCAATATATAGAACAAAGCGAGGGGCGTTGTGAAAAACATCTTGATTACTGGAGCCTTAGGACAATTAGGATCCGAGATAGCATTGGCTTTAAGAGCTATTTATTCCAATGAGAATGTTGTTCTTGTTGATATTCGTTGTGATATCAATAAAGCTTTAATTAGTGAAGGGCCTTTTTATATAGCAGATTGTAGAAATGGGGACAAACTTAGAGAAATTGTAAAAAAACACCACACAGATACAATAATTCATTTGGCAGCTATATTATCAGCAAAAGGGGAATTAAACCCTACAATGGCTTGGGATATAAATATAAATGGATTAACTACCATTTTAGAAATAGCCAAAGAATTTGATTGTAGCTTGTTCACTCCCTCATCTATTGGAGCCTTTGGTAGTTCCACTGATAAAGACAATACACCTCAAGTAACAATTCAAAGACCTTCTTCAATTTATGGAATAACAAAAGTTGCAGGAGAATTACTTTGCGATTATTATTATAGTAAATATAATGTAGATACTAGGGGAGTTAGATTTCCAGGCTTAATAAGTTATTTAACTAAGCCCGGTGGTGGAACAACAGATTATGCTATTGAAATATTTCATGAAGCTATTAAAAATAAGAAATATGTTTGTCCTATAAAAGAGGATACATATATGGATATGCTTTACATGAAAGATGCTGTAAAAGCTGTTATAACTTTGATGAATGCAGATCCTTCAAAACTTAAACACCGAAATGCTTACAATATTACAGCTATGAGTTTTTCTCCTGCACAAATTGCAGCAGAGATAAAAAAACATATTCCAGAATTTGAAATAACCTATGAGATAGATCCTTTGAAACAAAAAATTGCTGACTCTTGGCCAAATAAACTTGATGATAGTGAGGCACGAGAGCAATGGGGATTCAATCCATTTTATGATTTATCGAGTATGGTTAGTGAAATGTTAGATAAAATTTCAAGGAGGCTAAGTTATGATTACACATCTTGAAAAAGAACTTAACGAATATCTAGAGGGTCTAAAGACAAAAGGTCTAAGTAAAACTGAAAGAATTTTAAATACTCCTCAACGAGGAGAGATTGAAGTTAATGATGGACAAAAAGTTTTAAACTTTTGCGCCAACAATTATTTGGGCTTAAGTGATAACAAACAAGTAATTCAAGCAAGCAAAGACGCAATGGATAGATGGGGTTATGGTTTATCCTCAGTTCGCTTTATTTGTGGAACTCAACAAATCCACAAACAATTAGAAAAAAAGGTAAGTGAATATTTAAATACCGATGATACTATTTTATTTTCTTCTTGCTTTGATGCAAACGGTGCTCTTTTTGAACCATTATTAACGAGTGACGATGCAATTATTAGTGATGAGTTAAATCATGCCTCTATAATAGATGGTGTTAGACTTTGCAAAGCTCAGCGCTTTAGATATAAGCACAGTGATATGAGAGATCTTGAGAGATGCCTTATTGAAAGTAAAGACTGTGGTAGACGATTAATTGCAACTGATGGTGTTTTCTCAATGGATGGCGATATTGCTAATTTAAAGAGCATTGTAGAACTTGCTAATAAGTATGAAGCAATTGTAGTAGTTGATGACTCTCATGCAACAGGTTATATCGGAGAAACCGGTAGAGGTACTCCCCAATTTTGTGAAGTTGAAGTTGATTTGATTTCAACAACTTTTGGTAAAGCTTTAGGCGGTGCTAGTGGTGGTTGTATTTCAGGCAAACAATGTTTGATTGATTTGTTTAGACAACACGCTAGACCTTATTTGTTTTCAAATACTTTAGCACCAGCAATCGCAGGTGGAACTATCAAAGTTTTAGAGTTAATAGAAAAAGATAATCCTTTTAGAATCAAAACAATGGAAAATGCCAAATACTTTAGAGAAAAAATGCAAAAAGCAGGCTTTGATCTAGTAAAAGGTGATACAGCTATTGTCCCTGTTATGTTCTACGATGAGGTTATTGCAGTTGAGATGTCTGAAAAGCTATTAGAAGAAGGCATTTATGTAATAGGATTTTGCTATCCAGTTGTGCCCTTAAGTAAAGCTAGAATAAGAGTTCAATTATCAGCAGTCCATACAAAAGAGCAACTAGATATAGCAATAAATGCTTTTATTAAAATTGGGAACCAGATGAAGATAATATAAATCATTAAACAATTAATATTTTAGCTATCAAGTATTTTCTTGGTAGCTTTGTTTATTGGTAGATATTTAGTTAATAAAAAAAGTTGGAACTTGCGATAAGATGTGAATATGTGTATTATTCATTTTGTTATGAACATTATTTTATTTGACAAATTAGAAGAAAAAAATAGCCTACCCATCAATGATGAGAGAGCTAGGCACATAAAAAAAATATTAAAATTAAAGATTGGTGAAAACTTTAGTGCTGGTATTATAAATGGTGATAAAGGCGTTGCAACTATTATAGATATAAATAGTGAAACTTTAGACTTTTCTTTTGAAATTACTATATCAGAGGTGGATAAATTACATCCCTTAACACTGCTTATAGCTTTTGTTCGCCCAATTTGTATGAAAAGAATTTTAAGAGAAGCTGTTTCTCTCGGTGTTGAAACAATTGTAATAGCGGGTGCAGATACAACTGAAAAGTCCTACGCTAAGGCAAATTTTTACATCAAAGATGAATATAAGAGAGTTTTAATTGATGGAGCGATGCAGGCCGCTCAAACTTCAATTAGTGAAGTTAAAATCGTAGATAACATGGCTGATGCCATTAGATTATTTGATAATTCCTTTGATAAAATATTACTCGATAATGTTTTAAAAGGTGAAAGTTTAAGTTTGTACCAACGAGTAAATGAAAAGTGTGTTGTAGCAATAGGACCTGAGAGAGGGTTTTCCAAAAGAGAAAGAAATATGTTCAAATCTAGTGGGTTTAATTCATACACCTTAGGTAAAAGGGTTTTAAGAAGTGAAACAGCCGCTTGTGCATCAATTGCACTAACATTATCTAGAATGAATTTAATATAATATATATATAATTAGGAGAGAAACATGGCTCATTGTATAGAAGAAGAAGCTGAGAAGATTCTTGATAAAGAATATAAGGTTTTAGACAAAGGTTTTATAAGATTGGTTGATTATTGCGGAAGTGATAGCAGAATTGTTCAAGCGGCAAGGATTTCTTATGGAGACGGAACTAAAAGTTATAGAGAAGATAAAGGTTTAATAAACTATCTATTAAGAAATGATCACTCTTCTCCTTTTGAACAAGTTAATTTTACTTTTCATGTAAAAATGCCTATCTTTGTAGCGAGACAATGGATAAGACACAGAACAGGTCGAGTTAACGAGATTTCCGGAAGATACAGTGTAATGAGTGATGAATGCTACAGACCAGATTATAAACATATTAATATGCAATCTTTGGATAACAAACAAGGTAGAAAAAATGAATGTGTTGATCTTGAAACTGCTAACAAAGTATTAGAAAAGTTTGAACAAGATAAAAAGCTTATTTTTGATAATTACAATCAAATTTTAGATATGGGAATAGCTAGAGAACTTGCTAGAATTGACTTGCCCCTTTCTTTATATACTCAATGGTATTGGCAGATGGATTTAAGAAATCTATTTCACTTCCTTGAATTAAGACTCGATCCACATGCTCAATATGAAATTAGGGCTTATGGAGAAGTTATATTACAAATGATTGAAAAAGTTTGTCCTATTGCAGTAGAAGCTTTTAAAAACAATAAACTAGGTTCAGTTACTCTTTCACAAGTAGAAAGAGAAGCTTTAGCTACTATGCTAAGTGGAAAAGAAAATCCATTAAAGGGTAGAGCTAAAACTATATTTGAGGAAAAATTATTATAAAATTATGGATAATGAGATAGATTCAGAGGTAACATCTTTGGGCGATAGTGTCAAAGAAGAATTTTTAACACCAAGCGAACAAGCTAAAACCTTGCCCCACCAAAGTGGGGTTTATCTCATGCTCGATAGTAATAAAAAAGTAATTTATATAGGCAAAGCTAAAGATTTAAGAAAGAGAGTAACAAATTATTTTTTATCAAATAGGGATGCTAAAACTGCCGCACTTGTAAAAAAGATAAGAGTAATTGAGCATATTATCACAGGTAATGAATATGAAGCTCTTGTTTTAGAAAATACCTTAATAAAAAAATATAATCCTCATTATAATATCGATCTTAAAGATGGTAAAAGCTATCCCGTTATTAGACTTACGAAAGAAGATTTTCCCAAAGTATATAAAACAAGACGAATTATTAAAGATGGTTCCTCTTATTATGGTCCCTTTCCAGGGGTTGCAAGTTTACAGACCTATTTGGATTTGATTGAACAAATGTATCCACTTAGAAAATGTTCAACTCCTATGAAAAAAAGAAAAACACCCTGTCTATATTATCATATTGGCAGATGTAAAGCTCCTTGTTGTGGAAAAATAAGCAAAGAGGATTATGCTAAATATGTTGTAGAAGTAAAAAAGTTATTATCTGGTAATAATGAAAATCTTATAAAACAAACTCAAAATGAAATGTTAAAATTGTCCAAAGAGTTAGATTTTGAAAAGGCAGCTCAAAAAAGAGATTTGCTAAATGCATTATTAACCATAAGCTCTAATCAACAAGCTATGGACTTTATTCAAGAGAAACGGGATTATGCATCAATTGAAATGAGGGGTCCCTTATATACTATTAGTATAATGCAGATGAGAGATGGCGCACTAATGGGTAGAGCCCTTTATAGAGGAACTACCTTAGGTGATGAAACTGATTCTTTACTAAATTTTTTAATAAGATATTATTCAGACGGATTAAAATTACCAAATCAACTTTACGTCTCTCATGATATAAAATGTGAATATGTATCAAAATTCTTTAAAGAAGAGTTAGAAGTTGAATTAAATGTTGCTATCCCCTATGAGGGTAAACATTATAGAATACTAAAAATGGCGAGTGAAAATGCCTCAAGAGATGTAGAGAAAAGACTTCGTAACAAAGACAATTCAAAAGCCCTTGAAGATTTACAAAAACTATTAGACTTGCCAGCTTTACCAACTCTTATTGAAGGTTTTGATATAGCTCAACTATCAGGCAAATATACCGTAGCCTCTTTAATTTCCTTTAGAAATGGAAATCCGGACAAAGCAAATTATAGAAGATTTAATATTAAAACTCTTGATGGCAAGGTTGATGATTATGAAGCAATGAGAGAAGCTGCTGCAAGAAGATACTCGAGAGTATTAAATGATAATCTAGAGCGACCTTCCTTAATTTTAATTGATGGTGGTAAGGGGCAGGTTAATGCCGTAACACAAATACTAGAAGATCTAGGCCTTAGTGAAATACCTGTGGTGGGACTTGCAAAGAGATTTGAAGAATTAGTATTTAGTGATGAGAGAGAGCCCTTAAGACTAGAGGAAGATTCCTTAGCTCTTCAAACACTGATTGCAGTTAGAGACGAATGTCATAGATTCGCAACCACAGCTAATCAAAACCTCAGAAGTAAAGAAGTTGCTTTTAGATTGTTAGAAGATATTAAGGGTATTGGCAAAGAAAGATCAAAGAGACTTATGAAAGTTTTTGGTAGTGTTGAAGAGATCTTAAAAACAAGTGAAGAGCAATTATCTAAAGAGGGAAAAATTCCTATATCTGTAGCCAAAAGGCTAAAAGAAAAATTATCCCTATAGTTTGTTTTTCAATGAAGGTGTCTCGAACTTTAAGGTTTTAGCACCTTTTTTTACAATAATATTGTAAAGAAGTTGTTCAATTTCTAGTTTTAACAATTCTCCAGTGTTGGTTCTTATTTTTACATCACTATCGATTAGTAAAGAGATTATATTTCGAGTATTTTTAATTGAATAATTTCTTATTGCATTATTATATGAAGTGATGTCATCTTTTCTATAAATCCCTTTTTTAACACCAAAAACACTAGCATTTTGCATTGCCTGGTAATTTGACTCGCCTTCATTTAAATTCTCTAAAACACTTAAAAGTCTTCTAAACCCCCATAAAATACCACCTGTTAGTGTGTATACAAAGGTTGGATCTCTCTCTAGTAAAACATGAGAGATTTCTAGTGCTTCTTTTAATCTAGAATTTAAAATCATTTCTAAGAGAGAGAAAGAGTTTTCATTTTTACTATGATGTACATATTTTTGAATATCTAATTCATCGATATTGCTGTTATGATCTTTACTTACATTAAAGAAAAAAGCCAATTGATTACAAATAATCTTTAACTCAAGAGTATTGTTATCAACAAGTTCTAACAATAAATTTACAGCTTCTCTGGTGATAGTTAAATTATTGCTTTTAAAAAAAGTATTAACATAATGTATCAATTCATTTTCGCTTAGTGGATAGAAGGATATTGTATTTTCTTTTGCTATTGAACTGGCAATTTTTGCACAGGGACTTTTTAAACTAAAAAGTTCACTTTCCAAAATGAGAGTAGAGCTATTGCTTGGATTTTTAACATAGTCGAGTAAAGTACTAACTCCCGCTATATTTAATTGATCAACTGCATATAAAACAATTAATGTATGGGAAGAAAATAAACTAGGGTTATTTAATTCCATATACATTTCATTCTCAAAGGCTTCAAAGCTATAATATTTCTTAAAATCTACATTATTATCATATTGCTTTTGTAGATTTGAATATTCTTTTTTTATCCTTTCTTCTTTGGTCCCTGATTCGGGACCAAGAAATAATTTAACACTACTACTCACTCTGTTTCCTATATTGTCTAGTTATAAGGGCCAGGGTTCCTGCAATTTGAAGTTGAGTTGTGTAGATAGGATGGTAGGAACTGTTTGCGGGCAACAGAGTTACTCTGTCCTCCCCACTATGGTAGTATTTTAAAGTTAAGCCAATTTCAGGAATGTCTGCTAAAACAATATCCCCGTCATTAGCAAATTTACATTTTTTGATAATTGCTAAATCACCAAAGTATATACCTGCATTGTCCATGGAATCATCTGTAACTAAAATGGCAAAGAATTCATCATTTTGTGAAGAATAAATCATTGAAACTGAACAGGAAATAGTATAATCAGAAACTTTTAAAAGACTTCCAGATTCGTTTGTACTGTATACCGGAATTTCAAGCATATCTTGAAAAGGCACAAATCTCGCATCAATTATTTCAATTGATCGTGATATTCCTTGTGTGGTTTTAATAATATTTTTACTTTCTAAAGCTTTTACGTGATCGTGAGCAGCTTTTACAGAAAATTTAAAATTGTTACTAATATCTCTTACAGAGGGACTATAGCGAAATTCTCTCATATAATCTCGAATAAATTGGGCAACTTGAATCTGTCTGTCAGTTAGTTTTTTCATAATTAATCTCTGTTTTAATTTCTTTTATTAAAACAACCCTCCTTAGCAATATCAAGTAAAAAATACTTGGTCAATAAATTAAACAAAACAAGTTATTGTTCAAATCTATTTTCGAAAAGTTTCTCAAGGGCATCTGCCATTGCAACTTCATCATCACCTTCACAAGAAATCATAATTTCACTTTTAAATCCTGCTCCTAGTGTAATAACGCCCATAATAGACTTGCCATTGATTTTAATACTACCTTTTTCCATATAAAGTTCACTTTTAAATTTGTTAGCAACTTTAACAATCATGGCTGCAGGACGAGCATGAATACCTGCTCGATTTCTCACAATTAGATTTTTATTTACCATCTATAAGGTATTCTCCTCGTTTATATAATACATTTTTTTAGCTGATTCTGTTTCAAACCATTTTAAGACACTTTGATCAAATTCTTTAGCAGAATGATACCCAAGTTGTTTGAGTCTTTCGTTTCTTGCAGCTGTTTCAATAATAATTGGAATATTTCTACCAGGTTTAATTGGAATAACAAGTTTTGGAATATCAATACCTAAGAAAGAAGCTTTCATATTTTCTTCTCCAACCCTGTCATAGTTTTTGTCTGAATCCCATTCTTCAAGATGAACCAATAATTGCACTTGTTTCTTATTTCTTATAGCACCAACGCCAAAAATATTTGCAAGGTTAATTATTCCTATTCCTCTAATTTCCATATGGTGAGCTAGCATAGGATTTTCTCCACCACCAACTAGAAATGAACTGCTAATATTTCGTAATTTTACAGTATCATCACTAATTAATCTATGACCTCTTTCAATTAATTCTAGAGCTGTTTCACTTTTACCAACACCACTATCACCTGTAATTAAAACACCTATACCATATACTTCAACAAATACACCATGTATTGTTTGTGTTGGTGCAAACAATTCATCAAGTAATTGATAAATATGTCTTGAAAAGTCTGATGAAATAAGGGCTGTTTTTAATAAAGGCGTACTTGCTTCTTCTGCTATTTCTATAAATCTTTCACTAGGAGTATAGTTGTGGGTGAAAATGCAACAAGGAACGTTGTAAGAAAAAAGACGCTCAATATTACTATAATCGTTATTTTCATCTAGCATATCTAAATAACTTTGTTCCCCATGTCCAAAAATTTGAACTGCATCACCCGCAAAAGATTCGAAAAAACCAGAAAGGGGTAACCCTGGTCTACTAATTTTACTACTAATTATTTTATTCGATAGGCCGCTTCTTCCTGCTAAACAAGAAAGTTGCAACTTATTGTGTTCTTTTAGATCCACATCTAAAAGCTCAAGTATAGTGCAGCTAGTCATAAATCATCCCTCCACTTTTGTATAAGAATAACATATAAATATTAATTTATAAAGAAGAACATTAACAAATGTAGACACTTTTTTTTACATATAACATTCTTTTTATTTTACGAAAAATTAAATTTATTATATTAATTTTTTTACTTTAATTAAAAGGTTAGCTACATTAGTATTAAATAATACTGTGAAAGAAATTATATAACAAAGTGTTACTAATAAATTTTAAAAAAACGACAATATTTAGTGTTTTAATGTTGTAAAATACAGATTTGAGCTAAAATAGAAACAGTTTTTGATTTGACTTTTAGCTATTTAGGGTTTAACTTATAAGTAGATAAAAGATAATTAATAGAATATTTTTATTAATTTAAAAACAAAAACGTGACAATGAGAGGGTAGTATAGCTAAGTAATTTTTTTTAAAAATAATAATTTTAAATGATTATTATAAGCAGCAAGGTCCGTTGGACTTTTTCCGATTTTAATGATAGGAGGATGCTTTTTAATATGAGTTGAAAAGCAAGTAATACATGAATATAACAGTTAAAGGTATACATTATAATCCTAGCGATGAAACAAAAGCTTTCTTGGATAAAAAATTAGAAAAGATTAGTTTTGCAGATGATTCACTACAAGATTTAGAAATTGTTATGACAAAAGAAAAATTAGGTCAAGGCTATAAAGTAGATGCTCATATGCACTTCAATTGGGGTACTAAAAAAACAATAAGTTTAGATTGTTATGAGTTATATGAAGGACTTGAACTAATCATTGATAAAATAACAACTGCTGCAAGAAGAGAAAAAGAAAAAGTTAAAAATCATAAGAAAGAAAGACCTGAGTTTGTTGAACCAGAAGAAGTACTTTAACAAATAAAGATTATTATAATAGTTAATAAAATTAACGAAAGACCATAATAATGAGATTTCGATTAATTAACCTTAAGGGCTGATTTGTGTTGAAAAACAGATTTCAGTCCTTTTCTATATTTTAATTACTTCTCAAAAATGTTGAATCAATATTTAATTCTTTTCGGTATTTGCTCACAGTTCTTCTTGCAATTTTAATTCCTTCTTCACCAAGCTTGTCAGAAAGTTTTTGATCACTTAGAGCTTTGTGGCCTTCATTTTCATTAATTAATTGCTTAATTCTTTCTTTTATAGCTGTTTTTGATTTAGAGTTAGAGTCGCCTACAGCATTGGAGAAAAGGTTCTTTATTGGAATAATTCCCCAATCACAGTCTAACCATTTAGAGGAGGCTAATCGTGAAACCGTGGTTTCATGAACATCCATTTCAATAGAAACATCCTTTTGGGTAAGGGGTCTTAAATACAAGGGACCTTTAGTGAAAAATTCACTTTGCTTTTCAATTAAAATCATTCCAAGTTTAAATAAATTTTTGTTTCTCATATCAATCTGATTTATTAACTCTTTTGCAATAGAAGTTTGTTCTCTTATATATTTTTTAGTTTTAGAATCATCAACTTCTTTTGCTAGGTCAACAAATTCATGGCTTATAGTAAGGTTTGGAAGGTTTTTTGAGCTAGTTTCCATCTCAATTTTACCTTCAATAACATGAATTGATAAATCAGGAATTACATATGCTCTAATTCCATTATCAAATTGAGATCCTGGGAAAGGATTTAATGATTGTAGAAAAGAGAAGAGAAAATTAAATGTATCCTCATCTATTTTTAAATTGGATAAAACTTTGTTTATTTTTTTAGATCTAATATTTTGTAATTCATTGTTTAGTAAATTATTAAAGGCGTCAAATAAATCTTCATCCAAGCCTTTAATTTGTGCTTGTACAAATAAAGATTCTCTGTAATCAGAGGTACAGCAACCAATGGGGTCATAGTTTTGTATTTTATCTTGCATTTCAAACATTAAATTTTCTTTTTCACTAATACTTAGGGTTTTTAAAGCATCACTTTGGATTTCTCCCTCTATTAGAGAGAGGGGATCTATATTGTTAAAACCTGATGTATCCAAATTAGATATTAATAATTCTCCCATTTCTCTTTGAGCTAGGTTTAAATCATCAATGTGGAGAGTATCTAAGAGATAGTCCATCAATGTTTTATAAGAGGTTAAAGTGTTTTCCATAAACTTTTGTTTTCTGTCACTAGCTTCCCTATCATATATACCTTGATAATCAGATCCATAAGCCGATGAGTCAGAAAAATCTTCAGCTTTAGATTTTGATGGAAAGTCCCCAGTCATATTGTCCAAAGATTGTTCAATCGCATTAGGTATTTCTAGGGCAGGATTACTCTCTATTGCCTCTTGTATTTTTGCTTGTAATTCTGTTAAAGGAAGAGCTAGGGTTTCTAGTCTTTGAAGCATAAGAGGGGATAGAGATAAAGTTTGTCGAGTGCCTAATTCAAGGGATAAGCCCATTACTGATCCTCCTCAAATGTAGTTCCAAAATAGATATCTTTGGCTTTAGCATCTTTAAGAAGGGTTTGTTTATCCCCACTTGTAAGTAAAGTTCCATTGTTAATTATGTAAGAACAGTCTGTGATAGAAAGAGTATCCCTAACATTGTGATCTGTTAATAAAACGCCAATTCCCTTATTACTTAATTCCTTTATTATAACTTTTATATCACTAACAGCCTTAGGGTCTATTCCCGCAAAAGGTTCATCAAGTAATAAAAAATGAGGACTTGTTGCAAGAGATCTTGCAATTTCAGTTCTTCTTCTTTCTCCACCGGAAAGAGTATATCCTAATTGCTTTCTAATAGCGTTTAGGCCAAATTCATTTAATAGTTTTTCAATGAGTTTTGATTTTTCACTTTCATTCAACTCGTCTCTATTTTCAACAACTAATTTGATATTATTTTCTACACTAAGTTTTCTAAAAATTGAAGGCTCTTGTGGTAGATAGGACAGTCCAGCTTTAGCTCTTTTGTGCATTGCTAAAGTTGTAATATCTCTTTCATCTAAAAATATTCTACCACCATTTGCTTTGATGAAACCTACTATCATATAAAAAGTAGTAGTTTTGCCAGCACCATTTGGACCTAAGAGCCCAATAACTTGACCACTTTCCATAGAAAAAGATATTTTTTTTACAACATGCTTTTTGCCATAGTTTTTTTCAAGGTCCTCAATATAAAGGATATGTTTCATAAAAGCATAGCCAAAGTAATATTGGCTTCCTCCATTTTTAGTTATTTTTGGTATATTATAACATGCAATTTTAAAAACTACTATGTTCTTAATTGTAGTTTTTGTGGTGAATTTTACTATTCTGTTTGAATATTTGCTTCAATAGAGCCATCCATTGAAATATCATTGTTGTTTAGATTGATTGAGATTGCTTGAGCTTTATAAGTATTCTTTTGCCAAAACACTCTAGAATTGCCTAAAAGAGATATATTATTAGTTTCTAAGTTAAATCTTAAAATATCACAATTGCATCGCATTATTTCATTATCACTATCGTGAAGTAACTTAACTTCAACAAGTAAATCAATAATAGAATTATCTAAATCATATTCCATATAAGAGGCTGTAGCATAAATATTGTTTTTTAAATCATCAATTTCTACCCAGCTGTCAATTACTAATGTTTCATTCGCCCTATCATATTTAAGAGAGGAACACCTTAGTGTTATAAGATTTTCTTTATCAATAAAGCTAATATTTCCAGTACACTCAATATCAGAATAATCTTCTCCGCTTAATTGAATTTTATCAGCTGTTATTTCAATGGTTTCTAAAATTACATTAGCATTATTGCTTAAGGTAATATTTTGATTACCTTCCCTCATGGAAAGAGTTGTGTAACCACCACTGAAACTAATGGACGAAGCAAAAAGAGAAGAGGAAAAAATTAATAAGAATATTGTTGTTTTAATTTTATTTTTCATATATTTCCCCTTTTGTTATTCGCTTGAATTCAAAGTATCTCTCATTAATATTTGCAGAAAGGCCAGAGCCTTCAAATTTACCAATATAACTATTTACAATAATATTTTCATCTTCAGTATTTATGAGTTGCTCTTTATCATTCCAACTTAGTTTATCACAAGATATTTGAAGTTGAGGATTATTAATTGAGAAGTTTACATTACCAAATAATTCAATATTATTGTTTTTAGTATAGATTTCAAGTTTATCACAAGAGCCCTCAACTTGAGTATCACCCTTTTGATTGATAATTTCAAACTTTGCATTTTCTGCGATAGTTAAATTTTTCTTATTATATATTTCAATTTTTGTTGCTTCGAGTTTAATAGGGTCATTAGATCCTCTATTAATTGAATACGTGGTATCAAATAATACCAAATCAGGATGTTCAATTATTTCATTATTTTTATCTTTGTCATCGATAAAAGAACAGGAGCTAAGCAATATTATAATTATAGTAAAAACTATAAGCTTATTTCTCATAATTTGCTAACTCCCTTTTAATTATATAAAAAATAGTACTATTTTATTATTTCTATCACTTTTGGGTAATATTTGCTTTTACTAAAGTAGAAATAAGTTCCAACTGCAATAAAGCCAATTATAATACCAACTATTCCTGCTAAAAATTTATAGCCCTCACTTGAAGAAGGAAGTAATAAGAAAAATATTGGAAACATTAAAAGTGGCACCATTAATGTTATAAAAGAAGTTGAAATAGTTCTCCCTGGGGGTAAATAAATCTTTAAGCTATCGCCAATGTTTATTTCTTCAAAATTATCATCCACTTTAGCCTTAAAAGTTTTACCCTTAACATTACAGAACATATTTCCACTACAACTTTTACAAGCTGTAGTAGGGCACGTTACTTCAACACAATTTTTATCATTAATTCCAACAACTTCAACTATTTCTATCATTATTTTATTTCTTCTTCTAATACTAAATCTAATATCAAACTTTCAATATCTGTTGCTTTATTAGATTCTTCATCAATATCTACAATAACACCTTGCATTTGTAATCGGCCCCAACTTTCAGAGGATCTAAGTGGCACGGCATTAGTAAACTTTTTTATTTCAGTCTTGCTATCAAAGCCACCAACACTTAAAGTGGAACCAACCATTCCATTATCAGTTATGTAAGCAGTTCCTTTGTCAAGAATTCTATGATCACTTGTTATGGCTTTACAATGAGTTCCAATTACAGCACTAGCTTTACCATTTAACATATAGCCCATAGTGTTTTTTTCTGCAGTAGTGGATGCATGGAATTGTACCATTATTATATCTTGATCTTTACTCAATTTATCAACCAAAGAATTTGCTATAAGAAAAGCATTTGAAAGGTGAGTTCTTGGGAAATCACTATTTCCTAATAAATTAATTATTGCTATTTTTTTATCTTTTAATGTTAGATATTTAATACCATTACCCGGATTACTAAGAGGGTAGTTAGCGGCTCTTAAAACAAAATTATTTTTGTCTAAAAAATCAACCATATCAATCTTATAATAGATCTTTTCTCCACCTGTAATGACATCAACCCCAGCTTTATGGATCATTATTGAATGATTTTTCCCAATACCGAATCCATTGGTAACGCCTTCGCCATTTGCAACAACTAAATCTATATTGTTAGTTTTAACTACACTCTTTAGTAGCTTTTTAATTACTGTGGTTCCAGGTCTTCCAACTATTTCACCTAAAAATAATACTCTAATACTCATGTTTGTAACATTATATTGCAATTGGTTTTCAATCAAGAGAATTTTTTAAAAATTATTTAATTAATTTGTATTGATAAATATAATGTGTGTTGTTTGTTTGCAAAAATAGTGATATAAAATAATTTAATGCGCCTAGGTGGCGAAACTGGTATACGCGCTTGGTTCAGATCCAAGTGGTCAATAGACTGTGCAAGTTCAAATCTTGTCCTAGGCATTTCTTAACAAACTGTTGATACAATAGTCCAGGCACTTTAATTTTTTATATATAAGAGATTATAAAGTGGTCGATTTGTTATATAAAGGTAATTTTCCTTGTTTTTGCAATGGCCTCAAAGGTAATCATGTAATAATTGGCACACCTAAAGGGTAATCGTGTAAACTGAATATTCAATTTTAAAATTCGATATTTCTTTAATAATATTGAATAGTTCAATAAAATTATCAAAATTAACAATTTTAGAAGGCGTTTCTCAATTTAATATTCTTTTTACAAACTCCATTTTAGAAATAAACTATATTCATTAACATCTTTAATTATTGATTTTTGAATACCTTCATAATTATATAAATGTTCAATACAAATTAATAAATTTTCTTTTCTAAAATTAGGTATTGGTAAAGCAAAAAAATATACATTATTACCCCATGATTTAAATTTGTATTTTTCTTTGCTTTTTTTTTCTTGTCATCACAATCAGTATAAATATCATTTTAGTAGGTTGTTTTATTAAATTATGACTTTTCAAATATTACATAAAGTAACATGCCCCATTTCTTAGTTATAATAACAGTTATTTGTTCAGATTTGGCTTTTTATGAAAGTCCATCAAGAATTTTGATAGCATTAGGTGATAAACTTTTTTGCCAATTATTGTCTTTTTCTAGAGGCATATTTGAAAGTTGTTTCAATAAATGAGGGGGAAGCTAAACTTCTATATTTAGTTCTTGTGCCATTGCCATTCCTTCAAGAGTTGTTGTTGCCATTATTTTAGGTTCTTTAAATGGAAGATGTCTTGCCGGTCTTTTCTCCATTAGAGCCTGAACGACTATCGATTTTACATTATACTTTGATGAAAACTTGATCAGTTTAGTAAATTCACCAAAGGTCTCTTTCGTGGTAACGTAGAGAAAATGTATTTTTGATTTGTTGCCTGTTCCGGCTTCTTTCTGGCATTGTACAACCAAATCCAGCGCTTCGACCAGGTTGTACCATTTAAGTTTTGGTCGTAGAAAATTGAAAGCTTTCTCATTCGCACCATCTACTGATATACATATATCAGCTGATTGACGCTCTCTTTGTAATTAAAAATAGTTTCGGTTTGTTATATATTAAAATTTGAAATTTACTAGTATTTTTTTTATAAAATGACCGAATGGATATTTATAAAATGACCGAATGGATGTTGATAAAATAACCGAATGGATGTTGATAAAGTAACCGAATGGATGTTGATAAAGTAACCGAATGGATGTTGATAAA
>CAZJGS010000047.1:0-17400 GCA_964545735.1 uncultured Spirochaetaceae bacterium
CCTACTGCACCGAGTAATACTGAATCACAGCTTTTACAGGCTATTATGCTTTGTTGTGGAAGAGGATTGTTAAATTTATCAATGGCTATACCACCTGCAATTACATCAACATAACTTACACTATGATTGTATTTTTGAGAGATCTTATCTAAAATTTTAACACCTTCATCAATAATATCGGGACCTATTCCATCCCCTTTTACAAGAGCAATTTTAAAATTCATAAGTTAGTTCTCCTCTCTATTTTTTATGTAAGCTGCTAATCCACCTGCTGCAATTAATTGTTGCATAAAGGGTGGAAAGGGCTCTGCTAAAAATTCTTTGTTTTTAGTAATATTTACAATTTTACCTGTATCAAAATTAACTTCCAACTCATCACCACTTTCAATATTGTCACATGCCTCTGGGCATTCTAATATTGGCAGTCCAATATTAATTGAGTTTCTATAGAAAATTCTAGCAAAAGATCTTGCAATAACACAAGAAATACCACTTGCTTTTATAGCAATAGGTGCATGCTCACGAGAGGAGCCACAACCGAAGTTCTTATCCCCTACTATAATATCACCCATCTTTACCTTTGATGAAAATTCAGTATCTATATCTTCCATACAGTGTTTTGCCAGCTCACTATGAACTGAAGTGTTCAAATATCTTGCTGGAATTATTACATCTGTATCTACATTGTCCCCATATCTAAAAACGCTACCTTTAGTTTTCATAATCTTATTTCTCCTCAATTGTGTTTGGATCTGTGATAAAGCCTGTAATAGCACTTGCTGCTGCAACCTCAACTCCAGTTAAATACACCTCAGATTTTACATGACCCATTCGTCCAACAAAGTTTCTATTTGTTGTAGAAACTGCTCTCTCTCCATCAGCTAATATTCCCATATGTCCACCTAAACAAGGTCCACAGGTAGGAGTTGATACAGCACATCCTGCATCGATAAATATATCGAAAATACCTTCATGCATGGCAGCTTTCCAAATTTGTTGAGAGCCGGGAAGTATAATACATCTAATTCTAGAATTAATTTTATAGCCCTTTAATATTTTAGCAGCTTTTCGTAAATCAGAGAGTCGACCGTTAGTACAGGATCCTATAACCACTTGGTCTATTTCTATCTTCTCTAGTTTTTCAATTTCATCAAAAGTTTTAGTGTTTTCAGGCAAATGTGGAAAAGCTACAGTACTTTTGATTGTTGATAAATCAATTTCATATACTTTTTCATATTCAGCATCACTATCTGCTTCAAATATTACGGGCTCTTTTTTGCCATGAGCTTTTAAATATTCTAATGTAATTTCATCTACTGGGAAGATACCATTTTTACCACCAGCTTCAATTGCCATATTAGCTACAGTGAATCTATCATCTATTGTAAGATTTTTAACACCGGGGCCTGTAAATTCCATACTCTCGTATAAGGCTCCGTCCACTCCTATCATTCCAATTATGTGAAGGATTAAATCTTTACCGCCAATATTTTTATTGAAGGAGTTTGTTAAATTAAATTTAATAGCAGTGGGAACTTTAAACCAGGCTTGGCCAGTTGCCATTCCACAGGCCATATCGGTTGAACCAACACCTGTTGAAAAAGCACCCAAAGCCCCATAGGTACATGTGTGGGAGTCGGCTCCAATTACCAAGTCTCCAGCAGTTACTAAACCCTTTTCTGGCAGTAAAACATGCTCAATACCCATTTGGCCAACTTCAAAGTAATTGGTAATCTCATTATCTTTTGCAAATTCTCTCATACATTTACATTGCTCAGCTGCTTTTATATCTTTATTTGGTGCAAAGTGATCAGGAACTAAAGCAATTTTATCTTTATTGAATACTTCTTTTATACCAAATTTATCAAATTCTTTAATAGCAACGGGAGCTGTAATATCATTACCTAATACCAAATCCACATTGGCCATAATTAACTCACCAGCTTTAACAGATTTTTTACCTGCTTTTTGTGCTAGTAATTTTTGTGACATTGTCATACCCATATTTTTATATCTCCTATTTTGCTGGCTCAACACCAGAATCTTCTAAGTACCATGCTATGCTATCGCTAAGAGCTTGCCAGCTTGCTGCAATAATATCGTGATTTACACCAACTGTATTCCAAGACTTATTACCATCCGAGGATTCAATTAATACTCTAACAACTGATGCTGTTGCATCGAGAGAGTCTAATACCCTAACTTTATAGTCACTTAGATATACATCCTTTAATACTGGATAAAAAGGCTCTAATACCTTTCTAAGTGCTTTGTCCAAAGCATTAACAGGTCCAGCTCCCTCTTCTGCTGTTATTGCACTCTCACCTGCCACCTCTACTTTTATCATGGCAAGATGGGGAGTATCTTGCATTATAATATGTGAATATTCTTTACCAGAGGTCTGGTAATAAGCTAATTTAAAGTAAGCCTTAGCATTTTCAATATGGCGTCTTATAAGTAAATCAAAGGAAGCCTCGGCTCCTTCGAACTGATACCCACAAGATTCTAATTCTTTTAATTCGTTAACCAGATCATGTACTCTTGGATCTTTTGAATCGAAAGAGGGGTAATGCTTTTCTATCTTTTCAAGCAGAAGTGCTTTACCTGCAACTTCACTTGTTAACAGTCTTCTGTTATTTCCTATTAATTCTGGATCCATATGCTCAAAGGAGATAGGGTTTTTTCTAACTCCATCTATGTGCATGCCACCTTTGTGAGCAAAGGCGCTTCTTCCAATAAATGGAGATAATTTAGGAATTCTAACATTAGAGAGTTCTGCTACTTGATGGGCCACATTAGTGAGGGTATTAAATACACTATCCTCTAAACAATCTACATTCATCTTGTATTTTAGATTGCAAACTATTTCAATAAGATTTGCATTACCACATCTCTCTCCAAAACCGAGTAGTGTTCCTTGTATATGCCTTGCTCCAGCGTCATATGCTAAAAGGGAAGAGGCAACTGCTACTCCCCCGTCATTATGAGTGTGAATACCAATTGTAACATCTGGATACCTGCTTACTATATATTCTGTTATTGTTTTTACAAGACTTGGGAGAACCCCGCCTCTAGTTTCACAGAGAACCAACTTAGTTGCGCCACCTTTTATTGCAGCATCTAATGTTTTAAGGGCATATTCTTTATTATTAATATAACCATCAAAAAAATGCTCGGCATCAAAAAATACATGCCTTTTATTATCTACTAGAAACTTAATTGTATCTTCAATCATATTCAAGTTTTCATTTAAGGTGGTATGGATTATATCTGTTACATGAAAATCCCAGGATTTACCAAAAATACAAATTGTATCAACACCACACTCAAGAATTGCATTTAAATTGCTATCGCTTTTAGCTTTAGTATTGGCTCGTCTAGTCGAGCCAAAGGCTACTAAAGCTGAGTGTTGTAAATCTATTTTTTTTAGCTCGTTAAATAGAATTATATCTTTAGGATTACTTCCTGGATTTCCAGCTTCTATATAATCGATTTTCAAACTGTCTAAAAGTTTAACAAGTTTAAGTTTATCTGAAACTGAAAAACTTATACCCTCAGCTTGAGAGCCATCTCTAAGTGTTGAATCAAATATTTCTACATAACTCATATTCTATTCCTTATTTGTTTTATCACTATGGCCAACAAGCATATCGGTAGCCAAATCAAGTTGTTGAGCGTTAATTGAAGAGCCAAGAGCCGCTTCACTTGTATTTAACATATGGTTAACTGCAGCGAGGGTTGAAAGTATCGAGGCCTCTATTACATCTGTGGATACACCACGCCCTCTGTAGGATTCAGTGCCGTCAGTTATTTTAACAAATACTTCACCCTGAGCATCTCTGTGCTCTGTTACTGCATTCAAGCTGTAATCAGTAAGGCCAAAGGGATGTTTAACAAGTTTTTCAACAGCTCTTATTGCTGCATATACAGGACCACTTCCGACTGCTACTTCTTGGAATTTCTTTCCTTTGTGAAGGAGAGTCACACAAGCTGTACTTGTCATCATGTTACCGCTATTTACAACAAAGCTATCTAAAGCCCAATCATTTTCACCCCATTTTTCGCTAGATTCAACCAAAGCTAATAAGTCTCTATTACTTATAGTTTTCTTTCTATCACACAAGGTTTTAAATTCTTTAAACAATCTCGTTGCTTCACTGCTTTCTAGATTGTAGCCTAAGTCTTCCATTCGCTTAACAAAAGCATGCTGACCTGAGTGTTTGCCGAGTACTAGTTCAGTTTTAACCACTCCCACACTCTCTGGTGTCATTATTTCATAGGTTTTAGCATTTGCCATAATGCCATGTTGGTGGATACCAGATTCATGGGCAAAAGCATTTGCTCCAACTATTGCCTTGGAAGGAAATGGTTTTATATTTGTAATGGACGATAAAGTTCTAGCTGTTTTGTAAATTTCTTTTGTATCTAATGATATTTCATACGGATATATATCACTTCTTGTTTTCATAGCCATAGCTAATTCTTCAATAGCAGTATTACCAGCTCTCTCTCCTATTCCACAAATAGTACCCTCTACCTGTCTGGCTCCAGCTTTAATTGCTGCAAGAGAATTAGCGAGGCCTAGACCTAAATCATTGTGACAGTGTGCACTTAAAATAGCTCTGTCTATATTTGGAACTCGATTGATAACTGTTTTAAACATAATCTCTATATCACCTGGAGTAGCGTAGCCTACAGTATCTGGAAGGTTAATTGTAGTTGCTCCAGCTTTTATTGCAGCCTCAACTACTCGACACATATAATCCAAATCAGTTCTTGTAGCATCCTCTAGTGAAAACTCAACATCACCACAAAGATTTTTAGCATACTTAACCATTTTTATAGTTCTCTCTAATGCTTGCTCTTTGCTCATCTTCAACTTGTATTCAAGATGAAGATCACTGGTGGCTAAAAAGGTGTGTATTCTAGGTCTTCTTGCGTTTTTAGTTGCTCCGTAACTTGCATCTATATCTTTTTCTAAAGCTCTAGAGAGGGATGCAATAATAATATCACCGGCATTTTCAGCTATGGCTTTAACAGCCTCAAAATCACCTGGGCTTGCTATTGCAAAACCAGCTTCAATTACATCAACCCCGAGCTTTTCAAGTCTAGTAGCCATCTTTAGTTTTTCTTCTAAGTTCATACTATAGCCAGGAGCTTGTTCTCCATCTCTTAAGGTTGTATCAAAAATAATTATTTGATCGTGCATTAGTGCCTCCGAATATCTTTTTATATTAATTAAACAAAACTAGACAAATTAAGGGTTTATCTATTCTTATTTAATCAATTTAATGTTTTCCCTCCAATCAAAGTGTTTGAATAGAGGGAAAATTAATCTTAACTTACTTTTTTAACCAGCTCATTAAGCCTCTTAATTTTTTACCAGTTTTTTCTAAAAGACTTTCACTTTCAATTCTTCTTTTTGCATTGAAGTAAGGTCTTTTAACTTTATTTTCTAGTAACCAATTACGAGCAAAAGCACCTTGTTGGATGTCTTTTAATACATCTTTCATTGCAGCTTTTGAATCACTGTTAATAATCTTATCACCTGTGATATAGTCCCCATATTCTGCTGTATCAGAGATTGAGTATCTCATGTAGGAAAGTCCGCCTTGGTTGATTAGATCAACAATTAACTTCATTTCATGACAACATTCGAAGTATGCCATCTCTGGTTGGTAACCAGCTTCTACTAATGTATCAAAACCAGCTTTAATAAGAGCACTTACACCACCACAAAGAACTGCTTGTTCTCCAAAAAGGTCTGTTTCTGTTTCTTCTTTAAAAGTTGTTTCAAATATACCAGCACGGCCAGCTCCAAGTCCCTTAGCATAAGCTTTAGCAACTTCCATACTGTCACCACTTGGATCTTGATTTACACTAACTAAAGAAGGAACACCTTTTCCTTCAACAAATTGAGTTCTAACTGTATGACCCGGTCCCTTAGGAGCTATCATAATAACGTTAACATCACTTGGAGGAGCAATTTGACCAAAATGGATATTAAAACCATGTGCAAAAGCTAAATAGTCGCCTTTTTCTAAACCAGCTTCAATGGCACTATCATATATACCTGATTGTTTTTCATCTGGTACTAGCATCATAATAACTTGAGCTGCTTTTGCAGCATCTTTAGCATCCATAACCTTAAGGCCAGCTTCTTCTGCAATACTCCAGCTCTTTGAGCCTTTGTAAAGACCAACTACAACATTAACTCCACTTTCTTTTAAGTTAAGAGCGTGTGCGTGACCTTGGCTACCGTAACCAATAATTGCAACTGTTTTACCTTCTAGGTACTTAAAATCTGCATCACTGTCATAATACATTTTACTCATCTTTTCTCATCCTTTGGCATAGCCATTTTTAATTTTGTTAATTTATTTATAGCAATTCATATGGAGTGTCTTTAAGAGCTCTCTCTCCACGTCCTATTGCAGTAATTCCAGTTCTAGTTAATTCAACTATTCCGTACGGCGAAGCTAATTCTAAAAATGATTTAATTTTTTGATCATTTCCTGTTAATTGAAGTGTAATAGTAGTATGAGTAACATCAACAACTTTTGCTTTAAACAATTCACTCAATTCAATAACATTACTTCTGTTATCATCTTGTGTTGATATTTTTATTAGTATTAACTCGCTTTGAAATCCATTGTCATTAGTAATAATAGATACTCTAAAAACATCAACAACTTTTTCAACTTGATTCTGTATTTGTTTAACTATAGATGTATCACCTAAAATAACAATTGTAATTCTACTTACTGCCTCATCATGTGTTCTACCAACACTTAAACTATCTATATTGTAACCTCTTCTAGAAAAGAGTCCAACTACTCTTTGTAATACTCCAGCCTGGTTTTTAACAAGTAAGGATAATGTAAATCTCATCTCTTTTAAATCTGCCATATGTGACTCCTTTACAAAATGGGTATAGTAAATCACTCCCTATATATTTTTATTTTGGGAGGTCTTTACCACGGTCTTAGCATAAAATTTAAGCTCCGTGGCTACATAATAATAAGTAGGCTTGATAAAATTGCGACTAATAAAGACAATGGAAGCACTACCACATGGGTAATGTGGAGTAAGATGATAGATGTTAATGTATTAATGTTAGCTCTCATCTTTTCAATTCTTCCTTGCTTTAAAATATTATAGCTATAATCTATTTTATTTCTTTAAATAGGTCAATAGAAATATAAATAATTTTATGCATTATTATGTATATATATGCTCATATTATACATACACCTGCTTTATTCTAGCTAAAACACATATTATAATGTTAATGATAACACGAAATGCTCTAATTGCAATATATTTTGGTCAGTTTAATGAAATTTTGAAGAATTTATTGAAAATATTAGAGTTAAAAGTAAGTTACACAACCCCTAACATTTTTAAGTTTGTAAGGTAGTGGGATTAAAGAGAATTTATAAGCTTATAATTTTGAGGATATAAAGCTTTTTTAGGTAACTTGTCTATAGATATTAACTTTAGCTAATCATATTTTCAGTATAATCAACTGATCTCTTGTAATGGTAAAACAACCTAAATTTCTAGTATTTTATTTTTAACACTATTTAACGAAATAATGAAATTTAATATTTATTAACTATTGGAACTATTACGGTTTGATATTTTTTTTGAGATATAACCAAACAGAATTGTTAAAATACTAAAAAAGATTGTAAAAATTATTAATATCTTATTATAAACAAAAGTAAAATATACATCGCCCTCTCCTGCCTTAGAAAGAGGTACAGGGTCATATGCTAATCCATTTTCAGAGGCTAATTTTCTTACGTTCAATAAATTAAGAACAGGAATTCCTTTTGTAGCATATTCATAAGTTAGTCCTCTTGTTTTGGATATGGGTATTCTTGGAGCACTCATTACAAGACCTTGAGGGAAATCAAGGGTATAGGCACTAGTTCCAAGATTAGCACTTGCTCCTCCAATGTTGACAAACATTGACGTATCTACTCCAAATAACTCAAGTCGCCTTTGAATACTTTTTTCTATATCATTAAAGTCAATTATTTCCACATTTTGTTGTGTGCAAAGAGTTAATACAGTATCTCTCGTACCACTGTAAAGAATTTCCTCAAGGACTCCAACACCATAATCATTTTTTCCTCCAGGAGAAACAGCTATAAGATTAAAATCAAAGAATCCTTCTTTTTTTAATATATTTACTATTGTCGCAATATTGAAATCAGGCCTAGTTGCTCCATGCATTGAAGATCCAAAGGAAATAATAATATTTGCCTTGATATTCATAACTTTACAGGCACTAAGAGTGGCTATTAAAAGTGCTGGAAAAGAACCACTAGATCCAATGGCAATAGTATCCCCCTCTTTAATATCAGCTTGAATAAAATAATGAACAATAAGAGCGGCAAAATTAGGATTTAAAGAAGTTCTTTTTGCATCAACATTTCCCGGAGTGGTTGTTAATTCACTCCATTCTGGGCCAATTAAACCAATATTATTAATGTCTTCTACCTCAAATTCAATTTCATTTTTTATAATGTATTCTGTAATAAATGTTTCTGATTTTTCCATAATTATGGCAGCTTGAAGTTGTAGATTACTATATTCATTAACAGTTTTTATTTTAGTTTTGAATACTAAAACAGAGCCTAATAAGAGAATAATAAAGGCAATAATTATATAAATATAATCAATCTTTTCATTCTTATACATAAACACCAATCATTATTATTAGTCTTATTAAAATTGCAGATAAATAAACCATTACAAGTGTTTTAAATATTCCTTGCTTTAACATGTCATTTGCTATTAGTCCTGGAATAATATATCCAATTATTCTTAAATCTTGATTTACATCTGCCATATAAAAGAATGATCTATTTATAAAATATGAAGTACATAAGCTAATGAGGACTGTAATCATAAATCTTCTTCTACCATATATTATGGTAAATTTTTGAAGTAATTTAACTATTAGACAAGTTAAAATTGAGAGAAGAGACGTAGATAAAATTCTATACGGTTGTTCTATAAAAAACGCTAGATAACCAGCAGAAACCAATCCACCAGAAAGAATATTTAGGAATTCACTACTTATGAAACCAAAAATTATACTTAATCCTATAGCAGTTTGTAACATATTATTTCTGATCCCCTGTAAAAGTTTGTATCAATTTTGTACCTTGGCCCTTAATATTCCCTATTCCAATAAATACAGTATTATTATCACATTTATCCATTATTTTTCTTAAAATAAGAATATCAGAAATCTCTCTTACTTGAGTTTTATTATTTTTTCTAAAATATCTTGAAATCATTTTTGAATTCTCTCCAATTATAAAGATATTTAATGGGATATCAAGACTTTTTAGAAGATTTGAAAATTGTTTTACTCTATATTGTCGATCTAATCGATTGTTGAAAATAAAATTGATGGAATTATACTTATCAATTCCATTATTATTTATTGTTTTACTAAGACTTGTTATATCGTTTGCTGAAAAGGAAGAGAAAAAAACTGCACCATTTGGGCAAATAAACTTTTGATGCATACCTATATCTAAAATTACTCTATAGGAAGCTTTTTCAAGAAAATCCAAAGGAATATTAAAATTATTTGCTACAGATGCGCTTAGAGAAATATTTTCTGGAAAAGTATTGAAATTTTCGCTAAAGTTATCCAATGTGCCAACCAACTCACTTTTGGTAATATTTATATCTTTTGAAATATATTTTAAATTAAAATCCCCATTTATAAATAGGTGACTTTGTTTTGGAACACTTTGACTTAAAGTATAGGTTGTTTTATCTATTGTATTCCCAATTTCTGCAATATGATCTACATAAGAATTGGTTATTAAAACATGAGTTGGACGTAAAATCCTTTTAGCTAAGATAGCTTGATTTTCTAATCTCAGTGCCATGCATTCTACAATAATGCATTCAACTTTTTCATTAGCACAATATCGAATAAAAGGAATAAGCTCAGTAAGCCTAGATCCTCTTTTTCGAATAAAAGGAACAACTTTCCCATCTCTTTCTACAACAAGTGCTTGAGATCCTGTAGTTTTAGCTATAGTCGATATTCCATAAGTTTGGAAAGTAGTGGTTAAAAGTTTTGTAACTGACGTTTTTCCTCTAGTTCCGTTTACTAAAATGCGGATGGGAATTTTTTTTAGGTTTCTATAATTAAAATAATTTTCTAGAATGCCTAAAATTATTAAGAGAATTGTTAATATGGCTATTAATTTCATAAATATTAAAATTAAACAGGTGCTTTCACACCTGTTTAATAGATTTATCCTTTTTATTTTTCTAAAGGTTTAATTGGTGCAGAAGCTAAAATATCTTTCCACCAATCTGGGTAAGTTGGAGTTCTCATAACTTTCTTATCCCACATGTAAGTTGCATAAAGCTTATTTCCTAAAGTTAACCAATCTTCATGCCAATCAACTGCATTGTAATAAGCATAGTTATTAATCAACTGTTGAGCAGCATCATTATGGCCATATCTCATCAACCAAGCGGCAGTATTCTGTAATTCCATAACAACATCATACTGTTGATTCATCTTATCTTCTCTTGCTTCATGGATAGTTACAATTGCCTCTTCATAATTAGAAGTAGCTGTTTGTTGAACAAATGAATTTACCCACCAACCTGAGTCAGTTCTAAATTCTTCAAATCTGCTACCAGTTCTATAGAACTCAGGTAATTCAGTCATTGAAGCCCAAACAGGAGTAATATAACTTGAATCTGGAGCACCGTAACCGAACCATACTAGACATTTAACTTCATCAGGTAACCATGATTTTACATTTGCAATCTGTACATAACAGGTTCTAAATAAGTTAATAGTTCTTTCTTTGAAATCATAAGCTGCAGCATTTCCAAAAGGACCAGCTTGAGCTGTTCTTGTTACATCAAATTCAGTTCCTTGATAATAATCACCAGTTAATTCAAATATATCTTGTACACTTAATTTTTGTTCTGGAATTACCCACATTGGGAATTCTGCAGCATTAGGATCAAGATTTAGACTTGGAGCTACTAAATCAAAAGCTCTCCATTCTCTTCTTGAAGAATAAAATCTACTATTTGGAGCATAAACTTTATTAGGTTTGAATTCTACGTTATCTTTTTCTGACCAAAGACCATTTTCAACTGCAAAGCTCTTGAAATTAGGAGAACACATGTAGTTTTCATTATCATTGAAATCAAAATGATCAATTCTAGCTCTATTTGCAGCTACAAAGAATGCATTAGATGGAAGTTTAACAGCACACCATAAATCCTTACCATAGAATTCTGATATCCATACTTCATCACCATCACATACATTAATGGTTTCACCATTATCTTTCCATCCAAATTCTTCTACTAAATCACCCATTATTTGAACTGCTTCTCTTGCAGATGAAGCTCTTTCAAGAGCTATATCTTGAGCATTCCAACAATCAATTATTCCAGTATTATCACCATAGATTAAATCATAAACTTTTTGACCATATTCAGTGTTCTTGTTGATTCCAAAAGTAGATTCACCCATAGATACACCTTTATCATTCATAAATGAATAACGTGAATGTAAATATTGATTAGTTACTTCTTTTTGATCTATTTCAAGAATCTTCATTCCATTACCATAATCTTTGATTTCAGGATAATTAGAATAATCACCATAGTTATGAGAATCAATAACGATATCTCTTGTTTCTCCAGTCATTGGAGGAATTAACCACAATCTAAAATCTGCACCACTAGAATCATCATTATGAGTTGTAATGGTTGAGTTATCGGTTGTAGCATCTTTTCCTACAGCAAATACAGTACATGCAAAAATATTTTGTCCAAAGACTAATAATATTAAACTAATCACTAAAGCATAACTAAATTTTTTTTTCATTTTTTCCCTTCCTTTAATTTTGTGGTTTGATAGGTGCAGATTCTAAAATATCTTTCCACCAATCTGGGTAAGTTGGAGTTCTCATAACTTTCTTATCCCACATGTAAGTTGCATAAAGCTTATTTCCTAAAGTTAACCAATCTTCATGCCAATCAACTGCATTGTAATAAGCATAGTTATTAATCAACTGTTGAGCAGCATCATTATGGCCATATCTCATCAACCAAGCGGCAGTATTCTGTAATTCCATAACAACATCATACTGTTGATTCATCTTATCTTCTCTTGCTTCATGGATAGTTACAATTGCCTCTTCATAATTAGAAGTAGCTGTTTGTTGAACAAATGAATTTACCCACCAACCTGAGTCAGTTCTAAATTCTTCAAATCTGCTACCAGTTCTATAGAACTCAGGTAATTCAGTCATTGAAGCCCAAACAGGAGTAATATAACTTGAATCTGGAGCACCGTAACCGAACCATACTAGACATTTAACTTCATCAGGTAACCATGATTTTACATTTGCAATCTGTACATAACAGGTTCTAAATAAGTTAATAGTTCTTTCTTTGAAATCATAAGCTGCAGCATTTCCAAAAGGACCAGCTTGAGCTGTTCTTGTTACATCAAATTCAGTTCCTTGATAATAATCACCAGTTAATTCAAATATATCTTGTACACTTAATTTTTGTTCTGGAATTACCCACATTGGGAATTCTGCAGCATTAGGATCAAGATTTAGACTTGGAGCTACTAAATCAAAAGCTCTCCATTCTCTTCTTGAAGAATAAAATCTACTATTTGGAGCATAAACTTTATTAGGTTTGAATTCTACGTTATCTTTTTCTGACCAAAGACCATTTTCAACTGCAAAGCTCTTGAAATTAGGAGAACACATGTAGTTTTCATTATCATTGAAATCAAAATGATCAATTCTAGCTCTATTTGCAGCTACAAAGAATGCATTAGATGGAAGTTTAACAGCACACCATAAATCCTTACCATAGAATTCTGATATCCATACTTCATCACCATCACATACATTAATGGTTTCACCATTATCTTTCCATCCAAATTCTTCTACTAAATCACCCATTATTTGAACTGCTTCTCTTGCAGATGAAGCTCTTTCAAGAGCTATATCTTGAGCATTCCAACAATCAATTATTCCAGTATTATCACCATAGATTAAATCATAAACTTTTTGACCATATTCAGTGTTCTTGTTGATTCCAAAAGTAGATTCACCCATAGATACACCTTTATCATTCATAAATGAATAACGTGAATGTAAATATTGATTAGTTACTTCTTTTTGATCTATTTCAAGAATCTTCATTCCATTACCATAATCTTTGATTTCAGGATAATTAGAATAATCACCATAGTTATGAGAATCAATAACGATATCTCTTGTTTCTCCAGTCATTGGAGGAATTAACCACAATCTAAAATCTGCACCACTAGAATCATCATTATGAGTTGTAATGGTTGAGTTATCGGTTGTAGCATCTTTTCCTACAGCAAATACAGTACATGCAAAAATATTTTGTCCAAAGACTAATATCATTAAACTAATTGCACATACAGATACAACTTTTCTTTTCATTTTTCCACCTCTCCTTTTTTTATTTAATCAAGCGGTTTATAATAAACTTTTTGAACTCTATCAATATTTTCAGGGTCTTCTGGATCGTGAAGGAAATATCCACAATCATATTCTTCTAGCTCTTGATAAGTTGGCCAGGAACAAATTACCTCTTTTTCTGGAAAGAATGCTGCTGTCCAAGATATAACTTCTAAAGCACCAGATAGATGCCGTCCAACACGGTACCACATGGGAGATCCGAACTCATATGTATAAGGTACGAAGGTAAGTCCATGTTCTGAAGCTGTTGCAAGAAAAGGATCTTTACCATCAATACAAAGAGCTTCAGTTACAGGTCCTGTTATACGATCAATAAAAGGTTCTGGTGTTTCCATTAAGAAAGGAAGCGCGTCACTATAATCTCCCCATTCTCTATGAGAAAGTCCATGAAGACTTGCAGGTGAAGCTTCACATTTCATATCAAAAGTAGTATCTGTTAAATTCATAGCTGCCATCATAGCAATATCTAAAGATTTATTAGGAGCTACATAAGTGCTTACAACAGGATACATTATTGATGCTTCATGAGTATCAATTGCAATGTCGACATTTTCCTGCCTAATTAATTCCATGATTGCATATGCTGCACGTTCTGTTTGTGTACCATCTGCTCTACCTGGATAGGTTCTATTCATATTTCGAATATCTTGAAAAGCTAGATTTTGACCTGATGGATAGTTTACATAAGTAAAGGGATCTGGCCATTGATCTAAGGGGTTTGTTGCTCGGTCTCCAATTTTAAACTTTTTCACACCCCACTCTGTTTGTACATGATGAAAAGGGGGATATGCATTTCCACAAACTCCAAGTGTTGAAGCACTGAAATTACCTTGTGGGACTACAATTATTCTTCCTTTTTCAATAGTAATATTTTCCATGAGAATGTAGGCAGCTAAAGAACAGGCAGGTTCATAAGGATGAACATTTGCCATATAAAAAACTGTACCGCCTTCTACGCCTGAATCAAAAACATAAACGGGTGTATCATTCCAACTTCCTTTTAAGGATGGTTCATAATCACTTAACCATTTAACCTCTGTTAAAGCTTTTGAAGGTACAAAAGTCTCAACATAGTGTCTTAATATCCAAAATTCTCTTCCTGCCATAAATGCAAAAATTAGCATTATTCCTAGTAATATTAATTTTAATTTAATAGTACTTTTTATAGGTTTTTTTTCTTTTTTTTCTTTTTTCATTATACCCTCTAAGTACTATTTGATAAATAACATTCTTAATAAGAAAGGAATGCAACAATATACATAAACAATATCATATACTAAATTCAACTTTTTTTTCCTTTTGAATAAGTGCTTAATAAAATAATATAAAATAACTGCATCCAAAACAAAATAAAAGTAATGGATAACTGATTGTAAAAAAATTAACATAAAAAACTCCTTTTATTTTAAGAATGCAAAACTATTTGGGTTAACTAGCATAACTAAGGCTATACCGCCAAGTAACAAACACGGTAAAAATAACTGTTTAAGAAACGACATATAACTTCCCTTATATCCAGTTGCTTCACAAGTTAATCTACCAACAATCCTAGATGGTGGTAAACAATCTCCAATTGGGAAAATAAGACTCAAAGCAGCACATACTACAGTGGTATCAAAACCATGAGTATTAAACATAAAAATTAAAGGAGTACCAATAATTATTGCACTTCCATAACTTAAACTACCTTGGGTAATAGGACCAATAATTAATATAAAACCATAAATTAATACTAATGGTAAAGTAACAAAAGTTACGCCAATTAAGCCTTTTACACCTGTAGCAGTCATTGCACTTTGTAGCAATCCTACACTTATTACAGTAGCAGCAAGTGGAAAAACTTGTTCCATAGTATTATCAACTAATGCACGATATTCCTTAAATGTTGTTTTCTTTGGGTTACAAAGAATTGCAACAATAGTTGAAATAATAAACATCAGAGGTAAGCCTAATACTGGAATATTCCAAGGCAAATACAGTGAAAGAAGAATTAGAGATGCAATTGTAATTAGGGGTAATAAAATACGAACAAGATTCATACCCTCTGTTGCTTGAGGTAATTTTTCAAGTATTTTCTCTGTTGATTGTGGTTTTGCACCCCAACCTAAATAAATAATTGTGAAAACTCCTGTTATTATTATTGGAATAGATAATAATTTCCCAAAACCTACATATGGCATATTAGCTGATGCAGTCATTAGCATTGTCCATAAATTAATTGGTGGAGCCGCTGCAGACATAATAGCAAAAACAAAAACAAATGCGGCGGTTTTCTTATCTGATAAACCCATGAATGTTATTACAGTTGCAACTAAGCCACCCATAACAAAAACTGAAACACTACCTGCGCCAGTCAAGGCTCCAGGAATTATCATAAATACGGCCATGAAAAACATTAAAATCCATTTATTACTAAATGTACTTACAAGTTTTCTTGTTACAGTGTCCAAAGAGCCTGAATTAGCATAAACATTAATAAATAACGATGCTGTCATAAATAAAATTGCTAAATCAAGGTTTGTAAATAAACCTTCTACAAGGTATCTGACTGGATTATTTAATCCCTCAATCAAACCCCAAGCTATAACAGCTATTACAACTCCGGCAAATGCCATCGAAATCTCTGGAGATTTAAATTTGATACTGCTAAATACAAATACTGCTATCATAATAATTAGCAATATAGTTGTTGTTAAATACATCAATAAACCTCCAGTTTATTTTACGAAAATTTGTTTAGATACCTTCATGAATTCCATTGCACTTCCAATTTCTGTCAATGGGATATCATATTTATCGCTTATCTTATTAAATCTTTGATCTGTGTTACCATCTTTAACAACTATCATCCAATCTGATGCAGGACAAATTAAATCAATACAACGTTCATTTGAGTTAGTTTTAATTGTAGACCTTTTATCTTTTTCTAGAAGCAAAGCTATTATTGGTAAATCAATATCCTTTGCATGTTTTATTACTCTTTTTAGGCGATCGATTTCATCGTCGATAGTAATTCCAGAAGCTCCAAGACCTTTATCTGTGGATCCTATAACAATTAATAAACAAGAATAGTCCAAATCTGATAAATCATCTTCTTTTGGTTCAGATTTATAAAAGAAATCTGTACCTAGTTTAAGAACTCTTGCTTGTCCAATTAATAATCTGGCCATTTTTCCACCAGGACCTTGTCCTGCATTTGTTATTAGAAGTGGAGCCGGATATTCTCGAACAGGGGCTCCTGTTGTTTTTGCAAATACCTGCATTGGTAAGATTGCAAGAAGTAATAATAATAACAATGAAAAAGTATACTTTCGCACTTTTCATCCTCCTTTGTTATTATTTTAGCTATTTAGCAAAATTCTTAGAATTTACTGTTTAGTTAAAATTAATTTATTTGTGATTATAACATGATTACATAATATAACAACCTTTTTCTAATGAATATAATTAATTATTAAACTAGTAATAATTTACAAAATATTACAATAAAGACCTCATAATTGCAATTTTTGAGCATAAAACGAGATAAATATGTTTAATTTATAATATTCTAATTATTATGTTTCTAGTTTTTTACTTTTTTTATGTAAAGTATAACTAGAATAAAGATCCTAAAATAATTATTGTTATTTAGTAAAAATTGTTAGTAAACATTAAAAAATTCTTTCGACTATGGTCACAACTATTAGTTAGGAAATCCAAGAAATGATATAAAAATGGTTATTTTAGATTAAAATCTAAAATATGAGAAATGAGATTTAAAGCAAAAAAGCACTCAATATTGTAAAAATAATAAAATATCCACAGATGATCTAGATAACTTTGCATAAGATTTCAAAGATTTTGA
>CAZJGS010000048.1:0-17378 GCA_964545735.1 uncultured Spirochaetaceae bacterium
TGAAATTGCAAAGGCAATTATGGAAGACAGGTTTTAACGTCTTTTATTGAAACTAATTATAGAGGCTGTCTCATATATTGTGAGGCAGTCTTTTTGATTAGTGTAATTTCCACTTTTTTGACAGTTAACTGATAAATAGTCTTTTGTGCAGATATATATTCCCCGATTGTGACAAAATTATCTAATGGGTTAACACATCAGTCTATAAATATATCCTCACCCAACTAGTTTATGAACCACAAATCCTAAAAGAGCTAGATTTCCTACAAATTTTCACTTATATCGACAGAACTAAAAATTTAAAAGTGTTTCGACAGGTTGGATCAAATAAATGTTAATAGGGGGTAATATTTTTTTTAAAAGTACACCTAAAATACAAAACATATTGTACAATCCTACCTCATCAATTTTTACTAGGCTTATATACGAATTCTACAAATAAAGCTATAAAACTGATTTTTTTACATAAAATTATGTTTATCAATATAAAGGGTTTTTTTAATAATAATGCACCAAGATAACTTGATGCATTATAAACAAATCTAAAAAGGAGCAACCATATTTATATCAAGAGAAGTATCAATCTCTTCTAAATCTAAATCATCACCCTCAGAGGGTGCTTTTTTATCATTGCCCTTAAATTCAACAGTTTCAGCTTTGATAAATACTTTAGATTTCTTTTGGCCTTCTTGATTTTCCCATCTATTTTGCTTTAAAACTCCTCTAACACGAATTTTACTACCTTTTTTCAAATATTGATTACAAGCTTTTGCTGCATTATTCCACACATCAACATCGAAAAAACCAACTTCTTGAACATACGAATCATCCTTTCCCTTGTAGGCGGAGTTGACTGCTATGGAAAGAGAACTTACACAATTATTATTGCTAAAATCTCTTATAACAGGATCTCTTGTTAACCTCCCTTCAATAATAATTGTATTCAAATCGTCAAACATGCTCATTTTACCTTCCTTTTGAACTAATATTTAAAAAGTTCACATGTATTTTAATATTACTACTGCTTTTTTTTATACTTTGCCCTTTTATTTATTTGGAGAGTTGTTTATAAAATAAGAGGATGTTAAAATCATTATTAAGGAGAAATATTAAATGAGTAAATTAGCTGTATTATCATTAGGTGGTTCTATAATTGCACCGGATAAGGTCGATATAGAGTTTCTAAGCGAATTCAATAAAGCAATAAGAGAATATTTAAAACAAAATAAAGACAATAAACTAATATTAGTTTGTGGTGGCGGGGCTCCCGCTAGAGTTTATCAAAATGCCTACAGAGAAATAGTTAAAGACAAGGATAACAATATCCAAGATTGGATAGGTATCAAAGCAACTCATCTTAACGCTCAATTGGTTTATTCTATCTTTAATGATTTATGCTCTGATGAGGTTATAACAAACCCTGGTGCAGATATTAAATTTACAAACCAGGTTTTGGTTGCAGCTGGTTGGAAACCAGGGTTTTCAACTGATACTGATGCTGTTTTCCTTTCAAAAAGATTTGGTGGTAACCTTATTATAAATCTTTCAAATATTGCAAAAGTTTATACAGCAGATCCAAAATTAGATCCCAATGCAAAACCTTTAGATAATATAAGTTGGGATGATTTTAGAGAAATGGTAGGAAATGAATGGATACCAGGCAAAAACTGCCCCTTTGATCCTATTGCTAGTAAAGGCGCACAAGAGAATGATATGAAAGTTATATGTGCTGATGGCAGAAACATTAAAAACACTCTTGCCATATTAAAAGGACAAGAGTTCTTTGGTACAACTATCGGTTAATTTTTTCTAATACCAATTCATAGGTAGGAGCAAGAGTAAAATCAATATAACCTTGTTTTGTTAAACCAACCTCAACAAAGCCTAAGCTTTCAATTAGAGCTAGCATATTAAGATTTTTTACATGGGTGTCAATTCTTACATTTACACCCATTTCTTTTGCCTTTTCAATTGATAGATTTAGGAGTTTTCTTCCAAGTCCACGTCTTTTTGATACTACTCGATGAACAGAAATATAATCCCCAGGACTCCAAAAATCATATTCTTCATATATCTCATCTTTATCTAATTGTATAACCAGCATTCCTACAATTTCCTCATTTTCAAGGGCAATGATTAATTGATTCTTATCAACATCCTCTCTTAATATTTCTGCTGTTGGATAGCCACAATCCCATTGAGGATTATTTCTTGAAAGCATTAATTTATTGGCAAAATCTGCTAACTCCATACACTCATCAATATCATCATATGTAGCTTTTTTTATTTGTAAATCCATTTTATATCCTATTATTTTTTATGTTGATGTAATATTGTAAAGGATCACAAAAATCATCAGGAAAAGGTTTGTCTAATTTAAAATTAGGAATCCAATCAACATTGTCACTTAATTCTTGAACAAACCCATCTTCAATTTCTAATAAATCCAAATAATCTATCAAAAGATTATAATCACTCTCACTGATTTTTTCAAAGGTTTTACTCTCTTTAGGATCAATAAATTGAACCATTAATGATAAGTAGCAGTTATCCTTTAAATGTTTAGCATAATAGTCTAACACCTTAAATGTTGCTTTTAGCTCATTTGGGAATACCAAATGCCTAACTAATAAGCCCTTTGGTGTTGTTAACTCATCTAGTATTTCAAACTTGGGATGTTTTGATACTAAAAAATCAAACACTTTAATAATTTCACTAGCATAAGCTTTTCTACCACAAAACTTAGAAGCAACTTCTCTATCAAGAGTTTTTAAATCAATTAAATATAAATCAATATATTCATCTATTAACTTTAAGGCTTCTATATCATCATAGCCACTAGTATTATAAACAATCGCTAGTGATAAACCTTGATCTCTAGCACCTTGGATAGCTAAAACAATTGAAGGTATAAAATGCGTGGGAGTTACTAAATTAATATTATTAGCTCCCATTTTTTCTAATTCAAGCATCATTTTACTTAACTCTTCAATACTAACTTCCACACCTACATTATCATCTCTTATACCACTTCCACCACTTATTTGATAATTTTGGCAATATTGACAGTGCAAAGGGCAACCTGAAAAGAAAATCATTCCTGATCCATTTTTACCTGTAACTGGAGGCTCTTCACCTCTGTGGAGGCCACTAAAAGCAACTCTTACTTTATCACTTTCATTGCAGAGGCCTAATATATTGTTTGTTCTATCTACACCACAGTGATTGGGACAAAGCATACAATTTTTATAACTACTATAAATATCCAAAAATAACCCCCTTGAAATAATAACAGAGTAATTTATAATATCATAAATTACTTTTAAATATATTTTAACTAAAAAATAATAACTAATATTCTTAAATACTAGTGTCAATTTAACTTATTATCATTATCATATATACTAGTATTTATAATAGTGGGAGAAAAAATGCTTTTACCTAATAAAAAGAATAAAAATGAAACAATAGAAGAAAGATATATATTATGCATAGATGGGGGTGGAATGAGAGGAATTATTCCTGCAGTCATCATCTCAAAATTAGATGAAAAATTAAAACAGTTAGATGAAGAAAAGCCATTATATTCTTTTTTTGATTTAATAACGGGTACTTCAACTGGTGGACTAATTGCTCTTGGCCTATCTACATCCCCCTTAATTTCTAATCTTAAAAAAGAAGAGGGCGAGGACCTTTTAGTAACTTATGAAAGTGAACCATTATCATTGTTTGAAAAAATTCGTGGAAAAAAACCTCAAAAGGCCAAAGCACCAAAACTAATTACAAAAGGGTGTGAGTGTTCCTCTTTGTTAAACTTTTACAAACTTGATGGCAAATCAATATTTCATTCTGAATCTAGATTTTTTGGACAACTACTTAGAGACAAGTACGATCCAAAATATATTGAAGCTTTTCTAAGTAGAACTTTTAAAAAAGCTAAAATGAATCAATGCCTAGTTCCCACAATGGTTGTCTCCTACGATACGGTAGAAGGAATTCCTTTTAATTTCACCAGTTGGGATGATAAAGGCTTTTCAATAGCACAAGCGGCTAGAGCTACAAGTGCGGCTCCGATTTACTTTCCCCCAGCTATGATTTTTGACAAACAATCCAATAAAAAACGATATTTAATTGACGGTGGAATTATTGCAAACAATCCCGTTTTATTAGCTTACAATGAAGCAAGAGGCCTGTATCCTAATTGTAAAAAATTCCATATTTTATCACTATCTACAGCAAGCAATGAATATGCTATGCAAGAGATCGATATTAGTGGGGGACTAATGGGTTGGATTGATCCATCAAAAGGTGCTCCAATTCAAAAAATTGCATCCACAAGTCAAATGCAACTAGCTTCCCACATTGCTAATAGTATTAGTGATGTTGATTATACAAGAATACATTACAAACTTAAGGGAGACTCCTTCAAATTAGATGATACCTCTTCCTATGCTATAAATACTCTTGTTGATAGTGCTGAGCAACTTTATAGAGAACAAGAAGACAAATTAGAAGGTTTCTTAAAGAAGATGATTAAAAGAGATGACTTTTCTCATGTATTAGATATTGATAAACTGCAAATTAATGAGAAAATTATAAAAGAGCCAAAGCCTTTTGAACTACCTGTATTGAATGAAGAAATGGATCTTAACAGCAGTGAAGAAGATACAAGTTTAGAAAAGGCAGAAGCTTCAACCAAAAAAAAATACTTCTTTAATAGAAAAAGTGCAGAATCCAATTCAAATATAAAAAATAAAGATTTATCAAATATTTTAGAAAAGGAAAGAGAAAAACAACCACCACAAATTGATAAATATCAAGAAGTATTAGAAAAATATGGTTTTAATGAAGAGGATTTTAAATAAATGCATCCAAAACAAAGTGCCTTAGAAGATCAACTACATAAAATGTGTATTGCTTTAGACAATCACCTTGAAGATAAATTTGGAACAATGTTTCCCCTTCACCCAAATAGAATGAAAAGAGGTAAAACCGCTAATGCAAATTATGATGGACTGTTTTCAACAGGTGCACAATTTACTCTTGGATATGGAAGTCAGTTAGGTAGAGGCTACCTTCTAGATATAGATATAAGCACGCTTACTTGGATAAAAAAAGAAGATGTGAGAGTAATTGAAGAAGAAGCTATCCTTTTTATTAAAGAGGCTTTGCCAACCTATTTACCCAATAGAAATCTTGAAATAAAAAGAGATATGAATCTCATAAAAATAGTTGGAGATTTTTCCTTAGGTCATAATGGTACTAAATAAAATTATTTAAATTTGACATAATAGAGGCTATTGATATACCATGACGCCTTTTGTAACCTAAGGCTTTTGTATTAACCAAAGCTTTGGAGCACAGAGTAGAGCAAATATTGCAAGACTTTGTAAATTCATGACCTTTTAGTAAAAGTCCTATTAATACACTTGCAAATAAATCACCTGTGCCTGGGTAAGAAGCCTCTATTTTATTATTATAGTGATAATGTATCTTATTATTACTAATGGCTACAGTTGCAACAGTATCTTCCCCTTTTGCAAGCACACTTGTAATTACTACTTTTTTTGGACCCATAAGAACAAGTCTATTTAAAAAACTTTCAATTTCCTCATCTGTATAAAATTTTTTAGGGTTTTCTCCCAATAAAAGAGCTGCTTCTGTTGCATTAGGGCAAATAACATCAGCTAAAGAAATTAAGTATTTCATTGAATTAATCAAATCTTGGTCAATGGATGTGTAGGGACATAAATTATCACCTAAAACTGGATCAATAACTATTAAAGGCTTTTCATCTTTGTGAGTATTAATAACTCTCTCAACTATTTTAACTTGCTCTGCACTTGCTAAAAATCCACTATATATACAATCACAAGTTATAGTTTCTTTTTCCCAAACATTTAAAACATTTTCAAGTTCAGTGGTTAAATCTTTAATATAAAAATCCTGAAAACCATCAGACTGAGAAGAAAGAATAGCCGTTGGTAACGGCAAAACTTCAACTTCAAGACTTTCTAAAGTTGGTATAACTACAGTTAAGGAACTCTTTGCATAACAACAAAGATCATGAATAGCAATACAGTTTTTTATCATAAAAGTAGATTATCACCCAACAAGGGTAAACTACAAGTAATTAATTAAAAATTTGTACAAAAAAACAATATTGTTTTCATATATACACTACCTATTGTATTGCTATGAAATTTGATATATTTTTTAAAGTAGTGAGAAACACATTGATATTTATTTGTAATTTTCACATTTTAAAAGGAGCTCTTATGATTTTTAATGATAAAAAAAGCAATTTATTTATAGCAGATTCTTCTATCAATCCCTTAGAAGCAGAAATACCAAGTATCGATGATTTAAAAAAAGATTTATCATCCTTTATTCTTTCAGCCTCAGGTTGGAGAAAAATTTTTGCTATCAGCAAAGATGAAGAAGACAATACAGAAGAAATAAGTATAAATGACAAATACTTCTCAGCCCTTATAGCTTTAACTTTAGCCAAACATTTAGGCTGTGTTAGCGATGAAGAAATCTCTAATAAAAAATTAAAAAGCAACAAGGGTAATAAAAAAATAGCAATAGCTATTGATGCCAGGCCTACAGGCTCTCAAATGTTAGATATCATAAATAGAATCTTTTTAGCATTAAATATTGAAGTTGTAAATTTATTTATTGCAGCAGCACCTGAAATTATGGCTTTATCTTCCCAAGATGAAAGTATTGATGCCTTTTTATATATTTCAGCCTCCCACAATCCTATTGGTCACAATGGAATAAAGTTTGGTAAAAAGGGCGGAGTATATAGTAAAAGTGAATCTCAAATTCTCATAGATTATTTTACACTGCTTGTTGAGAATAAAAATGCATTATTATTTGCAAAATCCCTTGTTTCTAATTTAGATAAAACAGTTTTAGAAAGCAATTTAAACAAAATTGAAAACTTTAAAAATATTAGTTTAAAAAACTATCGACAATTTGCTCTGCTTACAGCAAGCAAAAATGGAGATAGTGAAACCTATCTTAAAAATATAAAAGAAAAAATTAAGACAAATAAAATTGGTATCATAGCTGAATTAAATGGTAGTGCTAGAACACTGACTATAGATAAAGAATTTTTTCAAGAATTGGGAGTAAAAATCCTATGTGTAAATGACAAGCCACGAGAGGTTGTTCATGCAATTGTACCTGAAGGTGAAAACTTAGAAATGTGCAGAACTATACTTGAAGAAAAACACAAAGAGGATAAAGACTTTGTTGTAGGATATGTTCCTGATAATGATGGAGATAGAGGCAATTTAGTATATATAAAAAAAAGCACTCAAAAAGCTAAAATATTACAAGCTCAAGAAGTTTTTGCTCTTGTTGTAATGGCTGAACTAAGTGCAATTAGAGTCAACAATTCTACCTCCAAAATGGCTGTAAGCGTTAATGGTCCAACTTCTATGAGAATCGATGATATTTGTAAAGCCTTGAATGTTGAGGTGTACAGAGCAGAAGTAGGCGAAGCTAATGTGGTTGAAAAAGCACAAGAACTTAGAGATGCTGGCTACATTGTTAGAATATTAGGGGAGGGCTCTAATGGAGGGAACATAACTTATCCCTCTCGTGTAAGAGACCCCCTAAATACACTATTAAGTTTAATAAATATCTTAAGTGATAGATCTATTTTTGATTATTATAGATCAAAGATTAATTATTCTAATGATGAATTAAGTATTGAAAATCTAATAAATAGTTTACCAAAATATATTACAACTGATGCCTTTTCACCACAAGCTAAATTACAAATCGGTAGTTCACACGGTATTTTAAAAGAAAAATATGAAAAAGCATTTTTAGACTTTTATAATAGCAACTCACAATTACTAAAAGAGAGATTCTCTATTTATAGTTATGAAGTTTTCCAAATGGAAGGAGTGAACTGTAATAAGGGGTTAGGTAAAGAGTTTAGATCAGAACCCTTTAGAGGTGGTTATAAAATAATATTTAAAGATCAAAATAATAATCCATTATCCTTCATCTGGATGAGAGGTTCAGGAACAGAAGCTGTATTTAGAGTACTAGTTGATGTAAAAGGTGCTAATAAAGACCTTTATTCCTACTTGCTAGATTTACACACAAATCTATTAAAATTAGCTGATGAATAAAATTTAAAGTCTTCCATTGTTAGTAATGGAAGATTTTTTTTATCTTTAATAGTTAATAAACTATTATACTCTATTCCTAAAAAGGAATACTCTAAACTTTTCTTAAACTTATATATATACAAATGTTAATTCAACTAATGTTAAGTAAAATATAGAAAATTGATAATTTTTGAAAGAAGATCGTGTTGCTAAGTAAGTACCCAAATATAATTTGATATATTATTTAACTATGTTATAAAATTCTAATTAAGAATATCAAGGCATGAAAAAGCTCAATATCTATCAAATATTGAGCTATAATTATTTATATAAAGTAATCTAGATTTAGTTCAATCCCAAAGCTGCTATAGCAGCTCCTATTACAGGAGAATTATCAATTCTAACAAAATCAACATATCTGTTATTCTTTTCTTGTAAAATTTGTTGTAAATAAAATTTAGTATATTGTTCTAAATATTCTGTTTTATAAAAAGTTGTACCATCTGCATTAACACAAACAGGATGAAGAGGATTCTTACCATTTTCAGTTTTTAATACAGCTGATGCTAAATTAGCTGCGGTCATTTTACCAGCTCTTTTAATAATTGCCTCTAAAAGATACCAAAGATTTTCAGCATCCTTTTCATTATTCTCTACACATTTAACAAGCTTATAATCTAAATTAAATGGCATTTCTAAATAATGGCTCATTTCGGTAGTATTAACATCACCAATTTCTTCAAATTTTTTCTTAAAGCTAGAAGATAATATATTTTCTTCAATTGCTTTATGTATAACTAAAGAACTCATGGGACCTAGATAAGCACCACTAATTTTCTTTTCAAAATGGTAAGAGCTAGGGTCTTTTGTAGTGGATAAAAATAATTCATCTATTTTTCCATTTGAATAACCATAACTACCAGACTCTACATTAATAACCATATTATCTAAATTTGAATGTGATAGTTTTTTTATATTTTTGGTATCTTCAAGATATGCAGTATTAGTACCTGTTCCTAAAATGAATCCAACATATCCATCATAATTCACATTTCCATGGGCTCTACCAGCTAATAAAGTTGTAACAGTATCATTAACAACTGCAATCTTTTTATCTTCTACAAAGTATCCTCTAGAACTTAATTCTTGTAATAAAGATAAACCAATCTTTTTACCAATTACTTCGGGAGCTTTAATTTCTTTTGAAAAAACAAGCGGAATTCCGTCGTTATCTTCTGTTATTCTTGCAGCATAGCTGAAGCAAAAACCGATTCTATTACTTTTATCAATAATATGTTCAACTTGATCTGCAAATACAGAGAAAAAATCTTTTGCACTAACTTCTTTATCAATTCCCGGCATTGATACTTTTTTAAAGTCAGAAATAATAGGTTTTAAATTTTCATCAAAAGTAACCAAACAAGTTCTTAAATTAGTACCACCAGCATCTATAACGATAACATTTTGTCCAGAAATTATAGGAGAACCTTCTCCTATATATGTAGGTATCATCGGAAGAGAGCTTCCATTGTCTTTTTCTAAACCCTTATCCATTTCACTTAAAAAATTATTTACCATATCCTCTATAGAAATAGCATCTGCATCAAGATTCCATCTGCTTAGAAAATCTTTTACTTCAGTATTCAATTAAAAGCCTCCCGTAAAAATCATATGTTTTCAAATATCATAAAATATTATTATATTTTTATCTACTACAAATAACTTGCATAATGACAATAACGCTTTAATTAAAACCCAAATGTGTACTGTTTAATAGAAACTAATGTATCAAAGTGAATATATATCAAATTCTTCTCCATTGATTGAAATCTGAAGAGGATTTATCTCTAAAGTTCCATAATTTTCTTCTAATATAAAAACACCTTTTACATTAACTTTTTCTGAAAAAAGAGAGCCCTCAATTGTAATGTCAGTAACAAGGCCCATTCTAGGATAAATATCTTGAACTAAATTTGAGACAACTTGAGCAATAGTCAAATCATCCTTAAAAGCAATAGCAAGAGCTCCAATTATAATAGCCTCACCTGCCTTCCAATTGTGTTCAATCAAAATTTCTCTAACATAAGGGGCGATTGGTTGTTTTAAGTTTTCGATCATATTTGAAGAATTTAGTTCTGAATTGGGGAAATATGGAAGGAGGAAACTCATATCACAATTGTCAAAAACCATAGCATCAGAGAAATCACTATTTTTGGGAATTCTTAGTATTAGATTAGGATTTTTAGGTTTTATTTCAGAAATAAAATAGTTGGAAGCAACAAAAACTGCATCTTTTACACAGTTAATGGCATACCGAGTCTCTTCTTCACTTAAATTATTAGCAAACAAAGAAGAAATAGATATTAATAGCAAAATTAATTGCACCATTCGCTTCATATAATTTTTCCTTATATATCATTTTTCATTGTTAATAATAAAGGAGCTTTTTCAAAGAATTTTAAGTCGTAATTTTCTTGATTAATATCTAATTTAATAGGTGTAATTATTGGAACGCCATAAGAATCTGAAGACACAATAATAATTCCTTTAATATTTATCTTTTCTTTAAAAAGTGAGCCATCAACGTAAAAGTTAAAACTTAGACCAATTTTTGTAGAAAATATTTGACTTGTATCTGATAATAAATTTTGCAAACTAAAATCATTTGGAAAAATAATAGTTCCGGCTCCTGTAACTATAGCCTCACCCTTTTTCCAATTATTTATTTCTAATCTCTCTTTTACCAAAGGATCAATGGAAGGAAGAAATGAACTTAAAAAACTAAATGTTTGTTTATCTTCTTTAAAATAAGGTAAATAATCACTTAAATCAGCCTCATTAATTAACAAAGCCTCTGGAAGTGAATTTTTCTCTGAAACTCTAACAGCTATAGAGTCAAAATCAGCTCTATTTAAAGAAATAAAATTCGATACAGCTACAAAGCCTAAATCAGTAATAGCTACAAAAGCATTTGATACATCCTCTTCACTAGCATTAGATGCAAATAAAGGGTTAATCATCAGCAGAAAAATAATAAAAGGTAAAAGTCTCTTCATTTACACCTCACAAACACAAATAAGCTTTTTCACACAATGAAAATATGATAGGATTATATCATGAATTATAAAAAAGAGAAACCATCAATATTATGGTATGATTTAGAAACTTTTGGTTTAAATAGCCACTATGACAGAATAGCACAATTTGCTGCAATCAGAACTGATGAAAGTTTTAATGTAATTGGAAAAGAAATAGTATTATATTGCAAATTATCACACGATTATTTACCTGATCCTTTAGCTTGTTTAATTACTGGAATAACCCCATATACAGTAAATGAAAACGGTTTAAATGAAGATGATTTTATCAAACAAATAAGAGAAGAATTCAGTGTGCCTAACACAGTGGTAACCGGATATAACTCTATCAATTTTGATGACGAATTTATTAGAAACTCTCTATATAGAAATCTATATGATCCGTATGAGAGAGAATATAAAAATGGATGCTCAAGATGGGATATTATAAATCTTGTTAGAGCTGCATATGATTTGAGACCAGAGGGAATAAAGTGGCCACCAAAAAAAGAAAATGGCAATCCTTCTTTTAAACTTACAGACATTACAAGTGCGAACAATATTGAACAAATTGGAGCACATGATGCCTTAGTTGATGTAAGAGCAACAATAGAGGTTGCAAGACTAATAAAAACAAACCAATCAAAATTATACAAGTGGAGTTTTGATCATAGAAAAAAACAATTGATGAAAAATCTTTTAAAAGCTCCTTTTGGTGAACCTGTCTTACACACTCACCCTTTCTACACTTCAAAAAATGGTTGTACCTCTTTGGTAATGCCTATAACATTTGATTTGGTTAATGCAAATAATGTAATTTGTTTTAACCTACAAGAGGATATTACTCCACTTATAGAAGCAGATGAAGAAAATATATTATTCTCACAAGGAATAGTTAAAATTGCTTACAACAAATGCGCCTTTGTAAGCCCCCTAGCTGTTTTAACACCGAGACTTGAAAAAAAACTAAATATTGATAAGCAAGAGGTACTCTCTAGAGCTACAACACTAAAAAATCATCCTGAGCTAATTATTAAAATTCGAAAAGCTTTAAGCAATCAAGATATAAAACAAATTGAAGATACTGACTTTCAAATCTACAATGGATTTTTTAAAGATGCAGATAATAAACGATTTAAGTTAATTCACACTGCTTCACCAAAAGAAAAGCTTCAATTACATGATGCCTTACAATTTGATGATCCTAGAGCAAAAGAGTTGATTTATAGACATGTATTGAGAAATTATTTACAATACCAAAGTGATACAGTAAAAGAAGAATGGAAATCATTTTGCTCCCACAGGATAGTTAGTCCACCAGGAAATATAATGATTAATTTAGATTTTTATAATAGAAAAATTAAAGAAAAACTTGCTGCAGACAATTTAAGTGAAAATGAAAAATTAATTCTTTTAGACCTCTTAAACTATGGACAAGAACTAACCAATGAACTATTTAATTAATCAGAGGAATAACAAAAATGGAAAAACCACCACCAATTGGAAAAAATATACAAAAATTTAGACAATCAAAACATTTAACTTTAAATATACTAAGTGAAAGAAGTGGTGTATCAAAAGCTATGTTAAGCCAAATTGAGAGTGACAAGGTAAATCCAACAATTGCTACAGTTTGGAAAATTGCTAGAGGTCTAAATATTCAGATTCATGACATATTAGATGTTAATCCTCAACCTAAAAGAGATTTTATTAAAAATCCAACTTCAGGCTCAGGCCATGTAATTGAAACAACAGAGCATGGAGTTACTATCCGCATTCTTTCTCCATTAAATATGGTTGAAGATTTAGAAATGTATTTGATTAATTTTGAACCACATACAAAATTGCCTAGTGAACCTCATTTTTCAGGTACCCAAGAGTTTTTAACAGTGCTAAAAGGTTCCGTAAAAGTAAAAGCTGGGACAAATGTATGTGTTTTAAAAAGAGGAGATTTTTTGATGTATCATTGCGATATTGAACACACAATCAGCTGTAGTAACAGTTCTCCAGCTACAATCCATTTGGTAGTTAGATATACTCCAGATAAGCATAGATAGCTAGTTTATTATTTTCTCATTTTAATTCTATCATTTTGAGGATGATTGTTGGATAGCTTAACACTATTCAAAATCATTAAAATCAATTATATTTACAAACAAATCCAATGGAGATAATAAATAAATGTTACAAAAACTACTTTCATATGTAAAACAATTACAAGAAATAGATAAAAAATTAAGCAATCCGGAAACAATGAATGATATGAACCTATATAAAAAACTTATGGTTGATAGAGCTCATATTTCGCCAATTATTGATGAAATGCAAAACTTACAAGATTTATTACAACAAATAACTGAAGCTGAAGAAATGTTAAGAGAAGAAGAAGATTCTGATATGATAGCCATGGCTAAAGAAGAACTTTCAGAATTAAAAAATGCCGCTGAAGTATCAAAGAAAAACTGTAAAATGCTACTAATTCCACCAGATCCTCTAGCTGGGAAAAATATTATTATGGAAATTAGAGCTGGAACAGGTGGTGATGAAGCAGCCCTTTTCAGTGCAGACTTATTTAAAATGTACTCTCGCTATGCTGAAACTGTGGGTTGGAAAATTGATATAATGAATATGAATGAAACAGGCCTTGGTGGATTCAAAGAAATCGTTTTCTCAATTAGTGGTAAAGATGTATTTGGAACCTTAAGATGGGAAAGTGGAGTACATAGAGTTCAAAGAGTTCCTTCTACAGAAAGTGGAGGAAGAGTTCACACCTCAGCTGTAACAGTTGCAGTTTTACCTGAAGCTGAAGAAACAGATATCGAAATTAAACACGAAGATTTAAAAATTGACGTTATGAGAGCAGGTGGACCTGGTGGACAATGTGTTAACACAACAGACAGTGCAGTAAGATTGACCCACCTTCCTTCAGGTCTTGTTGTAATTTGCCAAGATGAAAAATCTCAACTTAAAAATAAAAACAAAGCTATGAGAGTTCTTCGATCTAGACTTTATGACTTGGAAGAAGATAAAAAGCAAAAAGAAAGATCTGAAGCAAGAAAAAGCCAAGTTGGTAGTGGTGATAGGTCAGAAAGAATTAGAACCTATAACTTTCCACAAAATAGATTAACTGATCACAGATTAAATTTAACTCTATATAAACTAGAAATAATAATGGGTGGGGAATTAGAAGAAGTTGTCGAAGCACTAAAAATAGCTGCCGGTGAGCAAGCAATGAAGGATGCCTAATAAAAAATGGTACTAACCGTTCAACAATTACTTATTGAAGCAACTAATAAATTAAGGAGTATCACTGATACTCCTTCTTTAGATGCGTCTATACTTTTTTCAGAGGCTACAAACCTAAATAAAGTTCAGCAAATAACTTTAAGTGATATACCCCTTGATGAAGAAAAACAGAAAGCCTTTGAAGATCTCATTAAAAGAAGGCTGAACTTTGAACCTATTGCTTACATTATTGGTGAAAAGGAATTTTATGGCCGCTCTTTTAAAGTAACAAGGGAGACCCTTATTCCAAGAGCAGATACTGAAACTTTAATTGAAGCTGTATTAGAACATGTAAAAACATTGAATTATAAACCAACCTTATTAGATTTATGCACAGGAACAGGCTGTATAGGAATTACTTTAGCTATAGAATTAAATAGTGATCAAATAACCTTAAGTGATATAAGTTATGACGCTTTGAAAGTGGCTAAAAACAATTGTACAAATTTGTTTGAAAAAAATATTAACATAATGGAAAGTAATCTTTTAGAAAAATGTAATAAATATGATATAATTGTAAGCAATCCACCATATTTAACAAAACAATGGTGTGAAGAAACAAGCAGAGAAGTGAAAAAAGAACCTATATTAGCCTTAGAAGGATTTGGTAATGATGGGCTAGATATTATAAGAGATATAATAAAAGAGTCAAAAAAACATCTAAACGCAAATAAAAGTGCTATTTTCTTTGAATGCGATAGTAGGCAATGCAGTACAGTTAAAGAAGTATTAGAGCAATACAATTTTAGTAATATTGAAATAATAAAAGACTTAGCCAATAGACAAAGAGTTGTTAAGGGGATATATGAGCGATAGATTAATACAAAGATTTTTAATGAAAATCAAAAAATACCCAAAAAATCAGCAAAAAAAAATAATCGATGCTGTAAACTTTTCTTGGTCTAAACATGAAAAACAGAAAAGGAAAAGTGGAGAACCTTATATAATTCATCCTCTTGCTGTTGCTGAAATACTAGTACAACTTGAAATGGATGGCGATACCATATGCGCCGGACTATTGCATGATACCCTCGAAGATACAACTGCAGAATACGAACAATTAAAAGAAAGATTCGGAGTAGAGGTTGCTGATTTAGTTGAAGGTGTAACCAAAATTGAGATTCTAAAGACAGATAATAAATCTGTCCAAGAATCTGAAACTATCAGAAAAATGTTTTTTGCAATGAGCAAAGATGCTAGAGTAATTATTATTAAGTTAGCAGATAAATTGCATAATATGAGAACTGTCCATTTTTTAGAACCTACAAGAGCCAAAGAATTTGCAACTGAAACCTTAGATATATACGCCCCTTTAGCAGATCGATTAGGTATCTCTTGGTTAAAAGATGAATTGGAAGATCTCTCATTAAAAACAATAAAAAAAGAAACTTTTGATTATATCCAAGGCTATTTATTAAGTAAAAAAGGCGAACAAGCCGCATATCTAAAAAGAATAGAAAAAAAGATTTATAATGCCTGTGCACAAGAAGGATTAGGCAATATTATAATAACAAGCAGAGCAAAGCATGCTTATTCTGTTTATCTCAAAATGAAAAAACGAAAAAAAGACATTGAAGAAATCTTTGATATACTTGGTGTTAGAATATTATGTGACACTCTTACAGAATGCTATACTTTATTGGGTTTGGTTCATAGAATATGGCCTCCAATCGAAGGTAGATTTAAAGATTATATTGCTATGCCAAAAGCTAATAACTATCAGAGTTTACACACAACTGTTATGTCTCTTGATGGAAAATTGTTAGAAATTCAAATACGAACAAAAGCAATGCATAAAACAGCAGAATTTGGTATCGCCTCTCATTGGAAATATAAAGTACACTCAGGCTCTCAAGATAATATTAGTATGGGTGATGAACAATTTAATAAAATACTAACTACTTTAGAAAAATGGTCAAGTGAAATTGATCAAAATGAATCTTTTATGGAAGACATAAAAGAAGAATTACTAAAAAACACAATTTGCGTATTCACTCCCCAAGGGCATATAGTGGAATTACCTAAGAATTCAACAGCTTTGGACTTTGCTTACAGAATCCACACAGAAGTTGGAAATCATACCGCAGGTGCTAAATCCGATGGATCAATTATTGCCCTAGACCAAACTCTAAAACATACACAAGTAATTGAAATATTAACAAATCCCAATGCTCATCCACATCTTTCCTGGTTAAGATTTGCCCAAACACAAAGTGCTAGAAAGAAAATTAGAACTTGGTTAAATAAAAATGACAATATATTTATTGATAAAAATATCATTGTAACTCCAAAAAAATTGGTGGAAGAACCTCAAGTTCAAAAAGAAAAAATTGATGAAAAAGGCGAAATAATTAGAAATGTTTCTGATGAAAGTCGATTAACATTTAGAGTTGGAGACGAAACTAATTTAATGATTTCCTTAGCTAACTGCTGTAATCCTCAACGAGGTGATGAAATTGTGGGCTATATAAGTAGAGGTAGAGGAATTATTGTTCATAAAAAGGATTGCTCTAATTTAAAGAATATGAAAGAAATTGATCAGCGGAGTGTTGAAGTTGCATGGGAAACAAACTCTCCTAAACCAACACGTCGATTTAGAGTTACCAGCAAAAGAACTTATGATTTATTTAGTGAAATTGAAGGTGCTATAAGAAAATACCATGGTCATCTCATTGGTGGAAGACTATATGATGATGATATGGATACTTCAAGATTAATTGGTACTTTTACAATCGAAATTGATAAAGAAGATGATTTTAAAAAAGTTGTTAAGATATTGAAAACCTTACCTTCCATTAATACCGTAAGTTCAATCTTATAAAAAGAATTTTAAAAGACTATAAATTTTAACATTTATAGTCTTTTTTGTATGACCTCTCTT
>CAZJGS010000049.1:0-17056 GCA_964545735.1 uncultured Spirochaetaceae bacterium
AAGCAGATTATCTCTCAGGCGTTGCTGATTTAGCTGACAGTGGTTATAAATTAATTATAACTCCTGGTTTCAAATTTGAAACAACTATTTTTAAAGCACAAGATAGATATCCAGATGTAAAATTTGTAATATTAGATGGTGTTCCACATGCTGGTGATTATAACCCTGTAATTAAAGATAATACTGTTGGAGTATCTTGGGCAGAACAAGAATCTGGCTTTGTTGCTGCTATTGCTGCTACATTAAAGATGCCTAATAGTAAATTTGGATTTGTTGGTGGTATGGAAATTCCTGCTGTTCAAAAATTCAACTGGGGTTGGCAACAAGGTATCATCTATGCAAATGCAAACTTAGGAACTAATGTTACAATTGCACAACAAGATGATTTATATTCTGGTTCTTTCAGTGATGTAGCTTTAGGTCAACAAATGGCTGCAACAATGTTTGACAGAGGTGTTGATGTAATATTTGCAGCAGCTGGTGGAGTTGGTGTTGGTGTTATTAATGAAGGAAAAGCTCAAAGAACTTCTGGTGAAGATAAATGGGTTGTTGGTGTAGATATTGACCAATATGCCGACGGATTAATGCCTAATGGTGAATCTGTTATCTTAACTTCTGCTATGAAATATTTGGATAGAGCTTCTTATGATATGATTAAAGATGAATTAGATGGTACTTTCCCTGGTGGACAAGCTCTTTTGCTAACTGCTAAAGAAAATGGTGTTGGTATCCCTACTGAGAATCCTAATCTAACAGCTGAGATTATGGCAGAATGCGATAAAGCTATGGATAAAATGAAATCCGGTGAAATCGTTGTTGCTGGTAAAGCTATTGCTGGTATTTGGAAATAAGCTTAGATTTACTAAAAATGAGGCCGCCTTTATGGTGGCCTTATTGTGTTTATTCTATAAAATGTGTTTTTATACTTTAGGAGAAAAGATATGAAATATGCTATTGAAATGCTTCATATTCGAAAAGAATTTCCAGGAATAGTTGCAAATGATGATATTACCTTACAAGTAAAACAAGGTGAAATTCATGCAATTCTTGGTGAAAACGGTGCTGGTAAAAGTACCTTGATGAGCATTCTATTTGGTTTATACAAAGCTGATTTAGGTGAGATTAAAATTAATGATAAAAAAGTAGTTATTAACAACCCAAATGATGCCACAGATCATAAAATTGGCATGGTGCATCAACATTTTCAATTAATTGAAAATTATACTGTTACTGAAAATATAATTTTAGGAAAAGAGGGCAGTTTTATACTGAACAAGAAGGATGCTTCTCAAAAAATTAAAAACCTTTCTGATAAATATGGTTTAAATATTGATCCCGACAGTGTTATTGAAGATATTACTGTTGGTATGCAACAACGTGTTGAAATTTTAAAAATGCTCTATGTTGATGCAAATATTCTAATTTTTGATGAACCTACCGCTGTTTTAACACCACAAGAAATTGATGATTTACTAGATATTATGCGTGGTTTAATAAAAGAAGGCAAATGCATTATTTTAATCACTCACAAATTAGAAGAAATAAAAGCCGTTGCAGACAGATGTACAATTATAAGACGAGGTAAAATGATTGATGTTGTTGATGTGAAATCTACATCTCAGTCAGATATGGCCTCTTTAATGGTTGGAAGACCTGTAAACTTTAAAGTTGATAAAAAGAAAGCAAAGCCGACTGACCCTGTTTTAGAAATTAAAAACTTAAATGTACGTAATTCTAAAAAATTATTAGGTGTTAAAGATTTTTCATTAACTGTTAGAGCTGGGGAAATAGTTGGTATTGCCGGTGTTGATGGTAATGGTCAAACTGAGTTAATTGAAGCTATAACAGGACTGAGAAAAATTGAAAGTGGCACAGTAACAGTTTGCAATAAAGATATTACGCATTTACCTGTTAGAGATCGAAATGAGGCTGGTGTTGGTCATGTTCCAGAGGACAGGCAAAAACATGGTCTTATTATGGACAATAATTTAAAAGATAATTTTGTAATTAAAGATTATTATCATGCACCTTTTAGCAAAAATAGTATTTTACAACAATCGGTTATGAAAGAGTATGGACAAAAAATTATTGATACCTTTGATGTAAGATCAGGTGAAGGTTTAAATTCTTTATCTGGGAAACTCTCCGGTGGTAATCAACAAAAAGCCATTGTAGGAAGAGAGATAATGGGTAATCCAAAATTATTAATTGTTGTTCAACCAACAAGAGGCTTGGATGTTGGTGCAATTGAATTTATACATAAACAGATTATTTCCCATAGAGATGCGGGTAATGCGGTCTTATTAATTTCTTTTGAATTAGATGAAATTTTCAATTTATCTGATAAAATAGCTGTTATAAGTGATGGTAGATTAATGGATGTTGTAAATACTTGTGATACAGAAGAAAGAGCTGTTGGTCTAATGATGGCCGGTGTTTCCTCAAAAGGAGATAAATAATTTATGCGTGCTAAAAAATATAAAGAATTAAAAAGTAATAATTTTATTATTGCTATTAGTGCAGTTGTATTGGGGTTATTAGCTGGAGCCCTATTAATATTACTTATAGGTCAAAATCCTTTTGCAGCTTTCTGGTACATTTTAAAAGGCGCCCTAATGAATGTTAGAAGAATAGCTATGACTTTAGCAATCTCAACAACATTAATGCTCGTTGGTTTATCGATTGCTTTTGCTTTTAAAACAGGCTTATTTAACATTGGAGCTTCTGGGCAAATATTAGCTGGGGGCTTAGCTGCAACAACTGTTGCCTTTGCTGTAGACCTCCCACATGTTCCTATGATGTTCTTAATTATTTTAAGTGGTTTTGCAGCTGGAGCTATTTGGGGTTTGATTCCTGGTCTTTTAAAAGCTTTCTTCAATGTACATGAAGTTGTTTCAACAATTATGATGAACTGGATTGCTTATTGGGTTGTTTTCTATTTTGTACCAGCCTTTTTAAAAGGTCCATCCTTAGAAACTGAAAGCGCTATGCTCCCATATGAAAAGACTTTAAGACTAGATTGGCTTACAAATATTTTCGATGGGTCTAATTATGTAAATGCTGGTTTATTTGTAGCTTTGTTTGCTGTAATTGTTATAAAATTTATTATGGACAAAACAACTTTAGGTTATGAATTAAAGGCAGTTGGTCACAATAGATATGGTGCTGAATATGCAGGAATTAAAGTTAATAGATCTGTGGTTTTATCAATGATGATAGCCGGTGGTTTAGCCGGTCTTGCTGGGGTCTCATATTATTGTGGTTACTCTGGTAAAATTCAAATTGGTGTTTTGCCAACTCAAGGTTTTGACGGTATTGCTGTAGCCCTGCTTGGAGCTAGTTCTCCTATCGGAGTTGTTTTTTCAGCATTGTTCTTTGGTCTGTTAAAAGCAGGTAAAGGATTTATGAGCGGAAATACATTGGTTCCTCCAGAATTAGCTGATACTATTATTGCTGTAATTATATATTTTACTGCAACTAGTGTTATGTTTAGAAAATTCTGGGATAAGAGATTTAAGAAAATAAATGAAAAACATAATGTTTATAAATCGGATTCAAATGATATAGAGGAGGATAAATAAATGTGGGAAACTATTACTCAAATTGCTCCTTATGCTGTTGCTTATACAATTCCTCTATTGATGGGATCTTTAAGTGGATTAGTTAGTGAAAGAAGTGGAATTATTAACCTTTGTGTAGAAGGTTATATGCTAGTTGGGTACTTTATTAGTGCTTTAGCTATTTCTATACTGCAACCAATTATGGGAAACGCAGCTTTGCTTGCTGGACTAATTATTGCAATGATTGGTGGTGCAATCTTTTCATTACTTCATGCTTTTGCATCAATTAGTTTAAAAGCTGACCAAGTTATAAGTGGTACTGCTGTTAACTTGATTGCTACATCTTTAACAGTTTATATAGCTAGAAATGTTACTGGTTCAGGTAATATCTCAATTATGCTTGGTATTGTTAGATCTGATGTACCACTATTAAATAATATTCCTATTATTGGTAAATTACTTTTTACAAATACATATTGGAGTACTTGGTTGTGTATTGGTATTTGGGCTTTCTTCTGGTGGTTATTGTATAAGACTAGTTTTGGTTTACGATTAAGAGCTTGTGGAGAGCATCCATCTGCTGTAGCCTCTGCTGGTATTAATGTACATAAAATGAGATATGTTGCTGTTATGCTCTCGGGTGCTCTAGGAGCACTAGCCGGGGGAGTTATGATTGTTACTTACAGTGGTGAATTTAACGGTTCTGTTGCTGGTTTAGGTTTCTTAGCCGTTGCTGCTATGATTTTTGGACAATGGAAACCTCTTGGAATTCTTGGTGCTACTTTCTTCTTTGGAATAGCAACAACAATGGGTAATGTATCACAATTGTTTGCTTCCTTATCATCATTCCCACCTGTATTATTTAAAGTATTCCCTTATGTGATTACTTTATTGGCCTTGGTTCTATTTAGTAAGAGTAGTGCAGCACCGAAAGCTGATGGTGAACCATTTTAATAGGATTGTTTTTAAAAAAAAAATAGTATATTCTAATAGGGACTTTTTAAGTCCCTATTTTGTGTTTGGAGATATATATGGAATTCAGAGCTTCTCACATATTAGTTAAAGATAAAAATTTAGCATTAAAAATAGCTAAGGAAGCAAAAGGCGGAGCCAATTTTGCATCTTTAGCAAGAAAATACTCAACCTGCAACTCTAAAAGTAAAGGTGGCGATTTGGGATTCTTTGGACCCGGTAAAATGGTGCCCGCCTTTGAAAATGCTGTTAAAAAACTTTCTTATAACAGGATTAGTGATCCAGTTAAAACTCAGTTTGGATACCATGTTATTAAAAAAACTGGAATCAAAGAATAAAGGAAATTAAGATGAAAGAATTGATAATCTATACTGATGGTGGATGTAAAGGCAATCCTGGTGTGGGAGCTTGGGCTTTTGTTATGTATAACAAGGATAACCTAATTACCGAGCAAAGCTCAGGTGTTTTATATACTACAAACAATCAAATGGAATTAACTGCAGTAATTGTAGCCCTGCGAACTTGTTTAACAGTCAATCCAGAAAATATAATTGTTAATACTGATAGCCAATATGTAAAAAATGGTATTACCAAGTGGGTTCACAATTGGAAAATAAATGGTTGGAAAACTGCCAATAAAAAACCTGTAAAAAATATGGAATTATGGATAGCATTAGATAATCTTAATTCACAATTAAATGTTACTTACAAATGGGTAAAAGGTCATGCAGGAGTAGATCTAAATGAAAGATGTGATACTCTAGTTAATATTGAAATGGATAATTTGATAAAAAATGAAAAGCGATAAAATAACCCTTTTCTCCCTTTTTATATCCTTTGCCTCGGTTGGTGTAATTACCTTTGGGGGTGGTTATGCCATGCTTCCTTTTTTAGAAAGGGAATTGTGTGAAAATAAAAAATGGATAAGTAATGATGATTTAATAGACTTTTATGCCTTAGCTCAATGTACACCAGGGGTTATAGCAATAAACGTTGCTACCTTTATTGGCTACAAGAAAAGGGGTATTTTAGGTGCATTTGCTGCCTCTATTGGTGTAATTTCCCCCTCCATGTTAATAATAACCATCATAAGTGCATTGTTTATTAATTTTCAAAACAATCCTTACGTTATTAGCGCTGTTGCTGGAATAAAAGTAGTAGTTTGTGCCTTGATGGCAAATTCAATTTACCGATTGGTTAAAAAAAGCATAGTTGATAAAATAACTTTCACCTTATTTTTAATTTCCCTAATATTTTTGTTTATCTTCAAAATTAATATAATTTTATTGATTTTATTATCTATTATTTTGGGATTAACAATCAAACAAATAGTAAGGACAGTAGAAAATGCTAAGTAATTTGATTATGCTATATTTTGAATTTTTTAAAATTGGACTGTTTACTATTGGTGGTGGTCTTGCTGCCATTCCATTTTTGACACAATTAACAATTACTCATTCCTCTTGGATAAATGAGGCTGATATTTCTAATATGATAGCGCTTAGCCAATCAACTCCAGGGCCACTTGGAGTAAATATGGCTACCTTTACAGGCTTTAACGTAGCTGGTATTTTAGGCGGTGTTGTAGCAAGTATAGCCTTAGCTACTCCAGCTTTTATTATAATTCTTATAATATCTAAGTATTTAAGTTCATTTAATAAAAAGTGGTATGTAAAAGATGCTATGTATGGACTAAGAAGTGTCGTGTTAGCACTTATTATTTTTGCCATATCTAAAATATTTATTATTTCATTATTAAATGAAAATTATTCAATTAAAATTTTTGAATTTGCATTATTTATTATAGTTTTATTATTATACAAAAAATTTAAATGGCACCCATTAATTTATATTTTTTCAGGTGCCCTAATAGGTATAGTATTTAAATTACCTTCTTAAATTTGAGAACTTTGCTCTTTATCTGCATTTTCTTTGGCAATAGAGAGCATTAATTTTATTCTATTTTCTTGATTTACACTTGTGGAAGATGGATCATAATCAATTGGAACAATATTTGTATCTTTAGCTCTTTCACTAATACTTCTAATCATCCCTTTACCAGCTATATGATTTGGTAAACAACCAAAGGGTTGAGCACATATAATATTTTTATATCCTAATTCGCTTAATTCAAGCATTTCACTTGTTAATAGCCAACCTTCACCCATTTTTACTCCATGATCAATAATGCCTTTGCATAAATTTTTCATATGAGCAAAACCTTTTGGTAAAACAAATTTATCTGTTACTTTGTAGACATTTTTATAAGTCATGTATTCAAATCTTTCAACTACAAACAATGAAAACTTTCTAAAAGGGTAAGAGATAACTCTTCTAAAGCCGCCATAATATTTTTTATCATATTTTGCATTTTCCATGGCATAAAGAAAGAAGCCAAGAAGGGGAGGAACCATGACCTCACAACCTTGTTGCTCTAAAAAATCTTGTAAATGATTATTTCCTAATGGTGCATACTTAATAAAAATTTCACCAACAATTCCAACCTTTATTTTTTTTACTTGTTTTAATTCAATGTTACTAAAATCTTTAGCAATTTTAAGCAAATTGTTTTTCATAGCGTAGCCAATAAAGCCACTATTATTTTTGAATTTTAATGATAAAATTTTAACCCATTTTTCAATAGTTTCATTTGTTTCACCCTCATTAATTTCATAAGGACGAGTTTGGTTGCTTAAAAGAGAAAGTAAATCTCCATATACTATTCCCGCAAATCCTTGAAGTATAATTTTATAGGTCAATCTAAAACCTGGGTTTTTTTCAAGTCCAAAAGAAAGGGATACTACTGGTATAAAAGCTAAATCTGCTCTCTCAAGTGCTTTTCTAAGTAAAAATATATAGTTACTAGCTCTACACCCTCCACCGGTTTGAGTTATAATTAAAGCAATTTTATGCTCATCATATTTTTTACTTTTTACCGCATCAAGCATTTGCCCTATAACTAACTGAGCTGGATAGCACATATCATTGTGAACATATTTTAGTCCTTCACGAATAACTGAAGGTCCTTCATTTGTTAGAAGTTCAGCCTTATAACCATTATTAGTAAATACTTCTTGGATCAATTCAAAATGAATAGGCAACATTTGAGGAAGTAAGAGAGTATAATCCTTTCTCATTTGTTTTGTAAAAACAACTCTATCAGTATCCTTATTCTTTTTCATTTCGATCTTCCTTTAAAGCTGCTAATAAGCTTCTAATTCTTATTCTAACAGAGCCCAAATTTGCAATTTCGTCAATTTTAAGTTGTGTATATATTTTGTTTTTCTTTTTTAATATTTCTTTTACTTCATCAGCTGTAACAGCATCTAAGCCACAACCAAAAGATACCAACTGTATAATATTCATATCATTATTTTGATTAACAAAGTGAGCAGCTAGATACATACGATTGTGAAAGGTCCATTGATTTAATACTCGAAATGATTTTTTATCGATAAATGAGGCAATTGAATCTTCACTAATTATAGCACAACCAAGTTGTAAAATTAATTCATCGATTCCATGATTAACTTCAGGATCAATGTGATAAGGTCGTCCACAGAGAACTATGATTGGCATTTTTCTCTCTCTCGCAAGAAGAACAATTTCTTTGCCTTTATTAATAACACTGTTAGTGTAGTCTTCTTGAGCTTGGTAAGCTAAATTTGTGGCTTTATTTATTTCGCTTGTAGTGAATTTACCTAATTTGCTTATTATAATTTTCAATCTCTTTTTAAATACTCTTTTATTTGCTATAGAAATATACTCATTTATATAATTAACATCATTTTCTTCTAGTTGTGGCGTATTTTTTGAAATTACTTCTCCATAATATGCAACAATAGGACAATTGAAATTATTATCTGATTTTTTTTCATCTACATTAAAAGAAGAGTTAGGATTAAATATATTTTTAACTCCCATTTCAATTAATTCAATCACATGACCATGTACCAATTTAGCAGGGTAGCAAATAGTATCACTTGGAACTTGGCTTTGTCCTTTTATATAAGTTTCTCTTTTTGAAAAAGGTGTAATGTAAACTTCAAAACCTAATTCAGTAAACAAGGTATAGTAAAAAGGTGCTAACTCAACTAAGGCTAAAGCCAGAGGAAGTCCCATTTTCCCTCGATTACCTTTTTTTACAGGTTTTAAATTTTTTATATAATTTTGTTTATATTTAAATATATTTAATATTTCACTATTTTCAATGAAATTAGACGGATTAGTAAAACGCTCACATTTGTTGCCACTAATTAGTATTCTATTTCCTGGGAATTTATTAATAGTTAATTGACAGTGGTTTGTACAACCTTTACACATTTTTGTTGTTGTACTGTGATTAAAGTTTGCTAATTGTTCTAAGTTTAAAAGAGTAGTTGGAAGATTATCTAATTGATGTTGTTTTTTTGCAAAAAGAGCACAACCAAAGGCACCCATTAACCCAGCTTCTTTACAACGAGTAACTTTAAGTCCAAGTTCAACTTCAAAAGATCTAAGTACTGCATCATTTAAAAAGGTTCCACCTTGAACAACAATATGATTTCCTAATTTTGAATTTGTTCTAATTACTTTGTACAATGCATTTTTAACAACAGAAATTGCCAAGCCAGCAAAAATATCTTCAATAGCAGCCCCGTCTTTTTGAGCTTGTTTAACACTTGAATTCATAAATACTGTACATCTCGATCCTAAATCAACAGGATGCTTAGATTTTAGGGCTAAAGCAGAAGCTTCTTCTGTACTATAACTCAAAGCTTGAAAAAAAGTTTGTAAAAATGATCCACAACCTGAGGAACAAGCTTCATTCAAAAATATATCATCGATAAAACCATCGACTATTTTGAAACATTTTATATCTTGACCCCCGATATCGATAATAAAATCAGTATCTTTATCAAAAAATCTAGCTGCTCTGTAGTGTGCCATGGTTTCTACAAGTGAATATTCTAGGTTAAAAGCTTTTTGAATTAAAGTTTCCCCATAACCGGTAGAGCAACCTTTTCTAATATTAATATCTGGATATTGTGTTTTAAAAGTGTTAAGAAATTCTCTTACCGCTTCAACAGGATTTCCTTTATTTGATTGATATCGTGTGTGAAGTAAATTATTTTCTTCATCTATGATGCACATTTTAATAGTAGTAGATCCCGAATCAATACCTAAATATGCATCGCCTTTGTACGTGGCTGGATCTTTTGATTTTAATGATGCTTTATTATGTCTTTCTCTAAATTCTTCTAAAGCTTGATCATCTTTAAAAAGAGCAGGCAAACTACTAAAAGAGCCAGCAATATTTGAAGTTTTTAATACTTTAATAACTTCATCTATATCCAGTACCTCTTGTGCTCCTAATGCGGTACCTAAAGCAACATAATATAAGGAATTTTCAGGACAAAGACCTGTTGTTATTAAGGTAGTATCGAAACAATCTCTTAATACACTCATAAAAGTTAGTGGACCACCAAGATAAACAATATTTCCTTTAATACTTCTTCCTTGAGCAAGCCCTGAAATTGTTTGGTTTACTACAGCTTGAAAAATAGAGAGAACTATATCTGCTTTTTTTGCCCCTTGATTTATGAGCGGTTGAATATCACCTTTTGCAAATACGCCACACCTTGAAGCAATTGGATAACTAAAAGAAGCATTTTTTGCTATTTCATTTAATTCTTCAGTTTTTAAATCTAGTAAAGAAGCCATTTGATCTATAAAACTACCTGTACCACCTGCGCAAGTTCCATTCATTCTTACTTCTAAGGTCCCCTGTAAAAAGAGTATTTTAGCATCTTCACCACCTAATTCAATTACTACATCTGTATCTTTGTTGTAGTGTAAAATAGCAGTTCTCGTAGCATAAACTTCTTGAATAAATGGAACATTTAATCTAGAAGCCATTCCCATTCCAGCAGAGCCTGTAAGTGATATTTTTATTTTTGGTGTATCTATTAATTTTTTTATTGTTTCTAATAAAAGGTTGGTTGTTTCTTGAATTTTAGAAAAATGTCGCATGTAAGTTTTGTAAATAATGTTATTATTTTCATCAATTAGTACACATTTTATAGTTGTTGAGCCAATATCTAATCCTAATTTCATAAAAGTTCCTTATCAATCCTAATCTATAAATTATTTTTGTAAATATAAAATAGTCTATAAAGACAAAATATACTAAATTTGTCAGAATAATCATAGTGAAATTCAAAATATTTGCTTAATTTAATTCAATAATTCAAATAATATGATATATTTATTACATGAAAAAGATTCTAATTTTTATCATTCTTATAGCAATTACCCTTATGCACCTAAATTCGGCTGTATATGATAGTTATAAAGATTTGAATGTGTTAGAAACTGAACATTTCGATATTGTTTTTGATAACACTTCAATTGATGAAGGCTTTATGATTTATAACAATTGTGAAAAAATATATAAGGATATAAACTTATTTTTTGACTTAGATAGAAGTCAACATTTAAATGTAGTAATTACTAGTGATTATCAACGAATCAATGCATATTTTAGTATAATGCCATCGCCACATATTGTTTTGTACAATACTACAGGTGTAAATAATGATTTAAATATCTTTACTAAAGATTACCTATTAAATATTTTTACTCATGAATTAACCCATGCGCTAACACTTATGAGTGAAAATAATTTTGTACGTCAAATTTTCTCACAAAGTTTAACTTTTTCACTCCTTAATGTAACTTCTTTTACAGCTGAAGGCTTAGCTGTATTGAGTGAAAGCTTAGAAGATGGAGGTAGACTAAATTCTCCTCAATACAAATCTAGAATGTTATCAGCTAGATTAGAAAATAAATTCTTAAAATATAATGATGTACAAGGGAACCGGAATATTTATCCATATGATTTGTTTTATATCTATGGAGCTTTTTTTAACCTGTATTTATTTGATACTTATGGTATTGAAAAGTATCGAGAATATGTAGCTCAGTTTCATAAATTTCAATTGCTATTTTTTGATCCTAATTTTGCTTTTAAGAAAGTTTATGATAAATCAATATATGAAGTATGGGATGATTTTGAACTATCTTTTGATTTGATAGAAACTAATAATATTGATTATAAAAAACTAGATTATGTACCCTCTATGCTCTCTAAATCAAGTGATAGTGTTTTGGTGTATCAAAAGAGTAATGATAGCATTAAAGATATTAAAACTGGAGAAACCGTATTAAAGTATATTTCAAATACTTATCATTTTTCAGTTAATGATAATAAGTTAGTATTAAGTTGTTACAAACAAGATCCTTTGTATAAAACCTCATTAATAATTCACTACGATAATGCTAAAACTACATTAAATATTGATAATTTTAAAATGGGTATTGCCTATAAAAATTACATAGTTGGAATTTATAATCAGGGTCAAAAGCAATCTATTGGATTCTCTAAAAATGATGAAATAGTAAAACAAATCGATTTAGGTAAAGATGAATATGTTCAGAAAATTGATATTATAAATGAAAAGCTTGTCTATTTATCTAAATTTAATTCTAAAGATGTAATTACAATTCTACTTGATGATAATACAAAACAAATTTTTAGCCCTGAAGAAAATATGGAAATTATTGACTTTTCAATCGATAATAATAAAATTTATTTAAGCATTGTTCAAGATAATCAATTACCAAGGCTTTCTTACCTTGATACAAATGAAAACAGATTATACACAAATGAATTTGATATAATAGGGGGCCTTTATAATCCAATAGTAATGGATAATGAAGTTTATTATATTGCTAAATTATTTGAAGAAAATGAGTTAAGATTCTCTTCTTTAGATAGTTTTAATTTTGTTGCAAAACCAATATCTGTTAAAACTGTCAAAATTGTAGATTCTACGAAAATAGATTATGATTTAAATAAAATGGGTAAATATAATATATTCAAATATATGCTTAATGGTACTTTTTTACCAATTATTTATCCTGATGGAGTTGGCGCTTCCACTACTATTTTTTACAATAGCGTAGATCCCGCTGAATTTATAAATATGCAAATTTTCTCTAAAGTGAATTTATATGAAGATTTTAATGTAAATTTAACTTTAAATATCTATAGCCTTACTGGAAATAAATACTCTGGCGTAACATTAATTGTTGATACAAAATTAAAAGATATAACAAATAATACAACTTATAATTTTGAGCAAAGTTTTGTAAGAAAATTTGATTTGAGTAATAATACTTTCTTAACAATAGCTACAACAAATATTACAGATTTTACAACATCCATCACTACTTTTAATGAAGTGGGATATGGATGTAGAAGAAGAATTGGTCCAACAAATCAAAATATTTTTGGAGCTTATATTTCATATCAACCAACTGTAAATTGGAATATTTATAACAATGTAGTATTTTTAACAAACCGCGTAACAGCATCAATAAGATTGCCTTATTTAATTCCTTTTATAAAATATGACAGGGCAACCTTAAATTTGCCTATAAAAATCTCTTATGATTATGATATTGAAAGTTTAAGTCACTCTTATGCTGTTAGCTTGTTGTTATTCGATATAAATATGCAAAGAGCTTTTAAAAAGCTACCTTTTTATTTTCATAATATTCAAAGTTACATTGATTATAATAGCGCTGATAATATAATATCGGCTAATACTATATTATCCTCTTCAGTTACTCAAACAACCCTGTCCAATATGATCTTCAATCCTGGTTTTAAATGTTCTTACAATTTTGATACAAACGACTTTTTATTTGAAGTTAATTTGTATGCTAATTTTTAGTTGTTAAAGGTTTCTATACCTTTTGAACTAAAGTCGTAAATTGTAGTCTCATTCACAGCCTTTTCTAATAGTTCCTCAATATGCATTTCTTCAAAATGCTGTTGTTCAACTTCAAGTATTGGTCTAGTCAGTGGATGCTTAGGACTAAAAATAACACAACAATCTTCATAAGGTAGTATTGATGTTTCAAAGGTGTCTATTTTTACTGAAGTTTTTATTATTTCTTCTTTATTCATACCAACTAAGGGTCTTATTATTAACATAGGTGTGGTTGAATCTGTAAAAGCCATTGATTCTAAAGTTTGACTAGCTACTTGTGCGAGGGCTTCTCCTGTTACCAAACAGGTGGCATCATTTTTCTTAGCAATCATTGTAGATACTTTCATCATACAAGCTCTAAACATAAGTGTTGTTTCTTCTTCATTACAATGAGATTTAATCCAAAGTTGTTGCTCTGTAAAGGGCACTACATGAAGTCTTGTTCCTTGTAAAAAAGGAGAAATAATGGTAGCGAGAGTTTTTACTTTTTCTAAAGCTTTATCAGAGGTATATGGATAAGCATGGAAATATATACATTCCATTTTTAACCCTCTAGCTCCCATCTTATATCCAGCTACAGGACTATCAATACCACCGGAGAGTAGTAACATGCCTTTACCAGCGGTAGATACAGGAAGTCCATTGGGTCCTGGTTTTTCTCTTGTATAAATATAAACTCTATTTCTAATTTCAACATGTAATATATTATCAGGATGTTTTAAATTAACACTAAGATTTGGAAATTCTTCATGAACAATAACTGCTAGTTTACAAGATACATCATAAGAACTAGTCTCAAAGTTTTTATCACATCTTCTTACATCAACTTTAAAAGATCCTTTTTCACTAAAAGGATAATCTTTTAATAATGCTCTAGAGCTTTCTTCAATTATTTCAACATTTTTTTTACATCTAACACATTTTGCATATCCAACAACACCAAACGTTGTTGAAAAAGCAGCTTCACATTGCTGATTACTGCAAGCTGAATCAATTTCAAAATAAAAACGACCTTTTTGTTTTGTAACAACATTATGGAAAGGTCTTAATTTAATTTTAATATTATTTTTTAATTTCTTTTCAAAAAAAGAGCGATTTAATCCCTTTAAAGAGATTTCCCCAAGTCTAACCAAATATAATTTTGTATCCACAATTTCCTACCTTATGAGCGTATCATATAGATAGTTAATTTTTTTAACAAGATAAATTGTATCATTTATATCAGTATTTTTATTGAAGGAAATCCTAATACTTGATTTAGCATAATTAGATTTTATCTTCATTGCTTGAAGTACCCCTTCACCCTTAGTTTTTACATTATTACTACAAGCAGAGCCTGCTGATACAATAAATCCTTCATCGTCTAGCATTCTATTAAATACTTCAGAGGGAAAAGGGGAGACTGTAAAGTTTATAATAAAGGGAGAATAGTCATGATTCGGTGTTATAATTATTGGTTTTAAATTTTCTCTAACATATTTATTTATTTTTACAACATTATCACTAGAGGTGTTAAAATTTTCTTCAATTGCAACTTGCATAGCCACTATTGCAGCTAAATTTTCAGTTCCAGATCTTAATCCTTTTTCCTGTCCTCCACCTTTTGATAAAGGTAAGATTGTTTTGTTTTTCAAATATAAAAAACCTATGCCCCTTGGTCCGTGGAATTTGTGGGCGGAAAATGAAGCACTGTCGACTCCTAATTGCTTTAAATTTAAAGAAATTTTAGTTAAAGCTTGAACTGCATCGCAATGGAAAAAAATCTTTCTTTTGATGGTTTTTTCTTTGGCTCTAACAACTTTTACCAAACTCTCTATATCATTAATCGATCCAACAACATTGTTAACACTTTGTATAACAACCATTCTTGTATTAGAGTTAATGTTGTCATTTAAAGTCTCGGGTGAGACAAAGCCATTTGGAGCATCAAGTTTGATAATTTTATAACCTTTATCTGTTAAAAATTTTTCATAATTTAAAATACTTGAATGCTCTGTTTTACTAATTATTATTTCTCCGGGACTTTTATTCCAAAAAAGAGAAGATAATACAATACTATTTGATTCACTTCCTCCGGAAGTAAAATAAATTGTATTTGGATTTATATCCAACAATTCTCCAATTTTAATTCTGGTATTAATTAGACACTCTTTGGATTGGTTCCCCAAAGAATGATTTGCTGAAGGGTTAGCAAAATACTTCATTGCTGTTTCATTGTAAGCTTCTAATGCTTGTTTTGAAATCTTTGTTGTCGCTGCGTTATCATAATATTTAGACATGCCTTCATAATTTACCAAATTGGAAAAGTTTTCAAGTATTAATTTTATGTTAAATGATAGTCAATACATGTTCTTTTGTGATATATTCAATATTATGAATGAAAGTATAAATGTAAAATTATCCTGTGGTAAAGAAACTAAGGTTATATATTTAAATGATTTAAATGAGCTTTCCACAATTTTGGGCAGTTTTGGTAATAGAGCCCTTTGGGTCGCTGATTCGAATACAGCTAATCTATTTAAAAGATTACCACCAACAAATATTATTTTTACTGCTGGAGAAAAATCTAAAACTTTAGCAACTGTTGAAAAAATATTACGAGTTTGTGTTGATGAAGGTCTTTCAAGAGACGATTATATAATTGGTTTTGGTGGGGGAGTTGTCTGTGATCTTGCTGCATTTGCTGCATCTATATATATGAGAGGTTGTAAATTAATTTTAGTTCCAACTTCATTGTTATGTATGGTTGATGCAACTCTTGGTGGTAAAACTGGTTGCGACTTTATGGGCGCTAAGAATTTAGTTGGATCTTTTTATCCCGCAAAACAAGTCCTGATTTGTCCATCTCTCTTAAAAAGTTTAAATGAAAGAGAATATCTAAATGGTTTAGCAGAAGCCTTAAAGCATGCCTTACTTTCAAAGGATGAAACTCTTTATAAGTTTTTAATTTCTAGAAAAAGTCAAATATTACTGAGAGAAGAAAATACTCTATTAACACTTTTGGAAATGAGTTTACAAGTAAAAAAAGATTATATTGAAAAAGATCCTGAAGAAAAACTTGGAATTAGACAGGCACTTAATTTAGGACATACTTTTGGACATGCACTCGAATCTTGTGGAAGATTTTCTAATTTTTCACATGGGGAAGCTGTCGCTTGGGGTTGTGTTAGAGCATTAGAGGCCAGCTTAGAATTAAAAATTATTGATAAAGACTACGCTTATAGTGCCATTAAACTCTTTAGATATTATAATTATGATATTGATTATAAAATTGGTAGGGGAGAGTGGATGGAATTCAATTCAACTCTTGCTAAAGATAAAAAGAAACGTGATGGTATTGTTCAATTTGTATTAATGCAAGGTCAAGGTAAATATGAACTAAGAGGTTTATCCAATCATTTGTTGATGAATTTAGTAATATGTAACCCAGGTATATAATTAATGATTAAAGTAATGTTTATCTGCCATGGAAATATTTGCAGAAGCCCCATGGCTCAGAGTATATTTACTCATCTACTAAAACAACAAAAACTTGAATCTAACTTTATTATAGATTCAAGTGCAACAAGTAGAGAAGAAACAAATAATCCTCCTCATATACGTACTAAAAAAATATTAGAAAAAAATAATATTAGACTTATAAATCATTTTTCAAAAAGAATAACAAAAAACGAAGCCAAAGATTTTGATTATCTTATTTGCATG
>CAZJGS010000050.1:0-14066 GCA_964545735.1 uncultured Spirochaetaceae bacterium
ACTGTGCTTAACTGGATTTTAGTAGCACCTAGACTTAGAGTTTACACAGAAAGAACTTCCTCATTAACTCTTTCTAGCTTTTTTGAAAGCCGCTTTAAAGATCCTACAGGGTTACTTAGAATCATTTCAGCAATTATTACATTAATATTTTTCACAATTTATGCTTCCTCTGGAATGGCAGGAGCAGGAAAGCTTTTTGAAGCAATGTTTAATATTCCCTATACTTATGCTGTTATTGGTGGTTGTTTTGTTATTGTATTATATACCTTTTTAGGTGGATTCTTAGCTGTTTGTTGGACAGACCTTTTTCAAGGTGCTTTGATGTTCTTCTCAATTATAATAGTACCTATCTTTGCATTATTTAATCATGGTGGATTTGATGCAGTAACACTTGCAGCTGATGCAAAAGATATATCAATGTCTCTCTTTGATACCAACAGTGGTGTTATGGGTATAGTTGCTATCATATCTACTATGGCTTGGGGACTCGGATATTTCGGACAACCTCATATTTTAGCTAGATTTATGAGTATCAAAAATGTTAAAGAACTCTCTAGATCAACTGTTATTGCAACAGTGTGGGTGGTTATTTCTCTATTTGGTGCCATTTTAGTTGGACTAATAGCAATAGCAATGTACCCTGAAGCCCCTGGTGGAGATGCAGAGAAAGTTTTCATTTATATGATTAGTGATTTGTTTAACCCTTGGGTTGGAGGTATTCTTCTTGCTGCTATTTTATCAGCAATTATGTCTACAATTGATTCTCAACTGCTTGTTTCATCCTCAGCCTTAACTGAAGATTTTTACCAAAAAATTATCAAACATGATGCAAGTGAAAAAGAATTGATTTGGGTGGGAAGATGGTGTGTAATTATCATCTCCTTTATTGCTATGGTATTAGCTTTGAATCCCAAAAGTAGTATTTTATCCTTAGTTTCCTATGCTTGGGGAGGTTTTGGTGCAGCTTTTGGACCTGTGGTACTGATGGCTCTTTTCTCAAAAAAGACAACTTGGAAATCTGCTTTATCAGGAATGGTAACAGGTGCTATTGTATGTGTTCTTTGGAAAGAAGTTGGATTAGGAAGTTTAATGTACGAAATAGTTCCAGGCTTTATTGCAAACTTCCTTGTTATTGTAATTATTAATAAATTTAGCCCACAAGTAGATTCTACAATACTAGATGAATTTAAATCTGTCGTAGAAAGCTTAAAATAAAAGAGTATTTTTTTATTATGATTCATTAATCAATGTTATACTTTGGCCATAACACTTGGCAAAAAGGAGACAAAATTAATGGCTCATAATAATACTCACGTGGTAATCATTGGCGGTGGTGGCACAGCCATTGCTACCATGTATGATCTATGTTTAAGAGGTTTCAAAGTTACCCTTATTGAAAGAGGAGAATTAACAAGCGGAACTACTGGACGACATCATGGCCAATTACACTGTGGTGCTCGCTACGCTATGGGGGACAGAAATATAGCAAAAGAGTGTATGATAGAAAGTTCTATACTCAGAAAAATCGCTCCCAACGCTATTGAATATAATATGGGAATGTTTGTTGCCCTAAATGACGATGATATGCAATATAAAGATAAATTTATTGAATGTTGCCTGGCATCTAGTATTCCAGCAAAACAAATCCCAGTATCCCTGGCCTTAGAATATGAGAATCAATTAAACGAAAATATTAAAGCCGCCGTTTTAGTTCCTGATGGAACAATTGACCCTTGGCGTCTAGTCCTCAGCTTCGCTTCTGGTGCAATGCTAACTCAACGAGCTACAATAAAAACTTATACAGAAGTTATAGGTATAAATAAAAAGTCAAATTATATCGAATCTATAAAAGTTATCAATCATACAACAAATAAAAAAGAAATCATTAAAGCTGATGTATTTATAAATGCAACAGGCCCTTGGGCAGGAAGTGTAGCAAAAATGGCAGGTATAAAGATTGAAGTTACCCCGTCCCCAGGCACGATGCTTGCAGCAAAAGGGCGTATTGCCAACATGGTAGTTAGTAGATTACATAAAGCCGGAGATGGTGATATTGTCGTACCACAAAGACAATTAACCATAATTGGATCTACTCAATGGATAAGTGATAATCCAGATACGAATAGAGTACCAAAACAAGACATAGATTTTTTAAATAAATCAGCTTGCCAAATGTTTCCCAATTTTAAAAACCTTGAGTATCATACTGCTTACTCTGCAGCTAGGCCTCTATTTGGTAGCTATAAAAAGGATGAAGATATTAGAAATCTTAGCAGAGATTTTGTGGCTATTGATCATGATAAAGATGATGGGATTAATAATATGATAAGTATTGTTGGCGGGAAAGCTACAACACTACGTGCTATGGGAGAAGTGGTTTCTGATATGCTTTGTAAAAAAATAGGAATTGATAAACAATGCCTTACTTCATCTACACCACTACCAAATTATAGAGACTTTTATAAAGGGGGCTATCATGGAAGCAAATATTAAAACATATACTATTTCAATTAAAAGAGAAAAGGATAAATATATGGATTTTATTTTAGATTTAGATACCTCATTAACGGTTCTTGATGCACTAGATGAAATAAGATATAAGATGGATTCGTCCCTTGGATATAGGCATTCTTGTCATCATGGCTCCTGTGGTACTTGTGCATGTATTATTAATAATAAAGAGAGCCTCGCATGCATGACTTTTTTGAAAGACTTTAAAGAAGGTAAAATTACAATTGAGCCATTAAATAATTTTAAGATAATTTCAGATCTGGTTGTCGATATTTCAACCATGATAAACAATATGCCTGGTGGCTCCTATTTGAGAGAGAGTGAGTTATCAAAAGATTCAATAAAACCTTATGGTATTTTTGAGTGGAATAGATTTGAAAATTGTATTGAATGTGGATCCTGCATTAGTGCTTGTCCCGTTAAAAAAGATTTTATTGGGCCTGCCCCTTTAACCTCTATTCATAGAGAAATATTAAAGCAGAAAGATGAGAATAAAATTACTGAACTAAAAAAAATTGCCTTTGCTAAAGATGGGGTTGATGCTTGTGATAAGCATTTTCTTTGTAGTAAAGTTTGTCCAACTAAGGTCGCTCCTGGCAAGCATATTAACGATTTAAGAAAGATTAAAAACTAAAAGTATAAAGGACTGATAAAATTTATCAGTCCTTTACTTTTCTGTACTACCAGGCGCCGCCACCGCCGCCACCAGCTCCACCACCAACAGATCCTGAGAATCCGGAAGATGAGGAACCACTACTTGCATGTTTTTGTGCATACGCAGCGAGTGGTACATTTAATGATTTGTTTAAACTTGATGAAACATTATTTATTCTTGCATAAGTATACAAGCCATAAGTTGGACAAATATACCAAGAAGGTTGAATCATATCAATTCTAGCAAATTTCTTTTCCCAGGTTTTGGTTAAATCCATTACTTGGGCATAACCTAAATGCTCAAAATAGAATTTAGGATTTTCATCAACTAATTTCTCAATTTTATCGACTTCAACAAGTTTCAAAAAGGATTTATATCCCAATAATTCTTCCAAAGCAGTTTGAGAATATTGACTTCTTTTTTCTGTTAAACTAAATAGAATTACAAAGGCTAACAGAGAAATTGTAGAAACTACTGTTACTATCATATTTATATCACTACTTACAAAGCGCAGTAAATAAATATTAATATAACTCACAAAAGCATAAACGATTGTTAAAGCAAATATTCCAAATACTATCAATATTTTCTTAAGCACAGAATAAAGTGACCATCTTGAATTAATCGTAGAGAGAATAATGGTTGATAATACAAGATAGAAAAATGAAGCTACCAAACCTAATGGCATAAACGCAGATGAAGATACATAAGTAAAAAGAAGTGAAACTCCAGCCGATAACATAGCAAATAGGAATATAAAAGCTCTCATTTTAGAAGCTTTACTATCATTTAATAGTTTAGAATCAAATTGTTTTGCTCCAGCTTTGCCTAAACTAGCCAAAGAAACTCCTAATGCTTCACTATCAAGTGTTTCTAAATCAACCTCTTCTCCGATTTGTGTTCCTCTAAATATTGCGTTAAACAACTTATAATCTAGGTTATGATTTTTATCTTTTTTAACTTTAGCAAAGTCAACTTTTCTAATCAATCTAACACTTTCATCTTCATATTGCTTTATATCAATAAAGCCATTATCTGCCCAATAAATGAAACTGGCAGAATAAGATGAAGAAGTAAATAGGTTATGAATAAAATAATCTAAAGACAAAGGTGTAAACCCATCAGGGGCTGTAAACCTTGATCTCTCTATTACTTTATCATCACGGCCATATTTATTAAAAATTAAATAAGCAAAAACCAATAATATTAGGTTTACAATAACCAAAACAATAGCCATTATTTTACTTATTACTCTATAATCTCTAGCTCCAACAAAATAGCCATCTTCCATCTCACATCTTAAGGTTGCCCCTTCACTTATGCTTAAATTGGATAAACTACCACTTACTATTGTCTTATCCGCAGATAATTTCCACGAATCATCAACATTTGTACTATTTAATGTACCAACTGTTAAGAAAATCATATCTTCATTTATTGGTTTTGGAAAAATTACTTCAAAAGAAGCATTTTCAATGGGACATTCCCACATAGTACCAATTATATTAAAATAAAATTCATCAAAATCTTCGTATTTATCAGCCCCAATATCAAATTTATAAGCGATTGAATAAGATTGTTTACCACTTACAGTAACATCAGCGTCGCCAACTCTAATAGTTAATAAACCACCTGATTTTTCTATTTTGTAGTTTCCACCCTCAACATCAATATTACTTACTTTAACATTGTGATCTGGATAATTTTGATAGGGAATAACCCTATAAAACCCATGTCTTGGAGTATCAAACTCAAAAATATAATCTTCACTAACATTAAGCACATAATCTTCACTTACTTCTACTCGAATCTTATAATCAACAATTCTATAATTTGCATATAGAGAAACTATTGAAAAAATTACTAAAAGTAGAAAAGTTAAAATTCTTTTTTTATTTTTCATAAAAATCTCCACTAGAATTTTATATCTACTCTTTTTCTTTCAGTTTCTTCAATTTCTAAATAAGTACGCTTAGCTTGATGCATAATACCTGCAATAATTGAGGAAGGAAATACTTCTACTAAATTATTAAATTCTCTAATAACTGCATTATAATATTTACGAGCTTGAAGTATTTTTTCTTCTACTTCAGCTAATTGATTTTGCAACTTTACAAAACCTTCATTTGCTTTTAAATCAGGATAAGCTTCAGCTAATGCAAAAACACTTTTTAATGCACCTGAAAGAGATTTATTTGCATTTTCTTTTTCATCAACAGTATCTGCACCTATTGCTGAATTTCTTGCCGCAATTACAGCTGTCAAAGTCTCTTTTTCATGAGTAGCATAGCCTTTTACTATTTCAACAAGATTTGGAATCAAATCATACCTTTGCTTCAAATGGGCATCCAATTGAGCAAATGATGCTTCAACCCTATTTTTCATCTTAATTATTTTATTATAAATAGAAATATAAATAATAACTAATAAAACAACTATAGCTACAATTATCCAAAGAATCATACGAGCTCCTCCTAAAACTTAGGTAAATAAAAATTATTTAGTTTTCCAAAAATCAAAATGAGGCTCTCTTGCCTCTTCTTCTAATATTGGACCAATTACATTAACACTTCTTGTACCACTATTAAACACAGTTCTACAAGGTAAATTTAAAGAATTTTTATGCATTGGATCACAGAACTCATAAAGCCATTGTTCACTGAGTCCATAAACAACTGTACCAATGTTTGACCAATAAATAGCTCCTGCACACATAGGGCAGGGTTCTGAACTACATACGATAACACAATCTTTTAAAAACTCTTTATTGTATTTCTTTCTTGCCATCGAAACCAAATTTTTAAAAGCATGAGAGGTAACATCACTATCACTTTTTACAGTGTTTTCTGCTTTTAATAAAATTCTACCATTATTATCAACTAGAACAGCACCAAAAGGAAAGTTGTCATGTTCTCTTGCTTTCCAAGCTATTTTAATAGCTACTCTCATCATTTCATTAATATCAAAATCCATAAACTCCTCCTAATAATAAATCTCTTCAAGTACAATTAATTATACAATACCTAAAATAATCATACCACATATTTTGGAATTATGAGAAAATTTGTCTCTAATAAATTGTTTATTAATACAACTTTATTGCTTTAAGGAATGATTTTTTGGATAGTTAACGACTTGTTCAAAGAAAAGCTCTTCATTTATTATCTATTATTAACAAAGACAACTCTCTAGAATAGAAAATTATCTACTTTTAAATTTTATTTATAACTTTAGTATCAAACTTATGAGATATAATAACTGAGTTTTTTAATCAATCTTAGCTGTTGAATTTCTTATAGATAAAGATGTTGGAATTAATATTTTTTTGGGAAAGAAGAAATTATTTTCTAACTTTTCTTTCAATAAATTTATAGTGCTTATTGCTATATAATTCATATCAAGCTTCACAGACGATAATGCTGGCTTAAGATACTTTGAAGCTGGAATATCATTAAACCCTATTACAGAAATATCTTCTGGAATTTTTATTTCTTCTTGTTTTAACCTAGCGATTACTCCTGAAGCCATTGTATCATTAGCAACAAAAACAGCTGTTGGGCGTGGTTTATTATTAATTAAATCAACGGCTAATTCAAAGCCTTCTTCATAGGATAATCTTTCACCTTCAAAGATATACGAATCTAACTTACGATGTTTTATAAACTCTTGATAAGCTATTTTTCTTCTATCATCTATTGCGTAAGAGAATTTTAAACCAGTATCAGAGATTACCTTACCTCCAATATATGCAATTTTACTATGTCCCAAATTAGATAAATATCTCAAAGCTTGATAAGTTCCTAATTCTGAATTAATCATAACAGAGCTATATATATCAGCTCTTGGAGATGAATCAATAAAAACAATATTATTACAAATTTTAGAAATTTGGGTTACTGCATCTTCATCAAATCTACCAATAGCTATTATACCATCAGGCGTTGTATTTACTGAGGAGATATAATGTCCATCAACTTTTAACATTTTAAAGGAATTAATATTTTCTTTAGACAAAGCTTTTTCAACAGTAGTCATCAAATATAAATAATAAGGGTCTTCAATCAAAGACTTATTAACATACCAATCTACAATGGCAATATTTAATCTTGAGTTCTTTTTTGCTTTTTTTCTAGTTTTCAAAGGAATATATTCAAATTCATCTGCTACAGCTAAAACTCTTAATTTAGTATCATCTGATACAGATAAAGAAGTATCATTATTTAATATTCGCGATACCGTTGCTTGAGAAACATTTGCTGCTTCAGCGATTTCTTTTATTGTAGCCATTTTATCTTCCTAATTTGATATATTCAAAACTATATTATCACAATTAGTAAAAAAAGTCTATTTTATTATAATCTTTACTATTATTTACTAATTATATATTTATTTTAATATTTTTTTGTTAAGTATTTTATCAAATACCATTATTTATTACTCATATAGTATAGTTTATATATAAAATATAGCAACAATTAGTTAGTAAATATTTACTAAATTTTTCTTGACAATATTCACTTTCATGCTATTCTATACTTACTTACATAAAAAAAGGAGAAATCATGAAAAAAATTTTATCTGTATTATTAATGGCTCTGATAGTAGGAACTTCTCTATTTGCTGCAGGAGAAGCTGAAGCAACAAAATCACCAATAACAATTTGGGCTTGGGACCCCAACTTCAACATTTCTATTATGAAAGATGCTGCTGCAATATATCAAAAAGCACATCCTGATGTTGAATTTAACATTGTTGAAATGGCTAAAGCTGATGTTGAACAAAAACTTCATACAAACTTAGCTTCTGGAACAACTGACGGACTTCCTGATATTGTTTTAATTGAAGATTATAATGGTCTAAAATATTTGAATTCTTATCCAGGTCAATTTTCTGATTTAACAAACAAAATTAATCAAAATGATTTCTTAAAATCAAAAGTTGATGTAGCAAAAATTGGAAATAAATATTATTCAATGCCTTTTGACTCTGGTGTTGCAGGATTCTTCTACAGAACAGATATGCTAGCAGAAGCTGGTTATACTGCTGCTGATTTAAACAATATTACTTGGGATGAATTCTGTGATATTGCTAAAGAATACAAAGCAAAAACTGGTAACTATTTCTTTGCTAACAGCAAAGCAGATGGTGGACTATTAAGAATAATGCTACAAAGTAACGGTTCTTGGTATTTCGATAAAGATGGTAACCCTTATGTAAAAGACAATAAGAGTCTTGCTGAAGCAATGAGAATTTACAAAAGATTTATTGATGAAGACTTAGCTTACCCAACAAACGGTTGGACCGAGTGGGTTGGTTCTATTAATAATTCTACAGTACCTACAATTACAACTGGTGTTTGGATTATTGGTTCAATCAAAGCTGCTAGCAATCAAAGTGGTGATTGGGCTGTTGCTCCTTGTCCTAAATTATCAGCAAGCGGAACTAACGCTTCTAACTTAGGTGGATCATCTTGGTATGTTCTTAAAAACGGAAAAAGTAATGCTGATGCAATTGATTTCTTAAATACTATTTATGGTGCTAATAATAATTTCTATCAAGATATCCTTGTTAAAAATGGTGCTATGGGATCATATATTCCTGCTTTCTCTGGTGTAAACTATTCAAAAGCTGATGAATTCTTTGGTGGACAAAAGGTATATGATTTATTAAGTCAATATGCTGAAGCTATTCCTGCTGTAAATGTTGGCGAATATACATACGAAGCTGATGCTGCGGTTATGGCTAACATGGAAGCTTATTACAATGGTCAATCAATTGAAGAGACTCTTGAAGCAATTGATGCACAGTTAGTAAACACTATTCTATAATCATAAATTATTCTATCACATAAAGGGGGAGCAATCCCCCTTTATTATTATAAGGAAAGTCCTATGGCAAACGAAAAAAAAATTAATAGAGCGGGTTGGTTCTTTATAATTCCTGTAGCCTCATTATTAGTTATATTCTTATTATATCCTATCTTCTACTCTCTTTATTTAACAACGACTAGAACTAAGGGTATTGTCACAAATTTTAATGGGATTAATAACTATATAAAGTTGTTTAATGATCCTATGTTTTTTTTAGCTCTAAAAAATACTTTTAAGATATTATTTTTGCAAGTTCCAATTATGCTAACTTCAGCATTACTCTTCGCTTCACTATTAAACAACAAGAAAATTAAATTTAGAGGATTTTTTAGAACTGCAATTTTCTTACCTTCAGTAACATCTTTAATTGCTTATGCAATATTATTTAAAATGTTATTCAGTTATGAGGGAATTGTTAATAATACTTTATTATCACTTAAATTTATTCAAACTCCTCTTGATTGGTTCTCAGATCCAACTCTTGCTACATTTGTTTTAATTTTGGCTATGGTTTGGAGATGGACTGGCTACAATATGATTTTCTACTTGTCAGCTATGCAAAATATTAGTGGCGACTTGTATGAAGCTGCGAGAGTTGATGGTGCATCGGATATTACCTCTTTCTTTAATATTACATTACCTCTACTAAAACCAATGATTCTTTTTACAACCGTAATGTCAACAATTGGTACACTACAATTATTTGATGAACCAATGAACCTAGCACAGAGTGGAACAACCTCATCAATGGTTGGTCCAAACAACTGCTTCTTAACACTGAGTATTTACATATACAATTTATGCTTCAAATATACTCCAAAGTTCGGATATGCCGCTACAGTTTCTTATGCAATTTTAGTTCTTGTTGCTATTTTATCTTTCATTCAATTTAAGATTAGCAGTGAAAGCGAAAAAACTGTAACTAAAAAAGTAAGTAAAAGTATAAAATAGGAGAATAAAATGAAAAAAAACAAAATGAGCATAGGCTTAATAATTTCCTATATAATTTTAATAGTAGCATCATTCTTTTCACTTTTTCCATTTTTTTGGATATTAATAGGTGCAACAAACTCATCTGTAGATATCCTTAGAGGAAAATTGACTTTGGGATCAAGCTTTATAGATAATATGAAAATTCTATTTAGCGAAGCAAATATGGGTAGGGCCTTATACAACTCAATGAAAATTGCATCTTTAACAGTAATTCTGACCTTGATTATCACTTCAATGGCTGCTTACGGATTTCAAATGTATAGAACCAAGGCAAAAGAAAAAACTTATACTTTTTTCTTATTGACTATGATGGTTCCTTTTGCATCCCTAATGATTCCACTGTTTCAAATAATTTCTAAATTAAAGCTTTTAAATTCGCACTCAGCTATTATTTTAGTTTCATCAGCATCTGTCTTTATGATTTTCTTCTTTAGGCAAAGTTTTGTAAATTACCCTACAGAAATATTGCAAGCTGCTAGAGTTGATGGTGCATCTGAATTAAGAACTTTTGTAAGCATTTTTGTACCCTCTATGAAAAGCACCTATGCCGCTGCTGCTATATATACATTCATGACAAGTTGGAACAATTATTTATGGCCTTTAATCGTATTGCAAACAACTGATAAAAGAACAACTACATTACTTGTATCTTCGATGAGTAGTTCTTATACTCCCAATTATGGCGTTATAATGGTAGCAATAGCATTATCAACAACTCCTGTTGTAATTGTATTCTTTGGATTCCAAAAACAATTTGTTGAAGGAATGGTAGGATCTGTAAAACAATAATATAAGGATAATTCATGTTTAATTTTAACTATTTAGAAGACCTGTCTAAATTTAATGAAGGCTCTCTTGAAGCTCATAGCGATTTTTTCTCTTCTACAAAAACACAATCGCTAAATGGACAATGGAATATAAGATGTTTTGAAAACCCATCAAAAGTTCCTATTGAATTGGTAAATGGCAAAAAGCTTAATAATCCCGACACTATAAAAGTGCCTTCAAATATTCAAATGGAAGGCTTTGATCTTCCTCAATATACCAATACCCAATATCCTTGGGATGGTAAAGAGGGTATTTTACCACCTCAAGTTCCTAAACTTGATAATATGGTAGCTGTTTATCAAAAAGAATTTACTATCGATAGTAAAGATATTGATGAAAAAGAGATTCATCTAAAATTTGAAGGTGTTGAAACCTCTTTAGCCTTATTTATTAATGAAAAATATGTGGGCTATAGAGAAGATTCCTTCACCCCCTCAACTTTTGAAATCAATAATTTTATTAAACCTGGTAAAAACTTTATAAGTTGTATAGTAACTCATTACTGTAGTGGTAGCTGGTTAGAAGATCAGGACTTTTGGAGACTAAGTGGTATCTTTAGAGATGTAAATTTAAATTTTCTACCAAAAACATATATTCATGATATTTTTGTTGATCCAAAAGTTTCAAAATCTTTAGAATCTGGCAATTTAAATATAAACATTAAATTAAATAAAACAGCAAAGGCAAGCCTCTCCTTTTATTTAAGTGCTGTTGAAAACAAAAGTGATAAAATAAATATTGAAGATTTTTCACTCTTATCTTTAACAAAAGGTCCTTTATTCAAGCAAGTTGAAGTAAATGGAAAAAATGAAATTTCTTTTACTCATAAAATGGAAAATATTTCTTTATACAATCATGAAAAGCCCAATTTATATACACTTTTTGTTGAGTTGAAAACTGAAAACTCGATTTTCACCTGTGCTCTTGAGTTTGGTTATAGACAAGTTAATATAGTAAAAAATGTTTTATATATTAATAATAAGCGTCTAGTTTTTCATGGTGTTAATAGACATGAATTTAGTGCAACCAAAGCAAAAGCTATTGATTTCTCTGATATTAAAAAAGATCTTCTAATAATGAGAGATAATAATATAGATTCTATTAGAACCTCTCATTATCCAAATCAAAGTATTTTTTATAATCTTTGTAATAGAATGGGATTTTATGTAATGGATGAAATTAACATAGAATCTCATGGAACAACAATAAACGCATACGGTCAAAGAGATTATACCAATGCTATTCCTTATAACAAGAAAGAATGGAATGCCTCAACAATGGATAGAGCCAATAACATGGCTCAAAGGGATAAAAACCATCCTTGTATTGTAATGTTCTCCTGTGGTAATGAAAGTAGTGATGGCTCAAATCTACTAAAAATAAGTAAATTCTTGAAAACTTTTGGAGAGCGAGTTATTCATTATGAAAATGTTGCTTTTGACTCAGAATATGAGGCAATAAGTGATGTTGAATCCCAAATGTACACTAAGCCTAAAGATGTGGAAGACTTTATTAAAGCTCATCCACAAAAACCCTTTGTGCTATGCGAATATTGTCATGCTATGGGAAATTCCTGTGGTAACTTGAAAGAATATACCGATTTAGCTAGAAAATATGAGAATTATCAAGGTGGCTTTATTTGGGATTTCATAGATCAAAGCCTTGTTTTTAAAGATGAAAAATATTTATATGCAGGTTTGAAAGGGAAATTTCCAAACGATGCTGATTTTTGCTGTAATGGTTTAATTTCAGCACAATATGATGAAAGCTTTAAATTAAAAGAAATAAAAAAGCTTTATAGTCCTATTGTTATTGAAAATGGATTAAATTCAATCAAAATTATAAATGACTATAATTTTACATCTTTATCAAAATTTACCTTTAAAGTTGAAGCAATTATTAATGGTGCTCCTCTAGATAATCCAGATATTACTAAAATATTTGATACTAAGACTCTTGATTCAATACATAAGAACACTTTTAAGTTAAACCTTCTTCCTCAAGAAGAAACAACTATAAAGATAGTTCTTCCACAATTTAAAGATGTAATTATAAATTTAGAAGTTTTTGATGAGTCAAATCATCCTATAAATGAAAATAGCTATACATCTTTGAAACAACAAGATAATAATCCTTATTTTAATAAAGTAAAAAATCCTCTTAATTTAATTTGGGGAAAGGATAATCTTGGCGTAAATACTGAAAATGCTCAATTCTTAGTAAAATATTTGTTTGCTAAAGCAAATGCAATTTTGATCGATCAAAACAATATATTAGAAAAGCCAATTAACTTAGAATTTTGGAGAGCTCCTAATAATAATGATAAAGCCAATGATAATTCTTTTAGGTGGGCCAAAAACAAAATATCTTCTTTGTATCAGAAACTTGTAAAGGTAGATCAAAGTGCTACTAAAGCAACTTTTGAAGTAGCTTGTTTTGATCAAAAATATTGTCTATCATATTCTTTTGAAAACCCAGGCAAAATGCAACTCGATATTAAAAGGTTAACTAATGATAATTCTGATATGCCTTGTTTTGGTATTAGCTTTGCACTTAATACTTCTTATAACCGAATTAAATATTTTGGTAATATCAATGGAGAAGCCTATTGCGACAGAAAAGAAGCTGCTTTACTTGGAATAAAAGAAGAATTAATTGAAAACCAATATGTTAATTATATGGATCCACAAGAATGTGGTAATAAAACTGATTTAAGATATGTGGAATTACTTGATGAAAATGATAAAGGATTAAGGATAACCTCCTCTACTATTTTTGAAGGATCTTTCCTTTCTTATTCACCACATGAAATTGAAGAAGCTAAACACTTTGAAGATCTAACTAAACATAATTTCAATACAATCAGAATCTTGCATGGCCAAAGTGGTATTGCAGGAGATGATACTTGGGGAGCTCCAATACATGAAAAATACTTATATCATGGTATTAAAGACTCTTGGTCTATAACATTTGAGATTATTTAATTTCCTCTATAACTATTGTGTTTTAATTACTTAATTCACAATAGTTTTATTCATTTACCCTACACTTTAATACACCCAATCTCCACTATTTAAAACTCTTTCTCTCTTGTGTTATGGAACAAGCTGATAGACAATTAATTTGGCAGTGGAGGTATAGTTATGGATTATACTTATTTAGTTACAGGATCTGACGGACACCTAGGAAGTTGGGTTATAAAAAAGTTA
>CAZJGS010000050.1:14166-17011 GCA_964545735.1 uncultured Spirochaetaceae bacterium
GTTAGAGGTTTAAGACTTCCTACATCAAAATTCACTACTCCAATAATTGAAGAAGTCTATTATGGAGATGTAACAGACATAGAGAGCATGAGAGACTTTTTTAATGTAGAACATGCAAAAGTAATTCATACTGCTGGAATAATTAGTGTTTCTAAAAAAATGACTAAGTCCCTTTATAATGTAAATGTACAAGGCTCAATAAATGTCTTAAAACTATGTAAAGAAAAAAACTTTCCCCTAACTTATATAAGTTCAGTTCATTCATTCTGTGCTACAAAAGGTTCTGTAAATGAAGATTCCCTAATTGATCCTAAAAAAGTTGTCGGCCCATATGCAACAACGAAAGCGATAACTACTAAAATAATGATGAAAGAGAGAAAAAACTTACCTATAAACATTGTTTTTCCTACAGGAATCTTAGGTCCTAAGGATTACGGTAAAAATCATCTAAACTCTGTAATAAAAGATAGAATTAGTGGCAAACTATTTGCTTATATTGCTGGTGGTTATGATATGGTTGATGTTAGAGATGTGGCGTCCTTTGTAGTAAAGCTGGCAACTAGCCCAACTGTAAATGAAAATTTTATCTTATCAAACTCCTTTATTTTAGTTAAAGATTTCTTAGAGAAAATAGGATCAGTACTGAAAGATAAAAAGCATTTAATCAAAATCCCTACAATAGTTGCCCGAATAATAGCTCCTCTTTCAGAAATCTATTATAAGATAATCAAAAGGCCGGCACTATTCTCTTCATACTCAATATTCACATTAAACCATAGTCCTAAGTTCTCTCATAACAAAGCGACAGCTTTATTTGCCTATACTCCAAGAACAATTGAAAAGACAATTAAAGATATTATAATTGATATTATGAAATCAAAGAAATAATATTTTACCCACTTTTAGAGAATTATAGGTAATAAAGATTTGTTGCAAATTATCCCATTTTGCACTATTGTCACATCTAGTGTTGTCTTAATTATATCTCATCAAAATTACATCATATCTAATATATTGATACATCTAACATAACTCTGATGAAGTTAAATCTTCATTATCTTTAAAAATTATTTTAAATTTTCCTCATTTAAAGTTTCATAGCAGCTAACATTTAAAATATACTTTATACTTATAAAGATATATAACAAAATTTCATAAATTGATCTCGCATCTATAAGCCCTAAAGTGTAAAACATATAAATAAGGTTAACAAAGCAAGATTATGAGTTTATTATGGTATAAAAATCAATTATAATATCATTGTTGAAAGCAAAAATATTCTTAATTTATCCAACAAATATCCAGTTTAATATTACCAATTTATAATAAAAGCTATTTAATTTACTCTTTACCAAAAATACTTATAGTTAGAAATCTTTGTACAAACAAGTTAAAATTCTAATATATAAACAAAAACAACACTCTTTACTAAACAAAAGAGTACTAAATATAGCTATAATATTATATTCCTAATAATTTATACATTACTATTGACATATGTTTCATTGTATTTTATAGTATGTTTATAAAGACAATAGATTTTATTATAAATTGCTTATTTAATAAAAAGTATTAAGGAGATAACAAAATGAAAAAAATTCTATCAATCACATTAATTTTATTAATCACATCAGTAGCTATTTTTGCTGCCCCAATTTCAAGTGGAATAGTTGTATTACCAGTAGGTGCTTCACCTATAAATGAGAATACATCTTTATTTGTAGAAGCAAAAGTTAGTTCATTAGAACAAGGTTTAGTACTAAAATATGGTGATTCACCAACCACAGCAACTTTAGTTGATGATGTTATTACAAAATCTGCATCAGAAGCTTGGGAAGTATTTGGCAATGAAGAAACTAAAAACTTCTATTTCTTTGGAACAGGAAGAGCTGCTAATGCTAAATCATTATTAATTACAGCTACACCTACAACTTTCCAAAACGGTGCCGTTGATACTGCAGTTCAACCAACAATTACTGGTTATCTTGCTCCAGGTTGGACAGTTGCAATTGCTGCTGCTAATCCAATAGGTGGTAATTATACTGGTACAACTTTCACAGTAGCTTGGGATGGTACAACTTCACCTAATATTTCATCTATTGCTGCTGGAACATACACCACAGAAATTACTTTAAATGTAGTAAACAATTAATACTATAATTAAATTATTATAGGCCGCTATATATAATATGGCGATTTTTTTATGCGACTTTGTCACTGATTAAATTTGATAATTTTATTAATATCTAAAGCATGAAAGAATTAACCAATAAAACATTTAATGAATATATAAACAGTGAAAAAAAGCTGGTATTAGTGGACTTTTGGGCACAATGGTGTGGACCTTGTACTATCCAAAAAGAAATACTTGAAGCCTTAGAGAGAAACAAAGATATAAGCGCTATTATAGCAAGTGTTAATGTTGATACTGAAAGAGAACTTGTTACTCAATTTGGCATATATTCTATCCCTGGAATATACCTATTTAAAAAAGGTGAAATTGTATTTAAATCAGAGGGAAGAATCAAAAATGAATCAGTAATTCGAGAGTTAATAAATGAACATAAATAGTAAATTTTCAATCAATTATTAGAAATTTATCTAAGATACTAATATATACTACATTTATTATTAAATAAATTTTTATGATATTAATCGTAGTTTATCACAATAAATATTCACTTTAGTATATTAATCCCCATTTTATAACATTTAACAAATTTTTAGTTAGTTAAATGTTATTACCTTTTTAAGATCCATTTTTAAGCACCAAATTATTTGATAATATTCAAATAAATCATATGATGTGACCTTATGCAATAGCTAATTTAAACTTTTCATAATC
>CAZJGS010000051.1:0-16894 GCA_964545735.1 uncultured Spirochaetaceae bacterium
ATAACTCAAAACTGAATACTAAATAAAAGTATTCAGTTTTTTACCCTATCTTTAAAACATGAATATTACAAAGAATTCATTATAGCTAATTATAATTTTAATAAAGAATTGAGAATAAAAAAATTTAATTGTTATTTTTTTGTAAATTGTTAAAGTAAAATAGAAAAACTAACCACACACAAATAATCTCTATGATAGCATTAAAGCAATTAAAGCTATAAAACTATCATAGATAACATACTCATTTTAAAAGAAGAATAACTATTAAAAAGCGTCTAAGATTTCTTGCATAGCAGTTTTGAACTCAGAGAATTCAATACCACTTTCAAGTGCGAAATCTCTGACAGTTTGAGATTTTGAACCGTACGGTTTTCCAATTATTTCCTCAATCTGTGTTTTACTCATTCCCCAATCAAGAAGATTGGCAAACGTAGTCTTGCCTTTTACAAGCATATCGTCAAGATTAGAGGAATGCGTTATTGAAACCCCTTCAGTTGAATCATCACTTAAATTTGCAACAGCAGCTGGTGAAACACTCTTTGCTTTAATTGATTGAAACAATTCATCAGATAGTACACCTTTATCTCTGAGTATATTGACTGCTGGATTTGGAAGGAGCGACGTCTCTTCAGCTTCGTACGACATTCCAAGATAAAGAGCTACAAATAATCTTACACTATCAGTGCCTACCTCACCCTCGATGTCTAGATTCTCATAGAAAGTCTCTAGATCTTTTGCTTTATAAAGTTTAGCATCTTTATCTGATGTATCTAGAGCAAAGGCTTGGGCGAGGATTGTAGCTGGAACAGAGAAACTGTTTTCTATATCTTCAAAGGTATAAGATCCTCTTATATCTCCAGGGTCTGCCATACCGGCAAACTCACCTTCTGAAATACGAACTGGAATTTTGGTGCTTTCTGTTATCCAAAGGCCAGAGACCATAAGCATCAATATACCACCTAAAATAATAACAACTAATCCTAAAGCAGTACGTTTTGCACTAAGCTTCATTGTTGACCTCCTTTCCATCCTTTTTACCAGGCTGGGATGTATTCAACTCAAGAGTTGCAGCAATAGGACAGGCTGCCTCTGAAGTACACTCAAGACAGGAAATACATTGATGATCCATAATCTTTGATTTATTTGATACTTCGATATTCATAGGACAAGCGCTATCACATTTGCCACAAGATATACAGGTATTTGGATTTCTTCTAATACTAAAAATTCTGAATAAATTAGTTATTCCAAGCAGGGCACCATAGGGACAAGCGTATTTACAAAAAGGTCTCTCTACAAACAATGAGAGGAATATGACCAATGCCAAAGCTATGAAACCGGTTATTGCTACTTCACCTGTCCAGAAATTAAATAATGCATAATAGGGATCAAAATCAGAAAAGACAAGCTTTGCTGATACAGCCGTCATCACGAGCACCCAAAGTAGCACTCCATAGCGTAGATATCTAAGCCCAGAATCAAGACGTTTTGGAATCATGTGATTATATTTCCTCGGAAAGATTTTCTTTCCAATATAACTAATCCACTCCTGAAAAGATCCAAAGGGACATACCCAACCACAGAAGATAGGTCCTGCAATGATTGCCGTTATAAATACGATAATCATAAGATAGAATGAAGCTTCATGGATTTTCTGAACGAATGTTCCAGCAGTGATATACTGATAAATTGTTACCACTCCTCCAACAGGACAAATTGCATGTAGCGAAGCACCTTTAAGAAATGGAATTGAAATTCCTGATTCTTCAAGAGAATGACCTATCACTACCAAAAAGACTAATAAAAAGAATACTATCTGTACTGCTGTACGAATCAACTTCACAGAAGAACGTTTTTTCATAATATCTACCCTCTATAATTATATATGATACTAGCAATCATAAAGGACTAAAATGATTCTTGTAAAGCTAATTTTCTTTTTTTTTATAGTGAAACTTACAAGAAAAAATGATGAGAAAGCAATATTTCACACCTGTGCAATTTACTTTTTCATTAATTATTTTAATATTCATCATTTTTATTATTCTTTAAAATATATTTTTATCAAAATTCTCCAATATAAGAATAACTAGTTAAGGGGTAACTAAATAAGTTCCAACAATTAAATTAAAAATATAAATTAAGTTTATTAAATAACTTTTTAGTTACAAAGGTTTTAATATTAAAATTATTGTAAGTAGAATATTTTTAATTAAATAAAAAATGAATTATTTATTAATATTGAATGTGCTTCTCAACAGCAATTAAACCAATGGAAGACTATGTTTTTCTTGCAACAGCATCTGATAAAATTGAAAACTATATTTTTATTCCTCTAGTTTTGATTATTATAATTTACTCCTTAACAGGTAATAATAACAAAAATCATTTTATCTAATAATTAATAAAATTTAATTTTCAAAATACGGGTTATTATGTTGCTAAAAAAACAAATATTTGAACTACAATTTAATTTTTATTGGATGCCTAATTACAGTTTTCCACTTCAATGGATCAACTCTTCTAATATCTGAAAGATAGATTTCATGATGCATTCTCGTTTGTGAAAAATCATTATCATAGCCTTCTTCTTTGATAAATTTATCCATTATTATTACTGACTCTATTTCAGTATCAAAGGGACCAATATGCATTATTTGAACACATAGCCCTTCATCAATAGTTAGAAACTGTGCTTTTGAGCAATCAATTTTCTTTGTATTTGTTACTTTTTCAATTGCCCAATCAAAGTTTTCTTTACTTATAAAATCAGGTAATCGAATCAAAGAAATCCAACTAAATGAATCTTTATTAGTTAAATCAACACCTTTAATGCTCTCCTGCCACCAAAAACCTTCTAGCGGTGGTACAACATATTCAAAAAAGCCTTCAATCTTATAATCAGTCTTATAACTCATCCTAAGTGCATAGGCTATTGGGTATAAAGTACTAATTGCTTTGTTATATTCTCCATCTACTTCATTAGGATTGCCTTTACCTCTTACAGCAATATAATTCATCCTAGGTATTGTTATAATTTGGGGTTTTGTTTTTGGCCTATATAGTTCTTTATATTCTTTTTTAAAATCAAATGGCATAAATGGCTCCCTACTGCTTTATTACTTAATATTATAACTTTGCTAGATTATAATAAGCAACAAAAAAACGTATCCTAATCATTTGAAAAATTAAATCCTTCAAATAATTAAAATACGCCTAGGTTAACTTCAATTAATAAATCAATCTCAATTCCCTATTTTAAACAATAACTAAATATATAACTATATTCATAACTTCTTATTATTTTTAATTATTACATACCTAGTTCAGCTCTTGTTGAGTAAACGTTTATAGATCCATCAAGAATACCTGCTTTTGCTTTTTCTACAGCTTCACGAACTTCAAGAGGAATAATATCTTCAAAGTCATTAAATGGAGCTAAATTAATTGCGCCTTCAGCTAATCCAAATTCAGAATTACTTCCACTTTTCAAATCACCAGAAAGATAATTTTTTATAGTAAGATAAGTAGCTTCTGAAATACCTTTTCTTGCTGATGTTATAGTATTTGCTTTAGCTAAGAAAGATTGGTCAATATCACAACCCATTGCTGCAAAACCTTTTTCTTGAGCTGCATTAAATACACCAATTCCTGTTAATCCAGCAAGTTGAATTACAATGTCAGCACCTTGCTCAGATAATGCAATCGCTGCTTCTTTACCCTTTGCTTGGTCAGTAAAAGTTCCAGTGACAACAGATAATACTTCAATATCAGGATTTACTGATTTAGCACCTTGAGTGAATCCAACAATATATCTTTCAACTGGTGGAATATCCATTCCTAAAACAGCACCAATAACATTCTTATCATTTAATTTGTCTGATAAATTAGAATATTTGTCTGTCATTAAACCAGCAACAACACCAGCTAAATAACTAGCTTCTTGTTCTTTCCAAGTAATACCAATTACATTTGATGGCATAGTGCTTGGATCAAATGAAAGATCAATACCTGCAAAAACAGTTTCAGGATAATGCTCTGATACTTCTAAAACTGCATCATAAAATAAAAATCCTGTTGCAAAAATAAGTCCGGCTCCATCTTCTGAAAGACCTGATAAATTTGGAACATAATCAGTCATTGAAGTTGGTTCAATTAATCTTATTTCAATTAAGCCTTCATCTTCTGCTCTTTTTAAACCACTATAAACGCCATCATTAAATGATCCATCACCTAAACCATTTGTATCTGTTGCCATACCGATTATTGGTTTAGAATCAGCCTTTTCTTGTGATCCTGAGGCAAAAAGACCTCCACATACTACTGCTAATGCTAAAAAAATAAATAATACCTTCTTCATAACTTCACTCCTTATATCTTATACATCACATTATATTAATGTGTTTATTCACTTTGATAATCTTCACCCAAAGCTTTTGGAGGGTTTGATTTAAATACCAAGCCTCCTACTGCAATTAAAGCAGCAACATATGGGAAAATTAAAAACAACTCAGAATAGATATCAAATATATTTAATACTTGTATTCTAAGTGCTAGAGCATCTACGGCACCAAAGAATAGGGAAGCAATTACTGATCCAATAATTGACCAACCTCCGGCTGTATTTGCACCCAAGGCTATAAAACCTCTTCCGCTAGTCATTCCTTCTGAAAAACTTAATCCATTTTCTATTGATAAAAAAGCTCCGGCAATACCACATAAAGTTCCGCTAAAACCAACAGCTATATAACGTATCTTTTTTACAGATATTCCCAGTGTAGCTAATACTTCGGGATGCTCTCCAGCTGCATGAAGATGGAGACCAAAGGCTGATCTTTTCAATACCCATTGAATAACAAATAGTAAAACTATTGTTAAATAAACAATTGGAGTTTGATTGAAAAGGATATCCCCAATAAACGGAATCTTATTTAATAGAGGTATTTTAAATCTAAATGCCGCTAGAGATAATGGTATTTGCTCAGAATTACCTGGATGCCCAAATACTAAAACCATAAGGTATCTTGTAATACCAAAACCTAGAATATTAATTACAGCCCCAGAAACTACATGATTCATGTGTAAATCAATTGTTGCCCAACCATGAAACAAGCCCATTGCAGTTCCAGCAAAAATGCCGAACATCAAACCTATCCAGGGGTTACCAGTAAGCCAAGCTCCCCAGGCTGCAAAAAAGGCACCAATTAGCATCATTCCTTCCATTGCTATATTTATAATTCCAGCTTTTTCACAAATAGTTGCGGCTACAGCTGCTAAAATGATAGGAACAGATAACCTTACTGCAGCAATAAAAAATTCAGTATTTATAATTGATCCAATAAAATTCATACCTTTCTCCTTTTTTTCAAATAGGTAAATAAATGTTTAGCTAATAACAGAAACAAAACTAAACCTTTTATAATCTCAACTATTGATGTTGGAGTTTGAACTGTCCTTGCCATATACTGACCACCAGCATCTAAAGCACCCCATAATAAGGCGGTAAAGATAACACCTATTGGAGAGGTATTAGCAAGTAGTGCAACTGCAATACCATTCCATCCATATCCTGCATTAAGATTTTCGAACATTTTATGATCGAGTCCTAGTACTTGAGTAACCCCTGCCAAAGCAGCAATACCACCAGCCAGACATAGAGTTAAAACTATTATTTTTGGAACAGAAATACCCTGAGTTTTAGCTGTTTGAGGAGATTCACCAACTACTCTAATTAGAAACCCGAGTCTAGTTCTGTATAAAAAGAACTGAACCAAAATTGCTAAACCAATAGCTAATAAAATTCCAATATGTAATCTATAATTTGCTGAAGGAATTATACTATCAAATTTTGTTAACCATGCGCTTTCAAAAATTGTATCTGTAATATAGGCATGTTTAGAAGTAACCGGATTTCCACCATTAAATTTTATAAACAAGGAAGAAAGAATTGCCGCTATATAGGCAAGCATCATAGTAGTAACTACTTCATGAGCCCCTTTCTTTATTTTCAAAATAGCAGGAATTACATTAAATAAAGCTCCACCCATAAACCCAGCTATAAAAATTACTGGAATTATTATAAAAGGAGAAATATTTACTCTTAATCCAATCCAAGTTGCTACCATTGCTCCAATATAATATTGACCTTCTGCTCCAATATTGAACAGACCACCTTTAAAAGCTAAAGCTATGGATAATCCAGTAAAAATAAGAGGAATAGAATTTAAAATTGTAATATGCCAATTCTTTATTAAACCACCATATATCATAGCACCATAGGACCTAATTGGATTATAACCGGAAATATACATTATAATTCCACCAAGAAGAAAAGAAAGTAATAATCCAAATGCTGGAAATTTAATTTTTAAATATATAATATTCAAGAAATTCTTTAATTTCATATCTTCTTGTTTTAGAAATCTATAGGTCCAAAAGATTAAAGCAATGACAATAAGACTCCAACCAATAAAAACTCCACCAATTACAAAAAATGTGCCTATTGCAAATAATGCTATGATAATAAAATTAATTAATTTGTTTTGAAGATTTGCAGTTTTTTCTTTAATCATTTTTTGCTCCTCCAGTCATGTAATATCCAATCTTTTTATCAGTAGCTTCTTCATGGGTAAATTCTTTTATAATTTGACCATCAAACATAACAAGAATTCTGTCAGCTAATGATAGAATTTCATCTAATTCCATAGAAATTAAAAGAATACCTACTTTTTTATTTTTCATCTCTACTAAGCAACTATGAATATATTCAATGGCTCCTACATCTAGGCCTCTTGTAGGCTGTGAAACTAACAAGAAATTAGGATCTCTATCAAATTCTCTCGCTAAAATTACTTTTTGTTGATTACCACCAGATAATTCATTTATTTGCGATAAACAATTATCAGATTTGATACAAAAATCTTTAATTAATGCTTCAGATTTATTAATTAAAAATTCTTTTTGTATGATCCCTTTTGAAACATATGAAGGATTATAGTGGTTACCAACTAATATATTTTCAGTAATTGGAAAAGGCATGATTAATCCGGCTTTTTGTCTATCGTCAGGAACATACCCCATGCCTCTAGCAATACGTTTTTTTACTGAAATTGAAGTAATATCCTCATCTTTATGGATAATTTCACCTTCAAAAACATTAGTTAAACCCATAATTGCATGGGCTAATTCACTTTGGCCATTGCCTTCAACTCCAGCTATTCCAACTATTTCACCAGGTTTTACATTTAGACTTAAATTATTTATTGCCAATAAATTTTGATTATTTTTAACCTTTATATTATTAATTTTTAATATATCAAAATCTAAAGGAGTAGCCTTTTTATACTCGCTGGTTAATACAACATTTCGTCCAACCATACTGCTAGCCAGTTGTTGAGCACTTACATCACTCGTATTAAAAACATCAGTTATTTCGCCTTTTCTAAGAATATATACTCTATCTGAGAGATACTGAATTTCTTTTAACTTATGAGTAATTATTATTACCGAAACACCATTATCTCTTAAATTTTCTACAACTTTAAAAAACGACATTACTTCTTGAGGTGTTAATACAGCTGTTGGCTCATCTAGAATGAGAATATTTGCATTACGATACAATACTTTTAATATTTCAACTCTCTGTTGAATTCCAATAGGTAAATCTTTAATAAGACTATTTGGATTAATTTCTAGTTTATATTTTTTTGATAAATCCTTAACTTTAGCCGTAGATTTTTTATAATCAATTGCAAAATGCTTAATAGGTTCTTGGCCTAATATTATATTTTGAGTGACACTTAAATTTTCTACAAGTTTAAAATGCTGATGAACCATTCCAAGTCCATTTTCAATTGAATCTTTAGAGGAGTTAAATTCAACTTTCTTATCATTAATAAAAATTTCACCTTCATCAGGTTTATGGAGTCCATATAAAATATTCATTAATGTCGATTTTCCTGCCCCATTTTCACCTAAGATTGAAAGTATTTCGCCTTTTTTAAGAAAAAAATTGATATTTTTATTGGCTTTTACACTACCAAAGGATTTTGATATTCCAACTGTTTTTAAAATTATTTCCTTATCCATAATTCCTCCTTCAACCGTTTTTTTTATTATTTTGTTAAACCATCTATGAATATAAATCTCAAACTCAATGAAAAAAATCATTGTAGCTTGCTTGTAATCATAGTTAAATTAATAAAATTTAAGGCTGAAACTGTATACTGAAACTGTGATATTGATTTTATCAAATCACCCCTAGCAATTAAATTCATATTTTCACTTAATAAAAGACAGCTTTTACTTAAATAATTCCAATTTCATACCTATTCATAGAAATATTAAAATTCTCGGTTAATAGATCTATGGAAACAAGTATTAATTCTCCATCAACACTATAATGTTGTTGATTAAGTTGTAGTAAATGAGAGCCAAGTGGGAGTTCTAATTTTTGGCATATCTCATCTTCTGGTTTGCAGATTTGAATAACCCCTTCACAATTTTTAATAAATATATCCTTAGTTTCTTGAAGAAATTTATATAATGAAAAATCATAATCTTTAAAATTTTCCAAATTTAAATCCAAAGATTTATTTAGAATAAATGCAATACTATATGAAAATGGAACTCCATCTGCTGTTCTAACACGCCGAAGACAAAGAACTTCACCTTTAGTTTTAATCAGATTCTTAATTTCTGCGGGGGGGACTTCTAAACCTATAGAAAATTCTTTTAATCCTGGAACCTTACCTGTTTGTTGAATCATTTCTGTCACAGATAAACTTAGATCAAATTTTTGCTCAACTTCGGTAGGATCTTTTACTAAAAAAGTACCAATACCATGACGCTGCTCAATAATGCCTTTGGATTCAAGTATAGTAAAAGCTTCACGTAAAGATACCATACTAACTCCCATCATTTTTGAAATTACATTTTGAGGAGGTAATTTAGTTCCAATTTCGATAGATTGCTCTTGAATATATTGAACAATTTCTTGAATTATTTGAGAACTAAGATCTTTACTCTTTAGAGATTTTATCATTACTACAACCACCTTACTATTTTTTATATAAATGCTGAATCAAGTGCATGCATTGCTGCTGAATCAAATGAATCAGGAATAGACTGTATTACATTAGCAAATAAATCTGCAATATTACTGCCAAGTTTTCCAACAGTTTGATTAAGATCATCTGCCACAACTTTATCATAACCAACTGATACTCCAGCTGCATAATTACTAACAACGCCAATTGTAGCGTAACTCATTGCTAATTCTCTTGCTAATATTCATTCGGGATAATTTGTATGCCCAACTTGAGTACCACCTAAGATTTTCGCCATTTCGATTTCAGCTTTGGTTTCAAACCTTGGTCCACTAAAACAACAATATACTCCACCATCAACTATATTAATTCCCATTTTATTGGCTTCTTCACTAATAATCTTTTTCAAATCTTTACAATATGGATAAGTAACATCAACATGGGCTAATTTGCCATTAAGTGGATAAAAAGTATCTACTCTACCGTGAGAAAAGTTCAATATTTGATTCATCATAATTAAATCACCAAGATTACGAGTTGTATCAATAGTTCCACATACACTAGTGGCTAAAACCACATTTACACCTAACATATGTAGTGCATATAAATTAGCTCTATAGTTGATATCACTAGGAGCTATAGCATGAGTTTTACCATGACGAGTTATAACACAAACTTCTTTTCCATGAAGAGTTCCTATTTCTACTTCTGCATCACCAAAAGGAGTTTTAACAATTTGAGTTTGTAATAATTCAAATCCAGTAAGATTATAAAAACCTGTTCCTGTAATACAGCCAACTTTAATCATTTTATTCTCCCATAATCTTTTTTAAATTTTCTTTAAATGGAGGGTAAACAATACCATCTTCTGTTATTATAGCGGTGATTAATTCATTTGGAGTAACATCAAATGCATAGTTTAAAACATTTGCATCAGGCATAGTAACATAAGTACCATTTACTTTTCTAACTTCATCAGGATCTCTTTCTTCAATAGGAATATCAGCACCACATAATAAACTCATATCAATTGTTGATTTTGGACTTACAGCATAAAATGGAATATTATGGGCTTTAGCTAATAAAGCTACTCCATAAACACCTATTTTAGCAGCGGTATCACCATTTGAAGCTACTCTATCTACACCTATCATAACCATATCAACTTTCTTTTGGCTCATAACATATGCAGCACTATTATCAGGAATTAATGTATAGGGAACACCGGCGTTAGATAATTCCCATGCATTTAATTTTGCACCTTGAAATCTAGGTCTAGTTTCATCTGTAAATACATGAATTTTTTTCCCATTTTGATGTGCTAAAATAACTGGAGCCATTGCAGTTCCCAAATCTACAGCACAAAGAGGCCCGCAATTACAATGTGTATGAATTGTATCCCCGTCTTTAATTAATGAATCACCATATATTGCAAGCTTCTCATTAATTGATACATCATCATCAGCCATTTTATGAGCTTTTTCAATCAAAAACTTTGCTAATTCTTTTGGATCTTCTCCATCATAAGCTATAGCAGCTTTCATCATTTCATTTAAAGCCCAAAATAAATTTGTAGCTGTTGGTCTGCTTGTGCCTAAATAATCTTTTGCTTCTTCTAATTCACTAATAAGCTCATTAATAGTTAATGCTTTTGATTTACTAGCAGTTATTGCAAAACCATAAGCAGCAGTAACTCCAATTGCTGGTGCACCTCTAACTTCCATAATATTAATTGCGTGCCATATACGTTTTATATCATCAGTTTTAATCAACTCAAATTCATGAGGGATTTTAGTTTGGTCAATTAATACTACTTTTCCATTTTCAAAAGATACTGTTCTCATAAAATAAATTCCTTGTCTTTCGTATTTAGTCTTTATAAGACTGTTCTCTTAAGAGATTATTATACCTTTTTATAATTGTCAATGATTATTTTTGCATTAATAATTCCAATTGCGTAATGACTTAATGAGAGAATACCTATATTGTTAAAAAAACTAATAGGGATAAATAAATGAAAATAAATGCTGCAATATTCGATTTTAATGGAACATTATTTTGGGACACAGAAATAAACTATAAAGCTTGGTTTAACTGTATTAAAAAATGGTTAAATAGAGATTACACTAGAGAAGAATATTTTGTTCTCAACGGTAGAACCACCCCTGAGACTTTGATACAAGTTTTTAAGAAACAACTTGATAATGAAACTATTGCGAAACTTTCAATAGAAAAAGATATTGAGTATTTCAAAGTTCTTGAAGAAGAAAAAGATACAATAGCTCTTGCTCCAGGAATTGAAGAACTATTAACTAAATTACACGCTAATGGTATAAAAGTAGCAATTGCTACAAGTGCCCCTCCTCAATCTATGATTGAATATGAGAAATATTTTAAACTTTCAAGATTCTTTAAAGATGAATATATAATCTCTAGTGATGGATCTTTAGCTAGTAAGCCAGATCCTGCTATTTATTTAAAAGCTATTGAAACACTAAATATTGATGCTCCTCATTGCATTGTTTTTGAAGATACAAAGAGTGGAATTATTAGTGCTACAAGAGCTATGATTAACAAAATTGTTGCTGTAAATAGTAATGGCGCAGATTGTAATACTATTAATAATTTAAAAGAAACAACATTCCATATAAGTAATTTTAATGAAGTAAAAATAAATAAGCTTCTTGATTGGTAATAGGTTTTAATAAATTAAAATTAACTTTAAAAAATAGAATGAATAGCTATTCAATTACAAATTCAAAGGTTAAATAATATAAAGAATAAAGGATTTAAATGATAATATTCTTCTCTTAAATCCATTTTTATATATCCAAATTATTTCATCACCATTAATATGGCCCTATTCACACTTTGTTTTTTAAGGTTATCGATATACATAATAGCAAATGAGAAAGTAGCATAATTTCTTCTAATATTATCAAATTGCTCTTTTAAAATTTTCTCAATTTTATTTCTATTGAATGATGATGCGAGAATATCCATTTCAGCAGAATAACGCAATTATTGTCCATTTATTAGAGATTTTAAATCTAACTCAATCGCTATTTTGAATTCTCAAATATTGCTATATTAATTAAAGATAATTAAAAACCTTTTCTATTGCAATTATTGCAATATCTGGATCAAATTGTGTCCCTGCATTGTTTCTGATCTCTTCGATAGCCACTTGCGTTGAAAAGGCACTGCGATATGGACGGTCAGAAGTCATAGCATCATAAGAATCTGCTATGGCAAGAATTCTTGATTCCAAATATATATCCTTGCCCATTATCCCATTTGGATACCCCATGCCATCCCAACGCTCATGATGTTGTAACACGATATTTGCAATATAATTTAGTGCTTCGGTATTCACTAATGCTTTATATGCATTTAATGGATGATCCTTCACGATTTCATACTCGGCAACAGTTAATTTTACTTTTTTATTTATAATCTCTATAGGTACTAAAGCTTTACCAATATCATGAACTAAGCCAGCATAATATATTTGAACAATCGCTTTCTGTGAAAAATTCATCTCTTCTGCAATCATTTGAGCTATGTTTGCTACATTTTGACTATGATGCTTAGTATATTCATCGTGAATTTCAAGCAATCCAGTTAATGAGACAATAATATTTTTTAGAACATCTAATTAAAGTCTCTGATATTTATTTTCTTGAATTTCAATTTCATCCTGAAATCGACTTTTAACAGGAGTAAACTCTTCTATAGTTTTTAGCATTGATTCAACTTGATATTTTTCAATATCTAAATTCTTTGTCTTAATTACACTAAAATAAAATGGATTTTCATGAACTTGGCCCTTCCAGATGATAATTGGGTGAACTTCAATAATATTTTTAATCATAATGCTGGAAAACTTGTTAATGTTGTATCGACAGATTGCTGAGACAGGATAAGATCCAAAAATCTGATCATTTAGTAGATATTCATAATTCATAATTCTCTCGAACCCATCTTCATACTCTAATACCCAACTAATTTCACCAGTAATTGCAAATGCATTATATCCCTCATCTATTGCTTCAATAGCTAGTTTTTTTGGCAGATCTATCATTTTATTAGGATCAAATTTACCATCTTTTGAATAGGCCTCATTTTTATTTAAAATTAATAATTGTCCACTATTAATAGCTTCCTCTAAATCTATTGAAGAGCGAAGTCTTTCTAGTATTAATTCAATAGCAATATCACCATAAATATAAAAGCATTTTTCATTTTTATTAATTCTTGAAATAATATAAGCTGATATTACATCAATGTGCAAATTGATATCTTTGTCATCATAAAGAAGAACCATATGATCACCAGCAACAATTCGATTCATTTTTTCTAATAAATAATCAGATTTCATAACTTAGTTTTCCTTTAATTTTTTTGCCCAAAATAATAATAATAAAAAATGAAAATAAAAATGGATAAACAAATAATAACATAAGTTGGGTATACTACGAAAGAGGCTTTAGTTCCATAAAATCAAAAAATTATTTCACCTAACAAGAACTTGTAATAAACTAGTAATTAAGCAATAAATAATAGCACAAATTTATTGTATTGTAAAAATAGTTATACTTTATCCTGAATAAATAAAGAAAGAAAAAGAGTATAAAGTTTTCTTATCATATAGGCTAAAAAAACTAATTTAAGATTTTCAGACCCATAATTATAAGCATTATCAATAATAAGAAATATTATATCAACTAAATCTATCAGTATTAGTATTAAAATAATTGTTACTTACAATAATAATTATTCAACTTCACTTTCAATAATTTCAATTGCCCAGAGTGGCAAATTTATAAGCCACTCTTCTTTCTTATAATCAAGCATAGCCGTTCTTATTGAAATAGGTGGATTATATTTTTCATGATAACTTTTCAAGCTTTTGGCGTTTAGATTTTTTTCAGCTTTTACTTCGATTGGTACAACTTTATCACCGGTATCAATTAAAAAATCTATCTCTGAACTACCTCTATTGTTACTCCAATAATAAGTATCTATATTCTTTAATGTCTTTAACTGCTGAAAGACAAATTGTTCACTCAAAGCTCCTTTAAATTCTTTGAAAATATCATTTCCATTTAACAAAACAGAAGGCTTTAATCTTACCATGCATGATAATAGCCCAACATCTACTATAAATAACTTAAAGGCCTTTAAATCTACATAAGCTTTGAGTGGTAAGGCAGGTACAGTAACTCTTTGAACCTTATGAATTAATCCACAATCAAACAACCATAAAAGAGCCATCTCATACTCTTTTGCTCTTGTACCTTCCTTAACAAGTCCATAAATAAACTTTTTATTTTCTTTTGCTAATTGAGAGGGTATATTATTCCAAATCATTCTAATTTTAGGTATGTCTTGATTTGGAGCATGCTTAGAGAAATCCTGCTCATACGCAATTAAAATCCTCTCTTGTATTGCTTTGACTTCATTATAATCACGATTTTTTGAAAAATTATAAACAACTTCAGGCATTCCACCTATGTAATAATAGTTTTTTAATAACTCTACATATTCAGTTTTAAATGAAGTTGCTATTTTGAAATTTCTGGTTTTTAGTAATTCTACCAACTGTTTTTTGCCCATTGCCTCAATAAATTCAATAAAAGATAATGGATATATATCTAAGAACTCTACTTTTCCAACAGGAAAAGAAGTTCCTTGATGCAGTGCAACTCCAAGTAAGGAGCCAGCACATATTATTTGATATTCAGGATTGTTTTCATTAAAATATTTAAGTGCAGATAATGCTTTAGGAACTTCTTGAACTTCATCAAATATTAGCAAAGTATTTTGATGATCAATCTTTGAATTTGAATAAATTTCAAGCGAAAGGATAATCCTATCAATATTCATATCAATTTCAAAGATTTGTTTCATTTGCTGATTATTTTCAAAATTTATATATAAAGTTTTTTTATATTCAAGCTTGCCAAATTTTTTCATCAACCAGGTTTTACCAACTTGCCTAGCTCCTTTTAAAATTAATGGTTTCTTATTTTTATTATTTTTCCATTTCAATAATTCTTCCATAGCTTGTCTATACATAATCATACCTCAAGTCTTATTATACCATTATTCACACTTTATGCAATGAGAAAATGTATTTCAAACACACTTTTTACGCCGAGAAAATATTAATAATTACATTTTTTACAATGAGTTTTTGTATTCATACTTAATAACTCTTATTAACTTACTCTAATAGCATCAAATACTTTACTTAAGTAAAGATTCATTATATAATATGTATATAAGTAAAGGAGATATTATGAGCTTATTTTATCATTTGGACGAATTACTAAAAGAAAAAAAATTAACAAGAACTTATCTGCAAAACAAGTTAGGTATTTCTTCAAAAACTATGGCAAAATTTTCTAAAAATGAAAGTGTTTCACTAAATACAATAGCACTACTATGCTCTGAATTAGGGTGCCAAATTGAAGATCTTGTTGAACTCGAAAAAGGAATATCCTCCTTTTTATCAAATCTTTTAGAAGAAAGAAAAATGAAATTATCTAATGGACTGTATCATGAACTTCAAGTTTTATTTGCTTACAACTCAAATAGAATTGAAGGCAGTGCTTTAAGTGAAAATGATACAAGATATATTTATGAAACTAATACTGTTGATGGCTCAAACAATACGGATGATATAATTGAAGTAGCAAATCACTTTAAAGCTTTTGATTACATTTTAGACAGTATTTTTGAGCCTATAGGTGAAGATCTTATCAAAAAACTTCATTCAATACTTAAAAGTAGCACTTCTGATAGTCGTCTCGAATGGTTCAATGTTGGAGAATATAAAAAGAAAAAAAATATTGTTGGTGGCTCTGATACAAGTGCTCCCAAAGATGTCGAATTACATATTAGAAAATTGTTATTAGATTATCTTGCTATTCAAAATAAAAGTTTTGAAGATATTGTTGATTTTCATTATAAATTTGAGAAAATACATCCATTTCAAGATGGAAACGGTAGAGTTGGAAGACTTCTTATGTTTAGAGAATGCTTAAAGAGAGAAATAACTCCTTTTATTATTGAAGATGATCTTAAAATGTATTATTACAGAGGATTAAGAGAATATAATAACTTGAGAGAATATTTAATTGATACGGCTAAAGCTTCTCAAGATACAATGATCAAATTGATTCAACGATTTGAGTAGGAACCTCAAGAACTAAATAAAAAATTAGCCAAAGTCTATATTTGATGTATAATTATATTAATTAATAATCTTGATTTGATACATAATTTGGGATTTTAATATATTTTACCTATCACAGGGGCAATATTAACTAAACAGAATTTTTAAATAACAAAAGGAGTTTCAAAATGGGAAAATCATTAATTTTATATTATTCATTAGAAGGTAGTACTGAAAAAATAGCATCATCTTTAGCAAAAAAAATAGGGGCAGATATTGAGAGAGTTAAACCAATTAAAGATATACCAAATAAAGGTTTTAGTAGATATTTATTGGGTGGGTTTCAAGTAATTTCTAAAAAAAGACCAAAACTAAATCCATTAAAGCTTAATCCAAATGATTATGACACCATTATTATTGGTTCTCCTATATGGGCAAGTAATATTACTCCAGCAATTTCTTCCCTATTAGAAAGCAATTTATTAAATAAGAAAAATATCGCAGTTTTTTATACCTTTAAAGGTGGAGATAAAGATGCTGGTATCAAGATAAAGAAATGTGTTGAAAAAAACAATTCTTTATTATCTATTTTACCTTGCCTTTCTGTTGAAACTGATTTGAAAAACCAACAAAAAAAAGTATATGAATGGGCTGAAAAGCTAAT
>CAZJGS010000052.1:0-8221 GCA_964545735.1 uncultured Spirochaetaceae bacterium
ATAGTCCCTAGGGGAATCGAACCCCTATTTAAAGACTGAGAATCTTTCGTCCTAACCGTTAGACGAAGGGACCGGGAACTGGGATAGAGGGATTTGAACCCCCAAAAGTAGAACCAGAATCTGCTGTGTTACCATTACACTATATCCCAAAACACACTAGTGGAAAATATACAAACTTAGTTCAATATTGTCAATTAGTTTATGTCCAAGAAATATAGTAAATAGTGAGTTTATCCCACTCTATTTGTAAAATACGAAATATTTATTCGCCATTATAAGTTAATAGTACATCAACTTTATGACCTTTTAGTAATTCTTCATAACCTAAGAAAGGCAATCCTATTACGCCACCAATAGCTTCAACTATTGCACCATGTTCTTCAAAGATTGATCGTGCGGCCTCTAGTGTTCCACCTGTTGCTACCAAATCGTCAATTAATAAAATTCTCTCACCTTTCTTTATATCTACCTGCTGAATGCTAATTGTAGCTTCACCATATTCTAAAGAAAATTCTTGATCATAAGTTTTACCTGGAAGTTTGCCTTTTTTTCTAGCTAAAATTAAGGGTAAGCCCATTTTAATAGCTAAAGGACTTGCAAAGATAAAGCCTCTAGCTTCTAAACAAGCTATGCTATCAATATCTCTATCTTTATACAATTCATATAATGCATCAATGCAATAATTAAAAGCTTTGGGATTAGCTAAAATTCCTGTGATATCATAAAAAAGAATCCCTTCTTTTGGAAAGTCCTTTATTTTTCTTACGGCTGAGTCTAAATCAAATTTCTCCATTAATTACCCCTGTTGCTTTTTTTTATTGCTTTTTTTTAAATGCACTAACTCGCGCACTTGCACTTATATTAAAATCATCTCTGTATCCATCTTTAAAATACCTATATGCCAAGCCTGCTATCATTGCACCGTTGTCAGTACAAAGCTTTAGGGATGGAAAGGTAACACTGTATCCACCTTTTTCAAGATTCTTTAACTCAGATCTCAAAAGGCTATTTGCAGCTACTCCTCCACCGGCGGCGACTCTTTTTAAGCCAGTATCTTTTAAAGCGAGTTTAATACGCTTCATCAAAACACCTATTGCGGCTCTTTGAAAACTTGCCGCTATATTTTCATTATTAATTTCACTTTCTTTATCATGAAATTTTTCAAGTTGATTTATAACTGCCGTTTTTAATCCTGAATACGAAACATCATATTCATGACCTTTTGACAAAGACGGACCAGGAAATAAAAATGCTTTAGAATTTCCTTGTTTACTAAGTCTATCTATTACAACACCACCTGGGTATCCAAGACCATAATGCTTAGCAACTTTATCAAAAGCCTCCCCTATAGCATCATCAATTGTAGTACCTAAAACTTCAATATCACTATAGCTATTTACTTTACAAATAACTGTGTGACCGCCAGATACCAAAACTCCAAGATAGGGATATTCTTGTGGAGTCTCTATTTGAGAAGCATATAAATGTGCTCTAATATGATCGATTGTTATAAACGGAACATCTAAAGTAGCAGCTAAGCCCTTAGCAAAATTAACTCCCACCAAAAGAGAGCCTAATAAGCCTGGTCTGTTTGTAACTGCAACACCGTCAATATCTTCTTTACTCATATTTGCCTGTATTAAGGCCGCATTAACGACTTGGTCAATCCATTGAGTATGCAATCTACTTGCCAATTCAGGTACTACGCCTTGATAGGGTTTATGCAATTCAATTTGTGTTGCAACCACATTACTTAATACTTTTGATCCATCTTGCACAACTGCAGCACTGCATTCATCACAAGAGGTTTCGATTCCTAAAATATTCATAAATCAGCTTTCTATTCCTTAATCATTGTTAACTTCTAATTTTGAAACTATCTCAAGAAATTCTTCAATACTAGTGTTGGAAGTACTCCTAGCCAAGGCTTCAAAATTTGCTCTTTGATGCAAGTCAGAAATACTATTTCCTTCATCGATAAGATTTGGATAAAGTTTCATAAAAAATTGAGCTACTTCCGGTTCCCAAGTTTCTGCAATAACTGGCCTTTCATCAATTTTTGATGAATATTGAAATGAATAAGTGTCATTTCTCAAAGGAAGTTTTATAGTCTTTAATGTTTTGTTTTGCTTGTTTACCATAGGCACTTAGCTTACAGTTTTTATATCACTCGGTCAAGATTTAGCAGAAAGTTATTGTTAACAAATTTGTTAGATGAAATATTACTAATTAAGTGTTGTATTAATTATACTTTATATTGTATCTTTTCCTTATTGCCGAAGTAGCTCAGGGGTAGAGCAACGCTCTCGTAAAGCGTGGGTCAAGGGTTCAATTCCCTTCTTCGGCTATTTCACATATATATATATAAAGGCTACCAATGTTCAATAAAGAATAATGGTAGCCTTTGTTCACTTTGATTTGTAAATTATTTAATACTAATAACAGCTTGTGCTGCTGCTAATCTTGCAATAGGAACTCTGAAAGGAGAACAAGAAACATAATTTAAGCCAATTTTTTGACAGAAATGAATACTTTTTGGATCTCCACCATGTTCGCCACAAATACCTAATTTAATTGTAGGTCTCACAGATCTACCTAATTTGGCAGCCATTTCTACTAATTTACCAACACCATCAATATCGATAGTTGCAAAGGGGTCATAATCATAGAATTGTTTGTCTACATCATTTACATAATGATTTAAGAAAGAAGCTGCATCATCTCTTGAAAAACCACAAGCCATTTGTGTTAAGTCATTGGTACCAAAGCTAAAAAATTCAGCTTCATGAGCAATTTCATCAGCAGTAATTGCTGCACGAGGAACTTCAATCATAGTTCCTAACTTATAGTCAATTTTAACATCTCTTTCTTTAAATAATTCTTCAATAACCGCTTCAGCATGTTTTTTACAGAAGCTATATTCTTTGTAATTTCCAACCAAAGGAATCATGATTTCAGGGAGTACTGTAATATTTTTTTGTGAAACATTGATAGCAGCTTCCATAATTGCCCTAACTTGCATTTTAAGAATTTCTGGATAAACAATTGCTAATCTACAACCTCTAAATCCAAGCATTGGGTTAAATTCATGCAAATCAGTAATTTTTTGAGCAATCTTTTCAACTGAAATACCCAAGTCTAGTGCTAATTCGTGACGAGAAGTATGGTCATTAGGTAAGAATTCATGAAGTGGTGGATCCAAAAGTCTAATTGTTGCTGGTTTTCCATCTAATTCTTCAAAAATAGCTTCAAAATCTTCTCTTTGCATTGGCAGTAATTCACTTAAAGCAGTTTCTCTTTCAATTAAATTATCTGCAAGAATCATTTTTCTAAAGGATTCAATGCGTTTACCACCAAAGAACATATGTTCTGTTCTACAAAGGCCAATACCCTCTGCACCTAAAGAAATAGCTCTTTTAACGTCTTGAGGAGTATCAGCATTACATCTAACACCAAGCTCTTTTATGCCTTCAACATAATCCATAAATTTCTTGTAGTTAGAGAATAGATTAGAATCTTCTTCCTTCATATCTCCATCTAAAACTTGAACTATTTCACTAGGTTTTACACCTATTTTTACACCATAAATAGAGCCTTTAAAACCGTCAATTGAAAGATAATCACCTTCATTGAATAATTTATCTCCAACACTCATAGTTTTTTTTCTTTCATTAACTATAATTGCACTTACACCAGAAACACAAGGACAACCCATACCTCTAGCCACTACTGCAGCGTGAGAGGTCATACCACCTCTACAAGTAACAACACCTTTTGAAACAGCCATTCCTTGAATATCTTCAGGAGAGGTTTCTCTTCTAACAAGGATTACATTTTTACCAGTTTTGGCAACTTCTACAGCTTTGTTAGCAGTAAAATATATATGACCACAAGCTCCACCTGGAGATGCATTTAAGCCATGGGCAATTGCTTCAATTTTATTGTTTTCAATATCTTTATTATCTAATACAGGAGCAAACAATTTATTAAATTCCCCGGCTGGAACTCTTGAAACTGCAGTTTCTTTATCAATTAAGCCTTCTTCAACCATTTCAACTTGAGATCTTAACCAACTAAATACAGTTCTTTTACCATTTCTAGTTTGAAGCATATAAAGCTTACCTTCTTGAATGGTAAACTCAATATCTTGCATATCATGATAATGTTGTTCTAAAATTGTTCTAATTTCTACCAATTGGTTGTAAACTTTAGGATTAACTTTGTTTAAAGTCTCAATTGGGTTAGGTGTTCTAATACCAGCGACAACATCTTCACCTTGAGCATCCATTAAATACTCACCATAGAATTTATTTTCACCAGTTGAAGGGTCTCTTGTAAAGGCAACCCCAGTACCAGAAGTTTTACCCATATTACCAAATACCATGGTTTGAATGTTAACAGCTGTTCCTAGTAGTCCTCTAATATCATTCATTTGACGATATTTGATAGCTCTATCATTATTCCAAGAATTAAATACAGCAATTATTGATTTAAACAATTGCTCTTTTGGATCTGTTGGAAATTGTTCATTGGTATATCTTTTGTAAACTATTAAATATCTTTTAATAACTTCTTTTAACTCATCTACAGTTAATTCATTATCCAGCTCTTTATCATTTTCATCTTTTACATTTTCAAGTGCAGATTCAAATTCATGATGAGGCACATCCATTACTACATCACCAAACATTTGAATAAATCTTCTATAACTATCCCAAGCAAATCTTTCATTACCTGATTTTTTAATTAGTGCTTCAACAGAATCTGGATTTAAGCCCAAGTTTAATACTGTGTCCATCATTCCTGGCATAGATTGTGCCGCACCGGATCTTACAGAAACCAGTAATGGATTAGTAGTATCACCTAATTTAGCGCCCATAGTTTTTTCTAAGGTTTTTAAAGTTTCCAAAACTTCTTCTTCAAGTTGTTTGGGTAATTGTCCATTGTGAGTATTAAAATATTCACAAGCGGCAGTACTTATTGTAAAGCCAGGAGGTACAGGTAATCCAATAGAAGTCATCTCAGCTAGGTTTGCACCTTTGCCTCCGAGTAATTCTTTCATCAAAGCAGTTCCTTCAGCTTTTCCGTCGCCAAAGAAATATACATATTTCTCATTAGTAGGTTTCATAATTTCCTCCAAAAAAATTTATACAAATAACATAGTCCTTAAAGATTAGGTTATTCATCCTTTATCTGTCAACAATCATTTGTAATTAATATAAAGTATACTACACATTTAAGAGGTATTTTAATTTTTTTCAAATAATTATTCAACTTTTGTAAACACTAAATAGAGCAACTACAAATGTAATTGCTCTATATTGTTAGTAAATCTATATTTTAAGCGCTATAACTTTCTAGGCTCTTATGGATTTCAGTATTGTGTAATTTTTGGATAGCTTTTTTCTCAATTTGTCTAATTCTTTCTTTGGTTAAATTATATATTTCACCAATTTCTTTTAAACTCATTTGATATTTATTATTCAATCCAAATCTATGTTCAATAATATCTTTTTCTTTTTCACTTAATAGATTTAGTGCTTCATTGATATCTTCTTTTAATAAAGTATCCATAATTTGTTGATCGGGTGAATCAAAATCTGATTCAATATAATCACCAATATTACTTGTTTCATTATCTTTGAAAACTGGGGCATCTAAACTTACCATATCTTTTGAGACTGAAAGCAATATTTTAACTACTTCTACATCTAAACTTGTTGCATCAGCTACCAGTTCTAAAGAAGGCTCTTCACCATTTGTGTGAATAAGATGCTTTTGTGCTTTTTGAATCTGTAATAATTCATTTGATCTGTTTAGTGGAAGTCTTACAGCTCTACTTTTTTCATTTATAGCTTTCATGATTGATTGTCTAATCCACCAAACAGCATATGAAATAAAGTGATAGCCTTTATCAACATCGAATTTATCTAAGGCAGTCATAAGCCCTATATTACCTTCATCAATTAAATCAGCCAAAGGCAAACCTTGATTTTGGTATTTTTTTGCAACTTTAACAACAAATCGGAGGTTGGATTCAACAACTTTATTACGAGCTCTTTGATTTCCTTGTTTGATTTTTTGGAATAATTCAACTTCTTCTTCATGAGAAATTAAAGGTAATTTATTCAATTCTTTCATATAGATAGATAGAACGGTAGAGTCTTCATTAGAGCCTTCACCATTATTTAACATATTAACTTTTTTATTCATACAACCATTCCTCCTGGTTGAATAAACTAATGCAAGTTCCATGCCAAACTTATAAAAGGTTGTTAAAAAGCTTATATTAAGGATTGTGAGTTTTTAATTAAAGAAATAATTAAAAAAAAGGTCAAAATGACCCTTAATATAAAATATCGTTAAATAGTGTTACATTTTGACACACTGAAAGGTTTAATCAATAATATGAGAGCCTTTTTGTCCCAATTGTCCGATTTATTAAGTAAAAAGAGACTCGTCAAACACCATCCAAGGGAAATCTATCTCTACTGTTTTATAAAAATCACGTTTATTTTCATTTAGAATTATAAAGGGACTATCTGCTATATCCTCTCGAATCTCATTAAAAGAATCTTCAATCAAATCAAAAATCATATCTCCTTCACTTAAGGCAATTTTGATTTTCTTTTTCCCAAGCAAATATATAATAAATTGAATTTTAAAAAATTCCAAAAACTCATCATTTAGCGACTCTAATTCTATATTTCTCAATAAGAAAGTATCACAAAAGCAATCTAACCCTTTAACTAAATCCTTTTTCACAAGAAATGAATTTGCCAACTTATAAAAAGTTTGTGCTAATGAAAATTGTGCATCTGTTGATTTAAAATAAAAATTAGATATTTGTTTGTTTTTAACTAATTTTGTACAATCTTCCATGTTTTTCTCCTTTCTTGACTTCATCTAAAATATAATTAATAAAAAACAAAAAGGCAAATATTTTTAATATCATTTTTTTCCTTTATTTATATTGCCACTTGTATTTTATATTGTTATATTTATTAGAGTGCAAAGAGTAATCATCTTTGCATTACTACGAAGTAACGTTCAAGGAGATTATAAAATGACAGTACAACCTTTAGGTGACAGAATTTTAGTAAAAATGGAAGAGGTAAAAGCACAAACTGCTAGTGGTTTGTATATCCCACAGTCTGCACAAGAGAAAACTCAAATTGCTTCAGTTATAGCTGTTGGTGATGATAAAGAAGCCATTACAGTTAAAATTGGAGATAAAATTTTACATGACAAATATGCAGGAACTCAAATTAAAATTGACGGTGATGAATTATTAATAATTAGTATGCCTGATGTTTTAGCTATAGTAAAATAATATTATTGTCTTAATTATTATTTATAGACAGAGGTTGTTGTAATTTTTACAGCAATCTTTTTTTTATCTAAAATTAATTTAAAAAAATAATACTCGATATTTAATGCTAAATTTACTCTTATACGGTATTATTACTATATAAAAATTACTCAAAAGGAAAAAAATATGCCAATATTTGTTAGATACTTTGAAATACTATTTGAATTAGTTTATCTGTTTACTGCTGTTATTCTTGGAATGAAAATCTTAAAGACTGCAAAAGACAATCAACATAAGCTATTTGGATATATGGCTCTTATTTTAGGAGGCGGTGATGCTTTTCATTTGGTTCCAAGAATGATTGCAAATGCCACCAATAGTTTTTCCCAGTATGCATCTTATCTTGGCTATGGCCAGATGATTACCTCAGTAACCATGACAATATTCTATGTTTTCTTATATAGAATTTATAAAATTCGCTACAATAAAAATGACACAAAAGCTATAGATTGGACTGTATTTTTATTAGCTGCAATTAGAATAATCTTAGTTGCTCTTCCTAATAATAAATGGGCCCTTTTAAATTCTCCATATATTTGGGGCATATATAGAAATATTCCATTTTTAATCCTAGGCCTAATTATAATAGTTTTATTTATAAAACAAACTAGAAATACACGAGAAGACCCCTATTATTTTATGGGCTTGGCCGTATTATTATCTTTTGCTTTATATTTACCTGTTGTTCTAGGTGCCCGCTTCTACCCAATTCTAGGTATTTTTATGATGCCTAAAACTTTAGCTTATGTTTGGATTATTTTTATGGGCTTTAATGATAATAAAAAAGCAATTTCACAATAAGAGTTATTTATTTAAATAAGCTGTTTTTCCATTAAATTTATTACATAT
>CAZJGS010000052.1:8321-16717 GCA_964545735.1 uncultured Spirochaetaceae bacterium
CATATCTTGTGTTAATTATTCTCTGCTAGCGTAAAGAAAATCTTCAATTTTTTCACAAACGCCACTACTAAAAGTCTCAGGGTGATAACAATCTGGTAAAGCTCTAAGCATATATTGGCCATAACTTTTTTGGCTAATTCTACTATCTAACAGCAAAACAACTCCATAATCTGCAGTTGATCTCATAAGTCTTCCAAATCCCTGTTTGAGTTTCATTGTAGCTAAAGGCAGAGAAAAATGAAAAAATCCACTTTCTCCTCTTTTTTCAAAATCCATTGTCCTAGCTTTTACAACAGGGTGAGAGGGAACTTGAAAAGGTAACTTAACAATTATAACCAACCTAAGAGTACTTCCTGGAGCATCAACGCCTTCCCAGAAGGAGGATAATGCAAACAAAGTTGAATTATCATCCGCTATAAACTTATTGATTAAGATATGTTTTGAAGAGGTGCCTTGAACTAATAAATTAATAGAAACTTCTTTAAATCTTTCTTCAACTTTTTTATATACTTTATTCATCACATCTCGTGAAGTAAATAATACTAATGCTCCACCAGAAGAGGAATATACACTATCAAATATCATATCACTGATATAATTTAAATATTTCTCATTTTCTATTTTTTTTAGGTCTACAGCCGCTTTACTATTATCATTTGAATATGAGGGAGGTGGGAGAGCATCTTGAGGTGTTAATAATAACAACTTAGTCTCATAATCGAAGGGAGAATTGAAAGAGGCTTTTACAAAATGTCTATCCTCATCATAAGGTAGCCCTACTCTAGAGGTCCAAAACTTAAAATCATCGCTTAAATTTAAAGTAGCACTGGTTAAAATCACAGTACTTATTTCTTTAAAAATATTATCAACTAAGGAGGGAGAAACATCTAAGGGTGTTATAATTGTTGAAATATCTACAACATTACTTCTTCTTCTCTCTGCATCAAACCAATGAATATCATCTTCTTTCCAGCTCTCAAAATGTATAAACATTCCTAATACATTGATATTAGCCACTATTCTACTATGATGGGTTTCCACTTCTTTTTTTATAGCTAAAAAGGTATCATCCACCTCAACCTGATTTAAAAAGACCTTCATCAATTTATCACAGTCTAAAGCTCTCTGTATTATTTCCTTAGAAGCCTCAATAAAGGTAGAGAGTCTTTTTTCCTGGGATTTAACTACGTAAACACTTTTATAGTTTTGTTTTTCAAAAGTTTTTAGTAAATATTGACTTAAGGAAGAAACACTATTTTTTAATTCTTTATATTTTTTAATTAAATTTTGATGATCAAAGCCTTGAGTTGAAAACTTTCCCAACTTTTCAATTAAGTTCTTTCCCTCTCCCTTTTTTATAGAGCTTAGTAAATTATCAATCTTTTTTAGTACCAAATAATTACTATAATTTATGGAGAAAAACTCTGAAGCTGTATCTTCAATATTGTGGGCTTCATCTAAGATTAATCTGTTAAAAGAGGGTAAAATATTATCCTCAGAATAACCAATCTCATTGTCTTTTCTACTTTTTGAATCAGTAAATAAAAGATGATGATTGCTTACAATAATCTTTGCTTTTTGTAATTTAATCTTACTTTTTTGGAAAAAACACTCTTTATGGTATGGGCACTTAAAATTTAAACACAATTCACCATCACTATTAATCTTACTTCTTTCAAAGGGAAGTGATAAATGATATTCAGTTAACAAGCCGGTTTCAGTAGTAGCACCCCATTTCTTAAATAAGGATTCTTTTGAATCAGGATCTGATAAAAAAGCTGGAGATTTTGCTACTTCATCACTAAATCGTCTCAAACACAGATAATTACCTCGACCTATAGCCAAAGCTACATTGCACTCTAAATCTAGCATCTTTAAAATAGTTGGAATATCTTTTTTAAATAATTGATCTTGTAAATTTATTGTAGCTGTTGAAATTACAGTTCTCTCATCCCCATTTTCAATTGAATTGTAAATGGCGGGAACCAAATAGGCATAACTTTTTCCAATGCCAGTACCAGCTTCAATTATTGCAATTGAATCTCTCTCATAGGCTTGTGAAATTAGTTTGACCATTTCAATTTGACCTTCTCTAATTTCATAATTGGGAAAGGTTTTTGAAAGCTTTCCACCTTTTTCAAAAATATCTTCTATCTGTGTTATTGTCATTCTTTTTCTTTATATTCTTCTAATTTTCTATGAAGAGTTTTTCTTCCTATCTTTAATACTTCAGCTGTTTTACTTTTATTACCTTTACAATTGTTTAAGGTAGTTAAAATAACCTGTTTTTCAACCTCAGCTAAACTTAATCCTATATCCAGACTTATTGATTGTGATTCATTATTTTTACTTATATTAGGTGGCAAATCATTTAGTTCTACAAATTCACCCTTACATAAAACTATAGCTGCTTCAACACAATTTCTTAACTCTCTTATATTTCCTGGCCAATCGTAGCGGTATAGTGCTGATTTTGCCTCTGGTGTAAAACCTTTAACATCAGTATTATTTTCTTTATTGATTTGATCTAAAAAGGCTGTTAATAACAAAGGAATATCTTCCATTCGCTCTCTAAGGGGAGGAACTTCAACATGAACAACATTTAATCTATAATATAGGTCTTCTCTAAATGTGCCCTTAGTTATTTCTTCTAACAAATCTTTATTGGTAGCTGTAACAATTCTTACATCCACGGTAATTGTTTTTACACCACCAACTCTCTCAAATTGTCTCTCTTGTAAAACTCTGAGAATTTTAATTTGAGTTGATAAACTAATATCTCCAATTTCATCTAAAAAAATGGTTCCACCATCAGCTAATTCAAATCTTCCTTTTTTAGTTGCTATAGCACCTGTAAAAGCACCCTTTTCGTGGCCGAATAATTCACTTTCTAACAAGCTATCACTTAAAGCGGCACAATGTACTTTTATAAAAGGACCATTTCGTCTATTTGAGATTTGATGAAGAGCATCAGCAACCAGCTCTTTTCCAACTCCACTCTCCCCTGTTACAAGAACAGAGGCTTTTGTTGGAGCCACTTGAGAGATTGTTTCTAATAGCTTTTTTATTTTTTCACTATTACCAATCATTTTTCCATAATTTTGAGAGGCTTTTAAGGCTGCTAATTCTTCTTTTATTTTAATATTTTCATCAAGGAGATCTTTATGTCTAAGTGATTTTTTTACCAATAATAATAATCTATCTAAGGCAACAGGCTTGGTAAAGAAATCAACAGCACCATCTCTCATGGCAGTAACAGCTGTTTCGATAGTCCCATGACCTGTTAATATTACCACAGGTATATTTGGATAAGAGCCCACAACTTTCTTTAGTAGTTCATCACCGCTCATTTTTTCCATTCTTAAATCGGTTATTACCAAATCAACATCATTTTTATTAATCAGCTTCCAAGCGGCTTCTCCGCTATCTGCAAGCAACACACTATAATCTTCTAATTCCAGGGCTAATGCTAATCCTTCTCTTATGTTTTTCTCATCATCACATACTAAAATTGTTTTATTCATCAAAACTCTCCCTAGAATCATCTAATGCAAGTCTTTCACTATGAGGCACAGGTAACCTAATTGTAAATTCACTCTCTTTGTTAAGTTCACTTTTCACTCTTATATCACCTTTATGCTCTTTAATTACTTTATAAACTACAGTTAAGCCAAGACCCGTGCCGCTCGCTCGTGTAGTAAAATAGGGTTCAAAGATTTTGTTTAATGTATCTTGCTTCATGCCTTTACCAGTATCATGAACAACGATTACAACTTCATCACCTCTAAGTTTTACAGAAACTTTTATTGTTCCTTTTTTTTCAATAGCATTCATAGCATTTTTTATAATATTCAGTAACGCTTGTCTAAAAAGGTTGGTATCTAATTCTACTTTGGGAGTACTTTTTATATCTCTAACTAATTTTACATGATTTTCATTTAATTCTGGCTCTACAAAATCACAAATCTCATTAAGAGTTTTTGAAACACTGGTTAATTTAAGCTTTGTATCCATAGGTCTAACTGCAAACAAGAAATCTACTACAATAGAATTAAGCCTCTCAATTTCTTCAGATAATACGTTAATATATCTTGAGGCATCTTCCATAGTTAAATTTTGTTTTCGCTCAAAAGCTTTGGTTAATAATTGCAGATGTATACTCATAGCAGCTAAAGGGTTTTTAATCTCATGCGCAACTCCTGCTGCCATAGTTGTCATACTAGCTAAATTTTCACTTCTTCTAAGCCTGGTATCTTTTCTTTTACTTATAGTTATATCGTTAAATATAAGTAAAAACCCATTGTCATCAATTTCTTCTACTTCGGCTAACTTAACTACATTTAGTAAATAAGTTTTTATTTCTTCACCCCATTGGTAGTTAAATTCATTCTCTTCTTCATTGTATCCAATCTTATTGATTTCTGCTTGTAAATAATCTAAAACCTTTTTATCATCAACAATATTAAAAACACTTTCACCTTCAAAACTTTTTTTTCTGTTTATAGGAGGCAGTAGTTTAGCTAGTTTATTGATATATACTACTTTTTTCTGAGAATCTAATAATATTATACCTTGAGAAAGATTATCTAATACTTGCTCTAAGGTGGAGATATAGGATTCTTCTCTATTTATCAGTTGAACTATTTTAGCTATATCCAACTGTTCTATTTTATCTAAAGCTCTTTTAACAAAATTATGCATCTACACTCTCCATCATTTTCCTATATACATTTTCGTACATATTTTTTTTAGGAAGGTTAAAGACTCTTTGATTATTATATAAAATACTGATCTCTTTGATTATTTTTTTACAAGTAACATTATCAATATTTGAGTTCAAATATTGGTCTTTAATTTTATTTAATAATTCTTGTAATATAAATTCACTTTGATTGGAAGTATCTAATGTTTTTACAACAAAAGATAATTTTTCACTATTCAATTGTTGTCTTTTTACAACACTATCTACAATAGTGTTTAAAGCATTATCAACATCATTTGCTTTAAATCCACTAGCACTTAAAAAAAACTTCTCAAGTGTATCGATTTTTTCATCTTCAAGTTTAAAATCTTTTAATAATAAGGCCTGAGTCTCTAAAGGTATTGGAGAAAAATTATATCTTCTAACTCTAGAGAGGATTGTTGGCATAATTCTAGAAGGATTACTACTTAAGAGAATGAAATAAATATTTTCATTTGGTTCTTCTAGAATTTTAAGTAAACTATTTCTAACACTATCATTACATTTTTCTATTGCTTCAATTACGACTATCCTAGCTTTTTCACTTACTAATGTATTAGAGAGCCAAGTTTGCAGTGCTCTAACCCCATCGACACTAAGATTAGTTAAATTCTTATTGCTTTTAACTATCAAAGGTTTTAATTTTAATTTCAATTCTTTAGTAAATCTCTGAGCTTCTCTTATTTTATAGTTTTCTCCATTTATGGAAAACTCAGAAATCATTTCACTAATTTCATAAGCTGCTTCAAACAGCTTCTTATTTTTATCCAAATAAATTGCATTGTGATATGCTAATAAAAATATACGGACATTCTCTATTAAGAAATTTTTAGAGTTAGAGTCTCGAAGCTTGCTATAGCGGCCTATAGCAACATCTAATCTATTATCAAAATCCCTATTAGATACAACAACTAAATTTTGCATAATATATTTGTCGTAAGAAAGACAAGATTCACACTCGCATTCTTCACCTTTTTTATCACTTAAACATGATAAGGCTCGAGCTGTTTCAATTGCAGCAGTCATTTTTGAGGAATATTTTGGCCCACAAAAAAGTGAAGAATTACTAAAAGTATTGTTTTCTATTGATGTTTGTAATATATGGGATAACTCACTTTGAGTCGTTCTCAATTTATTTAACATTCTTAATAAAATCCTCAGCTACAGGAATAATGGATTTAAAAACAGAATCATACAAAAAGGATTGATTTATTAAGGCAGATACATCTATTAAACTCTGATAACTTAGAAGCATTATTGCAACGCCACATAAAGCTAAGAAAAAGACTGCGCCCCAAATAAACCCTAACACTGAATTAACTGCACCAAGACCTATACCTTCAAATACTTTTGATAACATATTTCCCAATATTAAGGTGATAATATAACCAATAGCAAAACAAAGCATGTAACTTAATATTGAAGTAACGATTGGTGGTAAAGAAAATCTCATGAAAACATATTCGCTAGCTAAATCACTAAACATTAAGCCTACAATCAAACCAACAAGTACAGCAGCTTTTGATGCAAAACTTTTAGCAAAACCCTCAAATGCTCCTGCAATACCTGCAATCAAAGCAATAGCAATAATTATAATATCTACGATATTTAATACTGCTGATCCAATAACCAATGTAAAGTCCATACACTCTCCTTTAATTTAATATTTCGTTAATATTTTTATAAATTATATCGTTTGTATCAATATAACTTAACTTTTGAAATTCTAATTTTCTTTTTTCTATAGTTTCATTATTTAACAAATTTGTTATGGTGTCTATGAAATTCATATTTTTTTCATAAACTTCAAGTAATTTTAAATCTTTATAATATTGAGCATTTAATACTTGCTCGCCTCGACTTTTACTATTATCCAAAGGTATCGCTAAAATATTTTTATTGAATAAAATCTCTTCATTTAAAGTATTAGCCCCACACCTACTTACAACTAAATCTGCTATTTTATACAAGTATCCAAGTTCATGGCCAATTTGTTTAACACCAATATAACCTCTTATATTTCTACTAATAAAGGTTCTCTCTCCCATTTGATGATATATATTATAATCTTTAACTAGCTCATCTAAATTAACTGCTATAAGATCATTTATTTGCATGGCTCCTAATGAGCCACCAACAATCAATATTATCTTTTTGCTTTTGTCAAACTTCTCCTGAATATTATCTCTTACTGTTTTTACCTTGCCACTATATTGGGCAACTTCAGAGTTTGCTAGTTTTTTTTCATAATTCTCAAGATCTATATTCTTAAAAAACTGTAAATCAGTTTTGAGAGGATTAGCACTGTATATAAAGCGTTTATCAGCTCTTTCATCTTCATTCAAAGCAAAGCCCTTAAATATAGTAGTAGCTACTCTTGAATTTAGTCTTGAGGCTAACCCCAGGGTTATATCTGATTCGTGAGTAATTATTTTAATTTTTAATTTGTGAGCTGCATAAACAACAGGAACTGAAACATAACCACCTTTTGAAAAAATTAAATCAGGCTTTGTTTGTTTTAATATTTTTAATGCTTGGAAAAATCCAACAATAACTTTAAATACATCAAATATATTCTTCAAAGAAAAATAGCGTCTTAATTTTCCACAAGTTATTGCGAAAAACTGAATATTTTGTGATTCAATTATTTGCATTTCATTTTTATTATTTCTTCCTATCCATATAAATTCAAAAGATTTATCTCTATCAATTATATAATCATATAAAGCTAAAGACGGATAAATATGACCAAGGGTACCACCACCGGTGAATGCTATTTTCATACATTATAAAATACCATAGGCTTGTCAATTAAGCAATGATAGAGTCAATTTGACACATATATTTTCTTAATATTAAACTTTTATTTGTTATTTAACAATAAATCTGAATTTTTACTAATATATTGAAGATTTTAAATAAAAATTTTTATACAAATATAAGCTTTAGTTAAAAACAACAACACCCACACTAAAAATGTATGGGTGGTGTATTATTTATATAACTTTTATTATTTATTCTCGAAGTTTTTGTGGTACATAAAAAAGATCTGATAAATCATAACCTTGCTCTAGTGCCATTTGAATCATTTTCTCTTGCAATTCTGGGGTTATTTCTGGAACTCTAGAAAGAAACCAAAGGAATTCTCTACTATTATTACCAACTAAGGCCCATTCATAATTTTCTTGATCTAAACCAAAGACCAGATAATCTGCTTTAAAAAGTGAAAAGAATTTAACCTTTAAAGCTCCTGGTACACTATCATCTGGGCGCCATGCCACAGCTTTTACAGAAGTGTATTTACCATCAAGACTCTTTTTGAAGCCACTATTAACTACTTTAACTCTTCCATCATCTCTAAGTGAATATTCAGCAGTAGCTCCATATATATTTTTCTCAAAACCACTTTGGAAGCGAGCTATTTCATACCATCGACCAAGATACCTTTCTATATCGAGGGAATCAACAGTATCAAGGGGATCACCTGCAAATTCATTTGTTGCACAACTTGTTATAAAAATTGAGCTTATTAATAATAACAGGGTAATTAAAATCTTACTTTTTTTCATAATTATTTCACCTATTTTCTATATTATGACATATTAATTTTTAGTTTTCAATAATTTTTCTTAGCAAATAGAATTCTACTATAAAT
>CAZJGS010000053.1:0-16708 GCA_964545735.1 uncultured Spirochaetaceae bacterium
ATTATTTATTTAATATTATTTCATGAGGAGATTTATTATGACAAAAAAGCATTTTGACAAGTTATATAAAAAGTTGATTTTAGAACTTGGATTACAATTTGAAAGAGGAATGAGCCTTGTAATAAGGTGTGCACCTGATTATTATTCCTTTGCTTCAAAAATAGCAAAAGAAGCATATAAACAAGGGGCTCTAAATGTTGAAATTGACCTAGTTGATACTCATCTAATTAAAGAGAGATGCAAATATCAAGACAAAGATCAAGTTTCTAAACTACCTCAGTATCTTAAAGCTCAAGATGAAGAGCGCTCCAAAGAAAAATGGGCATTCTTAGCAATTGCTGATACAGAAAATAATACTGTATTAACTAATACAGATAAAGATAAGCTAGCGAGTTACACAAAGGCAAAAACTGCGTTAGGCAAAACAGGTCGTGAAGGTAGAATGAAATTCGAAATACCTTGGTGTATTGTTTGCTATCCCTTAAAAAAATGGGCTAAACAAGTATTAAACTCTAATGTTGATGATATGAGAGATTTATTAAGTAAGATTTTATTATTAGACAAAAAAGATCCAGTAAAAGCTTGGCAAGATTTTGATCTTGAATTTAAAAAGGGTAATGATTATTTAAATAGTTTAAAAATTAAAACTCTTCATTATATAAGCCCTATTACTGATTTAACAATTTCTTTGCGAGAAGAAGCTATTTGGCTTGGTGGAAGTGATGAAAATAATAACAAACTGCTTTTTGTTAATATTCCAACCTTTGAGCATTTTAGTGTACCGGATAAATACAGTGTAAATGGTTTTGTAACAACAACTAGACCTGTAACTGTGTTACAAACTCTCTGTAATGATATTAAATTTGAATTCAAAGATGGGAAGGTTGTAAGTTGTGAAGCTAAGGAAGGCCAAGCTGCCCTAGACCAATATCTAATAAGTGATGAAAATTCAGCATATCTTGGTGAAGTAGCTCTGGTTGACGAGCGAACTCCAATAGCTCAAAGTGGCAAAATATTTAACAATATTCTTTTTGATGAAAATGCTTCTTGTCATATAGCCATTGGTGCTGGATACTCTGTTTGCTTGAGTAACAACAAAGAATTAGATGATGATAAAAAACTAGAAGAGTATGGATGTAACACCTCAAGTGTACATACGGACTTTATGATAGGCTCTCCAGAACTCAATATTTTTGCAACAACATATGAGGGGAAACAAGTTCAAATATATAAAAATGGTATATTTACTTTCTAAATTAATAAGGGCTGTCTTTTTTTAAGAATTCAGCCCTTTGTATTATATTAAGAGTAATACAATTATTAAAAAAACAACTAAAATTGATATTATGGCAGCTAATACCTGCCTTTGTTTTCGTTTAATTATTTTTCCAACAGTGATTATTTGTTGTTCAAGATCTCGTTTTTCTTGTGCTTCTTGTAATTCTTTTAATCGTTTTTTTTCTTCTATTTGCTTGATAGCTTTCTGTGTTTGTTTCTCATTTTCTATCTCATAATAGCAACTTGAACAAAGCACAAACCCACCGCAATCAAAAAGTTTATCATAATAACTGTCTCTACAATGCTGACAAATATACAATCTTAGTAGATCGCCATTTTTCATCAGTTCGCAAACAACTACTTTTTTCACAATATCTTCATCAATAAACTTTCTCTGTGTAAATCTTTCCAAAAAAGAATGGCTTGGCAAATCAATATTTTTATTAAGGTTTTCACCTAATTGAACTACTCTTTCACTTAAATATCTGTCTTGAGTGATTAATAATATATTATTATTTTTACCTCGGCGTTTGAAAAGAGAAACTAGATGATCGTCAGCAATTCCCTTGCTTCCTGTATCCATTATCTTTAATAAACCCTTTTTAGCCAAATGCTGAAATAGAAATGGCCTGACTTTAGCTCTTAATCTAACATCCAAATCTTTTTCTTCATTTCTAGCAATTCCAAACATTTCTTCCATAGTTTTTTCAAGAATTACTAATTTCTTTCTTCTTTTATGCAAAGTCAAACTAGCATTTGCAATAAAAAACAAGAACCAATCTTCGTGAATTAGTGGAGCGGTATCTAGATAAACTTCATCAAATCTTTTTATTTGAAGATCAAATTCTTTTTTTGCTTCATCATCTCTTATATAATCATCTAAAATTCCATAATAAGAACAAACAAGTTCCTTACTTAAGGAATAATTATCTTCAAAATATTTATCACTATAATCTAAAGACAGTTTGGTAAAACATAATTTTACTTTATATTCCCCCAATTTTAAATCTTTAGCTAATTTTTTTAATAAAGTGTCATTATCACTTTTGTTATTATTTTGATTTTTAACTTCTAACATTATTATTTCTATTCCCTTCTCAACTATAAGAATACACTATCAAAGTTAATTAGTGCAACTAAAAAAAGGGTGCACCTAAATCAAGTACAGCCCTTTTTTTACCCATATCTAAAACTATAATAATTATTTCTTTTTAGCTCTCTTTTTAGCAATTGAACTAGTTATTTGTTGTTTTGTTAAATTAAAAGCTAGGGTTTCTTCAGTTTTAGCTTTTTCATCATCAATAGGGACATTAGTTTTACCATGTTTTAAATAGTACCCATATCTCCCAAAATGAAGTTTTACACTTTCACCTTCAAATTCACCAAAATCTTTTATAGCAACTTTTGCTGTGGATTTATCTTTAGAGCTACCTTTCTTGGCTCCATTTTTTATTAATTCTAGAGCTTCATCTAAACTAACAGTGAATAATTGCTCATCATGATCTCTTTTATTTAGATTTACATTTAAATCACCACAATTGAGATAAGGACCATACTTACCCTTGGTTGCTAATATTTTATCACCTTTATCATTTTCGCCAAGTTCTCTTGGTAGTGAAAGATATTTTTTTGCAAGTTCTAAATCTTTTTGAGTAGTCTCTTCATTTTGGTACCAAGATGGAATACTTGCTCTTTTGGGTTTATTTGCTGATTCTTTTCCAATCTGCCAATAAGGTCCAAATCTTCCAGAGCACAAATAAATTTCATTCTTTTCACTATCATTTCCTAAGAAAATAGGTTCGTTTTTAACTTTACCTTTTTTTATTAGTTGCTTAACATCTTCATCACTAATAGTTCCAGGCAACATATCTTTGGGTAAATTAATATATTCTTGCTTTTCATCGACTGTTTTACCCAAAACATACGGACCATAAGGACCAATTCTAATAGGATTATCTTCACTAATTTGTGGTAAAAATAAAGTTTTAGCTGCAACTTTATCATCTTTACTTTTCTGAATTTTTACTTTTTCTCTTAATCCGTTTTCTCCCAAATAAAAAGATTCTAATAATTGTTGTTTTTCGATTTTATGTTTTGCTACTTCATCTAAATCAGCTTCTAACAATCTTGTAAAATCATAATCAACATATTTTGGGAAGGAATTAATCAAATATTGACAAACTGCAAAACCTATAAAAGTGGGTATCAAAGAATTCCCGTCTTTAATTAAATACTGTCTATTCAAAAGAGTCTCAATAATTGAAGAATAAGTTGAAGGTCTTCCGATTCCTCTTTGTTCTAATTCTCTAACTAAAGTTGCCTCAGTAAATCTTGCAGGAGCTTTTGTTTCATGCTTTTGACTTAGTAACTTTTCTAAATCTAGTTGCTGTCCGATTTCTAATGGTGGTAATAAAGTTTCTTTATCATCCAAAGCAGCTTCTGGATCATCTTTCGCTTCAACATAAGCTCTTAAATAACCTGGAAAAGTAATCTGGGTTCCGCTAGCACTGAATATAGCACCATTTGAATCAATTTTAACTGTTGTAGTTTTCTTTTTAGCTTCTGCCATTTGGCTGGCCATGGTTCTTGCCCAAATCAAAGTATAGAGGGATAATTCTTTGCCGCTCAAACCTGAGTTTTTTGGAGATGTAAAACCTTCCCCTGAAGGCCTAATGGCTTCATGAGCCTCTTGGGCATCAGAATTATTTGCTTTAAACTGTCTTACTTCTTTTGATAAGAATTCTTTACCATAAAGCTTTTCTACACTACTACGAGCACCATTAATACCTTCTGCACTTAAAAAAGGACTATCTGTTCTCATATAGGTAATTAAACCATTTTCATATAATTTTTGTGCAACTCTCATTGTTTCTTTTGAACTAAAATGTAATTTTTTAATAGCTTCTTGTTGAAGCGTACTTGTAATAAAAGGAGCACTAGGTTTAGAGGTTATAGGTTTACTGATAATATCATTTATAGTAAAAGGTCCAGATTTTATTTTTGAAATAATATCATCAATAGACTTTTCATCTAATAATAAACTGTTATCATTTTTATATTTACCTGTTTTAGAGTCAAAACTTTTACTTGAAGCTAGTGTTTCTTTTTTATATTGAACTAATTTAGCATCAAAATTACCATTTGAGGTATTAAAAAATGCTTTTGCATCAAAATAGACACTATTTTCAAAGGCAATTCTCTCTTTTTCCCTTTCAACTGTTAACATTAAACCTGGGGATTGAACTCTACCCGCACTCAACTTTCTTGAAGATAATTTTTGTCCTACCAAAGAAGAAACATCATAACCAAACAATCTATCAATAATTCTTCTTGCTTCTTGAGCATGAACCATATCAATGTCTAACTCTCTACCTGAAGTTAGAGCTTTTAGTATTGCATTCTTTGTTATTTCGTGGAAAACCATTCTTTTAAAATCTACTTTAGGCTTTAACACTTGTAATAAGTGCCAAGAAATACTTTCACCTTCTCTATCTTCATCAGTTGCCAACAACAAAAATTCTGTTTTTTTTATTTCGTCTTTTAAAGTCTTCACCAAAGCTTTCTTCTCTGATGGAACAATATAATGAGGTTTAAACCCTTTTTCTATATCAACTGCATTTTTGTCAGAATCTAAATCTCTTATATGACCATTACTGGCTACAACAGTACAGTTTGATGGTAAAAACTTTTTTATTGTTTTTGCTTTTGTAGGAGACTCAACGATAATTAACGTTTTAAGGCCATCCAATTCTTGCATTCAATCCTCCAATCAAGACATTAATTTAATGCCTATATTAATAAAGTTATAAAAAGGGATGCTATTTTTTTCAACGTCATGACCCATTTCTTCTATAAAATCAATAAAAGAAAAAGAACCTAAAGCTAAATATTAATTATAACTAGTAAATAGTAAACATATATCATCTTTTCTTACCTTATTATATTACACTTTTTAAGAAAATAATCAAATAGCATTTTTATTATTACTAATTTTGTAACTTTATCGACATATTGAAGATGTTTTATTTATGAAGTAATATAAAAAAACCTTGCACCCTTATTTTATTTATACTATTGTTTTAGTTGATTGAAAGATATTCTAAGCAATAAATACTAGGAGTATTTTGTGAACCTTAAAAAATATATATTTATAATTTTAATTATAATATTTCCATTACTAGCAAGTTGTGTTGTTACTGAAGATTTATCTATTAACCATAATGAGAGTGGCAGCTCTAAAATTTCAATTAGTGTTGAAGATTTTTTTATTACAGTATTAAATGATTTCTCAGAGTTTTCCAGTGATGAAACTGATAAGCCAATTATGGACCTCGCTATTGATGATACTTCGAAAAAATTAACTGACAATAAATCTACAACTAATGTAATCTTTACAAAAGTTGGGAAAAATTCATATAAAGGTTCTTTTGATTTTGATTCTCTTTCTACTTTAATTTCTGATTTAAGTCAAACAACAAATCAAAGTGTATTAACTTTAAAAAATAATAAATTAAATTTCTATTTAGACTTGAGTAATTATTACCAATTAAAAAAAGTTGTTCCTTTTTTAGCTGATCCTAATTTTGAACCCTTTGGCCCTGAATATAATGAAGGTTTAAGTGCGGATGATTATTTAGAAATGATAAGTTTCATGTTAGGAGAAGAGGGCCCTGGTGCAATTAAAAACTCACTTATTACCCTTAATTTTGAAACTCCTAAACCAATAAAATCTTATAAAGGTGGAAAAAAAGTATCTAGTACATACTTTTCTTATAGTTTTCCATTGATAGATTTCTTATTATTAGCAGAACCTTTAAATTTTGAATTAACCTGGTAAAAAGTAAATAGTATACAGTAAAGTTTCTTTGCTGCTATTTATTTCATTCATAAATTTGGACTACGCTTTTTTGGCATAGTCCATTTTTTTAATTAATAATATTTAAGAAACTAAACGTTAAATCTGAAATGCATAACATCACCATCTTTAACAATGTAATCTTTACCTTCCATTCTTAGTTTGCCTTTTATTTTTACTTGTTGCTCAGTACCTAAGTCAAATAGATCCTCACAATTATATACTTCAGCTTTTATAAATCCTTTTTCAAAATCTGTATGAATAACACCTGCAGCTTGTGGGGCTTTAAATCCAGCTTTAAAAGTCCAAGCTCTATCTTCATCGCTACCTGCGGTAAAGAAAGTTCTCATACCTAAAATATGATAAGCACTTCTAATAAGTTGATTTAAACCTGATTCTTTTAGGCCTAAAGCTTCAAGAAATTCATTTCGATCATCATCACTTTCCATTTCTGCAATTTCAGCTTCAATTTTTCCACAAATAACAACAACTTCTGAATTTTCTTCTTTTGCAATGTTTCTAACAATTTTTACATACTCGTTATCTTCTTCAAGACTATCTTCATCAACATTACAAACATAAATAACAGGTTTTAGAGTTATCAAATGTAAATCATAAATAATTTCAAGTTGCTCTTCATCTAAATCAAGACTTAGAGCTAATTTACCTTCACTCAAGCAAGCTATTAATTTTTCCAAAATAGGAAGAAGTTTTTGATTATTCTTTTGCTGATCTTTATTTACACGACCCATCTTGGACATTTTGGAATAACGCTTTTCGACTGTATCTAAATCAGAAAAAGCTAATTCAATATTAATCGTAGAAATGTCATTAATTGGGTCAATTTTATTATTAACATGAATGATATCTTCATTATCAAAACATCTAACGACATGTGATAAAACCCCAACTTCTCTAATTGATGCTAGAAATCTATTACCTAAGCCCTCACCTTTCGAAGCACCCTCTACAAGTCCAGCTATATCAACAAACTCAAAAGTAGCTGGGATAATTTTAGCAGGAGGTATTAATTCAACTATTTTATCAAGTCGGATATCTGGTACATTTACCATTCCTACATTTGGGTCAATAGTGCAAAATGGGTAATTAGCTGATTCAGCTGGTGCACTGGTTAAAGCAGAAAAGATTGTTGATTTACCAACATTCGGTAGTCCTACAATACCACAATTTAAACTCATATTTATTCCTCTCTTACAAAAGTTCTCGCCGCTTGACTATATCATAGATTGACAACTTGTTAAACCACAGTTAATCTAAAAGTATTAAAAAAAAAGAGGTAACAGTTAATAAATTGAATAATAATAATGTAATAGATTTAACAACTGAGGAAACATTAAAAAAAGCAATAATTGTTATTGTTGAACTCCAAAATAATGTGCTTTCTCCAGTAATTAGAAAAAAAGAATTAGAATCCCTTGCAAAAACAATGAATGTTGAGGTATTTGATTCTGTAATAATCAATTTAAAAAAAGAAAATAGTCACACCTTTATTGGAAAAGGTAAAGTTTTAGAGTTAAAACAACTAGCTGACGATAATGAAGTTGATTTATTTATTTTTGAATCTGACTTAGCTCCAAGCATACAACGGAACTTAGAAAAAGTCTTAGAACTATGTGTTATTGATAGACGAGAGGTCATATTACAAATTTTCAGTGATAGAGCTACAACTAAAGAAGCAACACTACAAGTTGAACTAGCAAGACTTGCCTATTCACTTCCAAGATTAACTAGAGCCTGGACCAACCTTTCTAGACAAAGAGGTGGGGCAAAAGGCAATAAAGGTGAAGGTGAAAAGCAACTTGAAATTGATAGAAGGCTTGTACTAAGCAAAATAACCAAAACGAAAGAAGAACTAACAAAAGTTAAGAAAATAAGAGATACACAAAGAAAAAATAGACTTAATTCAAACATTCCAACCATAGCAATTGTTGGTTACACCAATAGTGGAAAAAGTTCTTTATTAAAGCTCCTTACCAATACTGATATTTTTGTTGAAAACAAACTATTTGCAACTTTAGATACCACAAGCAAAAAAGTTAAAATGCCTAGTCACAGACAAATGGTTTTCAGTGATACTGTTGGTTTTGTTAGTGATTTACCTCATGATTTAATAGAAGCATTTAATTCTACTTTAGAAGAAGCTACTTTTGCTGATATTATATTAATAGTATTAGACAGTTCTCATCCTAATTTAATGGGATGTTACAAAACAACAAAAGAAACCTTAAAACAGTTAGATTGTGAAGACAAACCAACTTTAATAGTATTAAACAAATGTGATATTGAAGCTAACGAATTTGATGTGGCTAGACTAAAAGCACTAGAGCCAACTTTGATTGAAGCTAGTGTTAAAAATAATATCAATATTGATAAAATGTTAAGCGAAATTGAAAATCTATACGCTAAAAACGAGAATATATCCTATTTTGAAATACCAAATGATAGACAAGATTTAATTTATTATGCAAAAAGAAACTCTTTTGTTATGGATGTTAAATATGAAGAAGATTTTGTCTTATTAAAAGCAAAAGTTAAAAAACATTATTTAGGAGAATTGATAAACTATAAAAAAAACAACCCCCAAAATTGAGAGCTGTTTTAGTATCAATCTAAAAATTAGAATCTATATAAGCCTTGTAATGAGGCTTGAATTACAAAACTAGGATCAACTGATGATCCAATAAATGTAAGTTCTAAACCAGGTTCAACTCTAAGTAATATATCAAGAGGAATATCTCTGGAATCAAAGCTATAAGAGATTTCACCCATTGTTAAAGCTGATATGCTAAAATCTCCGTTATTAAGTGGAATATTTGCTGAAGCACCTAGTCCCACATTAAGATCAAAATCTAATTTATCTAATTCTAATTCACCGGCTTTGTAAAGGCCAAAACCTTCTATATTGATTGAGTTACCACCAAGAACATCAAATCCTAAAGTACCACCTGCGGTAAGGTCTTTATCAATATGATATTTAAATCCAACTCCATTAATTGTACCTAAAGCAATACCAGCACTCATGTCTGAACTTTTAGCAAAACTTGGAACTATAACTAGAGCAATTAATGCTACAACTGTTAATAATTTTTTCTTCATTTTTATATCTCCTATTTATTTGGTTTCTTTTACTCAGTATATCAAAATAAAGTATAGTCGGATAGTATTTTTTTTATTAAATTACATTTTTTAGGAATTAAAGGTAAAAATATCAAAATAATCTAAAGTAAAAAAACAGTTTATTAATAGTTTATATATTTTTATTAATATATTGATGACATAAGTTTTTTTTACTCCTGTATATTAATAAACCTTTAATTTTTTTTAGTTTATATATATAGTACAACTTAGGAGCAACAAATGGAAAAAATATCCCTTTATGGGTTAAGTACAGATGAAATATTCACAACACTAAATTTATCAAAATCATTTCAGGCTAAACAAATATTTCAATGGTTAATAAAAGGTGTAACCGACTTTAACTTGATGAGTAATATATCAAAATTCGAGAGAGAGAGACTCGCCACAGAATTTGGATCTGCTATTTCTTCAACAGTTATTGATACACAAACAGATAGTAGCGGTGCTACAAAACTAGCTATTGAATTATCTGACGGAGCTGTGGTAGAAAGTGTCTTACTTGTAGACAAAAGTGAAAGAAAAACTGCCTGCATATCTTCTCAAGTTGGATGTGCTATGGGATGTAAGTTTTGTAGAACAGGAACAATGGGTCTAATAAGAAATTTAACCGCCGCTGAAATAATTGAACAATTTGTACATTTAAGACAACTTGGGCACGTTACTCATATCGTATATATGGGAATGGGTGAGCCTTTAGCAAACTTTGGTGAATTAGCAAAATCTATAAGATATTTCCACAGTGAAGAAGCTTTCTTTATTAGTTTAAGACGAATTACTGTAAGTACTTGTGGAATTGTAAGTGGAATCAATAAATTAATTGAGCAAAATTTAAACGTTAAATTAGCTATTTCCTTGGTAAGTGCTGACGATAAATTAAGAAGCAAAATCATGCCAATCAATGATACTTTCAATTTAAACCAACTAAAGAAAAGTTTATTGCATTATCAAAACAAAGGTGGGACTAGATTAACACTAGAATATTGCATGCTTGGAGGCGTGAACTGCAATTTGCACTCAGCAAAAAAATTAGCAACTTTTTACAATGGTCTTGAAGCAGTAGTAAATTTAATTCCATGGAATCCTGTAGAAGAGATGACCTGGTCAACACCAACTACAGAAGAAATTAATATTTTTACACAATATCTAGATGAATTCAATGTTAAATATGTTAGAAGATTTACAAGAGGAAGAAGTGTTAATGCCGCCTGTGGTCAATTGGCAACTAAAAACAATGAGAGGAAAAATAAGTGATAGGAATCTTCCAATTAAAAGAAAATTACAAAGAAGCTGCTTTTGTAGACTTTAATAAAAAAAGATACTTAATATCCTTTAATATCGGGGCAATTGTGATTGCCCTCGGATTATTTTATATATTTCAAATCCAAACTTGCCCTCTTTTTAGCTTAAGTGGCATTATTTTTGCGGCAATAGGACTATTTGCTTTTATTGTTATTCATGAGCTAATTCATGGCTTATTTATTTGGATTTTTTCTAAAAAAAAGGCAATATATAAATTTTCTTTTTTCTACGCTAGTGCTGGTGCAAGTGACAGATATTTTGATAAATCTGCATATATAATAATTGCACTCAGCCCTGTTATTATTATATCTATTTTTCTAATAACATTGATGAATATCGTACCAACAAATCTTTATAACGCAATTCTTCTAGTCTTTGCTTTTAATGTTTCAGGTGCGATAGGAGATTTTTACATAACATTAATAACTTTATTTAAGCCAAAAGATACTTTTATCAACGATCAAGGTGAAAGTATGCACTTCTACACAAAACTCCATAATTAATATATGGTCAAACAAAATTATTCTTAATACCTTCTAAACATTGTCATATACAATTATGGAGGTTATATGAGTAATGGAGAGAAGAAAAATACTAATAAATCTATACTAAAGTTTTATTTAATAATGCTAGCGGCTATATTACTAATGAATATGTTTGTACGCCCATATATGTCCCAATCTAAATATCAAAATGTAGATTATGGGACCTTTTTAACGATGCTAGATAATAAGCAAATAACAAAAGTAGAAATAAATGAAAGTAACATCTATTTTACTGCAAACGATAATTATGAACAATTATTTAAAACAACAACTTTCCAAGATCCAGATTTGGTAAATAGATTGTATGAATCAGGCTGTAGCTTTGGTAGAGTAGTTCCAGTTCAAATGTCTCCCCTATTATCAATGATGCTATCTTGGATTGTTCCCTTTTTATTAATATTTATCTTAGGAAGATATTTACAAAAAAAGATGAACTCCAAATCAGGTGGTGGCGGTGGCTTGTTTTCCTCTTCAATGCAATTTGGCAAAAGCAATGCAAAGGTTTATGTACCAAGTAAAACTGGTATTAAATTTGATGCTGTTGCTGGAGAAGATGAAGCAAAAGAATTATTAACAGAAATAGTAGATTTTCTTCATAATCCTGATAAATACACTGAAATTGGAGCAAAGATACCAAAAGGTGCTTTATTAGTAGGCCCTCCTGGCACTGGTAAAACCTTATTAGCAAAAGCTGTTGCAGGCGAGGCTAATGTTCCTTTCTTTTCAATCTCAGGTTCAGAATTTGTAGAAATGTTTGTAGGAATGGGCGCTGCAAAAGTGAGAGATCTATTTAAAGAAGCTAATAAAAAAGCACCTTGTATTGTGTTTATTGATGAAATTGATGCTATTGGTAAAAAACGTAATTCTTCTATGCAAGGTGGAAATGATGAGAGAGAGCAAACTCTTAATCAATTATTAACTGAAATGGATGGCTTTGATAGCTCAAAAGGTATTGTGCTCCTCGCTGCAACCAATAGACCAGAAGTATTAGATTCTGCCCTACTAAGACCTGGTAGGTTTGATAGAAGGATACCTGTAGAATTGCCTGATTTAATTGGTAGAGAAGAAATTCTCAAGGTTCATATAAAAGGTGTTAAAACCGCGAACAATATTAACTATAATGCAATAGCTAGATCTGCTTCAGGAATGAGTGGAGCTGATCTTGCAAATATTGTAAATGAGGCGGCCTTAATAGCAGTGAGAAATAAAAGAGCTAAAGTAATACAATCAGATTTAGAAGAAAGTATTGAAGTTGTAGCTGCCGGTTATCAAAAGAAAAATAAAGTTCTAAGCGATAGGGAAAAACTGATTGTATCTTATCATGAAGTTGGACATGCCCTTGTTGCAGCTCTTCAAACAAACACAGCCCCTGTTTCTAAAATTACAATTATCCCCAGAACATCTGGAGCCCTAGGCTTTACAATGCAAATAGATGAAGAAGAGAAAAATTTATTAAGTAAAGAAGAGTTAGAAAATAAAATAGCAATTTATACCGCTGGTAGAGCTGCAGAAGACATTGTTTTCAATTCTATAACTACAGGGGCTAGTAATGATATTGAAAGAGCAACAAAACTCTCTAGAGCTATGATTACTCGCTTTGGTATGAGCGAAGAGTTTGGTATGGTAGCCTTTGAATCTCAAGCAAGCCAATATCTTAGTGGAGACGCTTCATTAATTTGCTCAGAAAAGACAAGTTCTCAAATTGATGCTATGGTAACAACTTTAGTAAGAACTCAATACCAAAAAGCTAAACTTTTATTAAATGATAATATTAAAAAACTCCATGAAATTGCTGAGTTTCTTTATAAAGAAGAAACCATCAATGGTAAACAATTTATGGAAATTTTACTCCGTGATAAAAAAGAAATAAGTTAAAGCGATCTTTACTCTATCAAAAATGGGGAATTATTAACTAATACCCCATTTTTTTATCACTTAACAAGTGAAAAAAAATGAACACAGTATAAACCAGGCTCACTCTCTATAAACAATATGATGTGTCCCCCCAAATTTGCAAAATCGTGGATTTAGCAATAAAGAGGTTATAAGAATATAAACTACAGTATGCATTACCGCATGCAAAAAGAGAGGACACATCAGGTTAAATTTGAAATTTTAATTTTTATTACACTAAAACAGCTTTTATGCGTCTAACTCCTGCTGAAGAAGATTGTTCTTTTTGAATTTTAAACTGTCCCATTTTTTTTGTGTTTGATACATGAGGGCCACCACAAACTTCTTTAGAAAAGTCTCCAATAGAATAAACTTTCACTTGTTCTCCATATTTACTATCAAAGAAAGCAATAGCGCCTTGCTCTTTGGCTTGTTCTAAAGTCATAGTTTCACAAATTACATCTTGGTTTTTTTGTATTTCTTTATTTACAATATCTTCAATCTTTTGTAAATCTTCTGCACTTACTTTTTCAGGATGTGTAAAGTCAAAACGAAGTCTATCTACAGTAATATTTGAGCCCTTTTGCCCAACATGTTCGCCTAAAACATCTCTAAGAGCTTTGTGAAGCATATGAGTGGCGGTATGTAAAGCTGTGGTTTTCTCACTATGGTCTGCTAAGCCACCTTTAAATTTTTGTTCAGCACCACTTCTACTTTGGTTTTGATGTTTTTCAAAAGCTACTTGAAAACCCTCTTCATCAACACTCAAACCATGTTCTCCAGCTAATTCTTTTGTTAATTCGATTGGAAAACCATAAGTGTCATAAAGTTTAAAAGCCATTCTACCAGGAATCATTTTAGCTTTTCCCTTTAAAATATTAGGAATCATTTTTAAAAATTCTTTTTCCCCTTTTTGAAGGGTTTTACTAAATTTTTCTTCCTCTATTTCTATTTCTTTATTGATAAAGGCTAAATTATCAGTTAACTCGGGATAAGCATCTTTATAAATCGCAACAATAATTTCAACTAATTTGGTTAAGAAAGAGCCTTCAATACCTAATTTTCTACCATGTCTAATGGCTCTTCTAAGAAGTCTTCTCAAAATATAACCTTGACCAACATTTGATGGGACAAGACCTCGTGGGTCTCCTAAAATAAAACAACTAGTTCTAACATGATCTGCTAAAATACGAATAGACATATCTGTTTCTACACTTTCTCCATATTTTACACTTGATAATTTCTCAATACCTGCAATTATTGGAGTAAAGAGTTCTGTTTCATAAACATTATTCTTTCCTTGAAGGATAGCAATGGTTCTTTCAATACCCATACCGGTATCAACACATTTTCTACTCATTTCAGAATAGGTTCCATCTTTAAGTTTTTGATAACCCATGAAAACATCATTCCAAATTTCAAAATATTTTCCACAAGAGCAACCTGGTTTACAATCTTCACCACACTTTTCACCACCAGTATCAATAAACATTTCACTATCTGGGCCACAAGGACCTGTTTCACCAGCGGGACCCCACCAATTGTCTTTTCTTGGCAAGAAATAAATTCTTTCATCGGGGATACCATATTTCTTCCATTGATCTGCAGCAACATCGTCACGTGGGACTTCATCATCTCCAGCAAAAACCGTTACTGATAATTTTTTTGGATCTATATTTAATTCTTTTGTTAAAAAATCATAACTAAAGCCAATAGCTTCTTTTTTAAAGTAACTTCCTAAAGACCAGTTTCCAAGCATCTCAAAAAATGTTAAATGATGAGGATCCCCAACAACATCAATATCTCCGGTTCTAATACACTTTTGATAATCACAGATCTTGTCACCTGCTGGATGCTCCGCACCTAAAATATAAGGTACTAAAGGATGCATTCCCGCTGTTGTAAATAATACAGTTGGATCATTTTCAGGAATCAAAGAAGCACCACTAATTTGTTTGTGGTCTTTTGATACAAAGAAGTCAATAAATTTTTTTCTTAATGCGTTTGCAGTTAGTTGTTTATCCATACCCACGATAGTAAGTATTGTACAATTTTTAGTCAAGATTTTAATTAATTATTTCACAAAGAAAGCTCTATATATTAATAATTTTGTTTTTAAAACAAAGTTAATTGTCCCTCATCATCATTATTTGACTTTTTCTTTTTCTTTTTCTTTGTTTGAGATGTGCCATTAATGAATCTAGCCAAATCACCGGGATATCTTAAAGTTTTTGCTCCCTTTTCTATCAAATCTTTTGGCCAAGTTATAGAGTCTTCATCTTTTAAGACACCAAAGAAAAATACCTTTCTATCATTTTTCAAAGAATAGTCTGCTATCTGAATTGATCCTTCTCCATCTCTTTCTTCCATTATCATAACAGCAGAAGATAAAGCACTCATCAGTCTATTTCGTAAAAGAATATTCAATTTTAGATTTTTATTATTTGGTGCAACTCTAGTTACGACAACACCACCTTCACCTGCAATAAAATCTTGAATCTTTTTATGTGATTTTGGATAATATTGGCCTAAGGAAGTAGCAATTACTGCAATGATTGGAGAATTAATAGCTAAGCCTTTTACAGCAGCATGCCCTTGCAATCCAAAAGATAATCCACTTGTAACTACAACATCTTTTTTTATCAAAGCTTTAATAACTTTATCTAACTTGGCTAAAGTTTCTTTTTGTGGTGACTTAGAACCAATAATTGCAACATTATTCTTTTTTAATAAAGTGACATCTCCCAAACAATATAAAACTCTTGTTGAATATTCAAAAAAGTTTATTTGGCTAGGCCAATTATCATCACCACAACAAACAATTTTTGTATGGTGAGGGAGTAATTTAAAATCTTCACAAACTTGTGTATATATTTCAAATAATTTATTAATTGAAATATTCAAATTAATTGCCCACAGTGAAAAATTACTACTTATTGGAAAGGTAAAAAATTTATTATATTTATCCCATATCTTGCAGGCTTTATTGGTATCATTATTACAAACAAGTATTAAGGTTTCCCAATTAATTGCTTGTATTAGCTTTTCATTAATCATAATACTAAGATTATCACGAGCCACCAGTTTAATACAATAAAATTTCAAAATAATTTACTAAGATATCAATTTTTCCCACAAATATAATTTCAAAATAAAGAGATTTTGGTAAGAATAATAAATATTAACAAGCTAAGCGCCCATTTCTAGTTAAATTTACTCTCTAATGACAATATTCTCGATATATATTCGATTAAATTATAATATTTTAATTATAAAACTAATTTGTTATATTATTAAAAATCTATAATTTAAGCTCTATTTAGATTAACTTTGCCTAAAGAAAGGTCTATAATGACTTGCATCTCTTCTTCGTTCCATAACATAATAACACCACCTAATTATTGGTAGGGATTGCTTTTTAGTCGTGAAACAGGTGAAGCAATCCCGAATTTTTTTAAAAATTGCATACTTAATGCAGCAAGTACAACTTTAAATCAAAAAAAATAAATATAATATGAAAGAAATAGCAGCCAATCAATAGATTGGAGGCGCCTCCAATCTATTGATTAACTATTTAAAACTCTAGTTTTCTAATAAATTGGACAGGTGTTCCTTTCAATATACCTAGACATTATCACAATCACTTAAGATAAAAAAAGCATTTTAAGCTAAAAGGTGT
>CAZJGS010000054.1:0-12630 GCA_964545735.1 uncultured Spirochaetaceae bacterium
GGGCATGGTCCGGATAAACTCGAACACGCTCTCCCTTAAGGTCTGCAACAGCGCCTTCTGCCGGTCGGCCACATCCTTCTGCTTCAATGTTCCCATGGTCTGATGTGAGCCAAATATTAAAATGAAGACTGAGCAAAAGGTCAATAAGTCTAACCATGTAGCCCTGAAGTGCCCATTGGCGTACCTGGTTGTGCATTCCGGCCGTCCCAAGCTCCATGCCATGCATGATCTTATCGACCTTGTCAATAACAAGTCCTGCTACACATACCTGAGGGTGTTCCAGTAATTCTTTAAGATCATCTACGCTTCCGTCGCCAAGCCCTTTTGCATAAGTTACCTGGGAACGTGACAAGCCCCTGTCCTGCCAGAACTGAAGCCAGAGCGAAGATTCTTTGGCTGTAGTATTAATGCTTGCTGGAAAATAGAGGGGTAGTTTCCCTGCAAAGAGAGCCTGTCGTGACACCGAAGTAGTAGTCGGAATCCACCCAAAAACCGCACTCTCTCGAAATTGAAGCCCGGGTCGTTGTTCGCCGAGCACTTCTCTCAACACCACCCACTGATCGATAGACAATCCGTCTATCACTATAAGGGCAATTTTCTCCTGTTTGGATTTTTCAATCTGGTGAGCCATGGCCCGAGGAATATGGTGCACCATTACAGGTGGAACAGGCGGTTGGTTGTGTAGTCCTGCGAACCGTTGCTGTAACCAAGAGAAAAAGTCTTCTTCCACTCGTTGTTGAATGTCTCCCATACGTTCTAATGTTCCAGAGGGAAATGCCTCGCTAACTTCAGTGAAAAGAACGGTCAGCTCTGCCCATCGATGGGAAAAGGATAGCCAATCCTGATGTCTGGCATCCGGAGGTGGCAGGGAAGAGTCAACATTTTTCATGAGGCCTTCCAGCCGACGCAGTCGGTCGCCTTCCGGATCTAACTTAAGTCCGGCCGACACCCATGTTTTATTAAGCTTATCTGCTTGAGGATGCGAGACGGGGTGTAAAAGACCTTCAAGAAAAAGGTTATCAATATATATCCGAACATCGTCATGGTCAAAAGGAAGATTGAAAGGCCCGTCAAATTTAAGATTATAGGGATGCTTCTCGTCACTTATTTCTTCATAACTCTTACCAACTACTCGGTTGAGGAAAACAGGCCATCTTTCTTGCAAAAACGCGAAAAATGCATTCCTGTCGGAGACAATTTCTTCCAAAGGCCAATTCTCAAATTCGCTTGAGGTGGACCGGACAACCTGGATAAAGCGTTCATCTAAAATGAAAGGTATGCGTTGATTCCTGAAATGCCTGCGCAATAAAACCTTAAGAAAATCCGCTGGACGTCTGATAAGCTTCGGGGCTATTTCAAATATATGGAGAAGAGCAAAATCTTTTGTCGCGTTGTCACCCAATTTGTCTGGGTTATACTGAAGCTGGGCGCGATAAAGCGCATCCAGGTCGGCGCGATCCAACATTTCGATGACAGGATAGCTTAGATTCGGGAATAAATCACCCAGGTTGAAAGAAAGTTTTCGCCCGGCCTGCAAGAGATCGTAGGGAAGCGAGCCCAAATCCTGCATCTCCGCCCGCAAAACAACAACCAGCTCTGTAAGCTCGCCGCGATCCCAAAGTGATCGGTATCTTGATTCATATGCGAAACGGAATGCTATCGGATCTTCAAAGGTGATCAGTTCAAAGCCACGTTCCCGAAGACCCTGAATAACCCCCTCTTCCGTAAGCAAGCCATCGGGATCTGCCACAAGAGTTAAACGGGAAACCTGTGGAGTGAATTTTTTTAGTATTTGTTCTCGCCATTCAGCCATTCTTTTTCTCACTACCCACTAGAATGATAATCAGCGGCACCACGTCGGGAATTGCCTTGCTTTGTTCCTCAAGCTTCTTTCGCCATTCCAGTTCCTCTTGTTCAAGCTGAGAAATCCTGAAATCACGTACCGTCTTAAGACCTATTCGTTTTATACCCTGCCTTCTTGTTGAAAAAGCGTACTCACCTTTTTCACGCTCATTACTGATACTCTTGTCGTGTATCTGCAGGAGTGCATCATAAACAGGCCGGCCCTCAACATCTAAAGCTTTTCTTACACGTTCAAATGAAAGGTTGGCGTCGGAGCCTTCGATACGCCCTTTCACTGTAAGATTCACTGAAAGCAATTGTTCCCATATAAATCGAGCAGTGGGACCTAATGTTCTTCCATCATCATGGATAAAAAGAGGGATTACCCGTTGATGTTTCCAATCTGATGAATGGAGTGAAATTTGCCATAAAGACCAAAGGCCATATACATCTGAAGGCAAATCAGGAAACTCAATGCACGGGATAGGCTGACCGGGTGCAAAACGAGGCAGCCGCATTGCCAGACCGCGGATTCGGTGATCTTCTAAAGTCAGACGTCGGGCTGAAGGACTGAGGTCTGCGTCCTGTCCCGTAAATACCACATTGTGGAGATCTTCACCACCATCCGGCCATGTCAGATTCCAAACGTTTCCGCTGCGTTCCGCCTTTCCACCATTAGCCTCAAGATAGCTGACACACATTCTTTCAACCCAATGAGGTAAAGGATGGGTCATCAACTTGTGGGCCTCTCCGGGGTTGAGGTCTTCCATTTCACCCAATACGGAAACATTTTCACGGCTGGCTTGAGCCTCTTGGCGAATTTGAGTAAGGTGTTTTTCTACGTTAGTTTCTATAGATTTCGGATCAAGAATGGACCCAATATACAGATCATCAAATATCTGACCCGCCTGCGCAGAATCGAGAACATCCCCTGTTTTATCAACACCGAAGTCCTCAAGGATGACAGAAAGCTTCTCTTCCAATACTTCACGGACCCGATATTCCACCGTATCCTCAAGAACAAAATTTATGGCGTACACCTTATGCTTCTGGCCGATACGATCCACCCGACCGATCCTTTGTTCGAGACGCATAGGATTCCATGGAATGTCATAGTTGACCACCACATGGCAAAACTGAAGATTCAGCCCTTCACCACCGGCATCGGTTGATATCAAAATTCGGGAATCTTTAGCAAAGGCATCCTGAACGGACATCCTTTCTTCCATGCTCATTGAACCGTTCAGGCACACCGCGGAAAACCCTCGCTGGGTCAGAAAAACCCGCAGCATCGCCTGTGTTGGCACAAACTCTGTAAAAATCAGTATCTTGAGTTTTGAGTCTCCTTCTTCTTGCTGCAGGCGGTATATCCAATCAAGAAGAGCATCTGCCTTGACATCTGTCCCGGCTTCTTCCGTACGTTTGGATACTTCAAGGAGCAATTCGACTTCCGCTCTTTCGTTTTTCAATGCCTTCAGGCGGACACCAAGAAAGCTCTCTATCTGTTCCTGTCCATCGAGATCCATCCATTCCTCGTCTGAATAATCAGGAAACAAAGAGAGCTGTTCCCCAGGCATCCGGAGCGCTTCCAGTCGACGCTCCAGTGTCGTTCGAATGGCGCTGGTGCTTGATGTTACCAGTCTTTGCATGAGTATCATTAAAAAGCCAATATAGGTCTTCTTTTCCCGCTTTGACTGGTTGTATCCGTATCTCACATATTCAGTAACGGCATCGTAGAGGATTCTCTGCCTTTGGTACCTGTCAGCCGCAAAACCATCGCGGGAGTGGTACGCTTTCCAGGAAATTGGCACAAGCTGCGTTTTTCGGGGTGTAAAAAGAGGCGTACCTTGCGCGTTAATGGCTTGACGTTTCTCGGTGCGAATAACGTATGGCTTGATCCTGTTCTTCGATATACTTTCAACGTCGGGAAAGGCTTGAGAATCAAGGAGTGAGATCAATCGATGGAAGGCATCTGTCTTTCCCTGATGTGGTGTGGCTGTAAGTAATAAAAGATAGGGTGATGCCTCCGCAAGCCCCCGACCGAGTTTATGGCGTGCGACTTGATCGGTGCTGCCACCCAAACGATGAGCCTCGTCCACAATAATAAGATCCCACCCGGCAGCAATCAGATTTTCAAATCTCTCCCGGTTATATTCTTCCAAATCTTCTTTTGTTTTGCCCCGTCGTTTAGCCAACGGTTTAAAGGAGTCTATGGGCACAATGACTTGCCGGAAGAGCTGCCATGGATTGGAAGAATCAACTTGATCTGTATCAATAAAAGAGTATGGGGCTGATTTGGTGCGTACAAAAGGTGAAATGCGTTTCAATGTCTTCAAATCCTCGGGAAAAATAAGCTGGAATTCCTCATTGAAGTGAAACCGCATTTCGCTAATCCACTGAGTGACTAATCCCTTAGGTGCTACAACAAGAACACGCTTTGCCAGACCGCGGATTTTCAATTCCCTCATGATAAGCCCGGCCTCAATGGTTTTCCCTAAACCTACCTCATCAGCGAGCAGGTACCTGATCCGGTTATTCGATATGGCTCTGGATAAGGCCTGGATTTGGTGTGGCAAAGGAATAACCGAAGATTCAATAGGAGCCATCAGGACATCATGGGAGAAAGCATCAGCTACTCGCGCGGCAGCAACAACGTAAGCAATTCCGGTTGGTGAATAGGTGAAAGTATCTTCAATCGGCCTGAGGCTGGAAGCCGAAACGCGTATCAACGAATCCGAATCAGGCAGCCAGACACGGCAGGTTGTATCGCCCCAAAGTGTTTGGGTTTCGATGACCTTGCAAGCACAGTCATGAATCGTGCTGTATTGCCATTTACCTACTTCTTCCATGGAACGTCCTCAACCTGTCCCACCCATTCCGAAACCAAACGATTACTGTACGTGCCTGAGTAGCCACATATCCGAAGCAGAGACAGCTCCAAATACCAAAGCCCCAGATTCCACGTCTCATAAATAGCAGACCTAAACTGGCCGCGCTGCTTGTGCTCGGGATGTACTAACGTGTTACGAACCTCTGTCATCGCATGTGGCGCATCCAGCCAGTTAAACCGCTTAGCCAACTTTTTCAACTCAGGAACAGTGGTGGGAATATCAATCGAAATATCCAAAGAGGAAAACAAAAGTCTGAACTTGTCAGAAGCTCGCAGGTCTTTAAACCCTTTAGCCTCAATTAGTTTTTTGTCTTTGACGGCATACTCATAGGAAAGGCGTTCTATAGCCGCTTGAGTCAGGATGATACCTGCATCAATCCCCCTTGGCGAATAGTTTGCGTTCAAATACCAATAGATGATTTCACGCAAGGCTTCACGCCAATTTTCGTCGTCCCAGCGCATCATGAAGCCAGAAAAAAGATTTGCGAGCTGTTCACAATGATGCGGGTCGAACCACGATATTGGAGAATGCCATGGCTCTCTTGGTGAAGACCATGATGCCCAAACACGGTTGCCTGACTTGTCAAAACCAACCGCACAAACCGGTTCGCACCAGATACCTTTGGCAAAGGAGATGAAGAACCGCAGGGCAGGAATCTTCGCCGAAGCTTCTTTGCCTGAAAAATCTGACCTATCTGTTTTTCGAAGGCAACCAATATGCGTCAGTGCATACCCACCTTCAGCTTTCAGTTTCTTGAATCGACCACTTGTTTCCGTCAAAGGCCTTAGCTCTAATTGCCAATCGTTAGCTTCTAAATTCACAGTACCGAGAATATCCTTGAAATTGAACAGGTGAAAAACAATTCGCTGCATTGTTGTAGAGTCATCACCGATTCCCATAATCGGTTCATATTCCGGAGACCATTTCAACGTCATAGTTTGCTGATTTGTGTTTCCTCCGATATCAAGCCGAAATCCTGGAATAGCCATTCCGCCAAACGATAATGAAGAGATTTTCTTATGGTCAAACATGCAGTTCAGCGCAATGGTTGAAGGGATTCCTTGAAAATCACCGTAAACATGGACATTTGCACGAGGCAGCAGATCGAGCCGTACCTCACCGTTACCCGTGTATATGTTGCTATCTATCTCAATAACAACAGTGTCTTTGGCCAGCACAACGCTTTGATTAGGTTCCTCAAATTCATATGCCAGGCCAAACGATTGTGTGGGTTTTTTGCTCATTTCTGCTCAGTCCTTCTGCCCGCTTGTTCGTTCCACTTAAAAAACTGTGTGTTTTGCGGGCCATGTGGCAACGACATATGTGATTTCAGCCGTTCTGACAGTGTCAGGCAGGTCGTCTCGTCCCAGAGAGTCTGCGTTTCGATGACCTTGCAAATTTGTCCATGGTTGGGGCTGTAGTACCAGCTGTTTGCGTCAATTACCATCAATCCTTGGCATCTCCCTCGATGCTTGACGAATCCGGCGGTGCTGTCAAACGCAAAGCCTCGGGAAGCAGCGAATCTATCTCTTCCGAAGAAAAAGTGAGTTCCTCCTCTTTCTTTAACGCCTTACTTGCCTCTGAATATGCCTTGGGCGATGAATCAGGTGCATATTCATAAACGAGAGATACTTCGCGATGAATAGATTCAAGCTCTTCCTGCAATTGCTTGATTGAAGCATTATCAGACATGATTTTTTGTATCAGTATCAAATAGCGTTCTCTCAAATATAGGAGTTTCTTTGCTGTTCTTCGATGTTCTGACTCCAATTTTTCAGGATTGAAGCTCAATTGATACACAACAAACGCTGTACTTATTGCGCCGAATACACTGGCAACAATAAATGTAGTTTGGCTATTTGTGATTGCCCCCGCCGTTGCCAGAAGCGTTGTAATGCCAATTAGAGCAACATTTACCCACCGCACCCGGCACACCTTATCGCTCCAATTTTCTCTGTCCTTTTCGTGGGTTTTATGAGTCCATGCAACTCTTCCATACAGTTCACGAACTACGCCCAGGAGCTTTTCGTACTCATGCGTGTTTTTACTTGTATGCATCCTCTCGCTCCTTATCGCTCAGGTCACTCGTTGGAACTGGTCGCCAAAGATTTTCTTCCATTCATCTTCGGCCAGCACACCAAAATCGTCATGTTCGTAATCACAGGCCTTGACCGCTCTTGAATAAGCCGACTCACATTTTGATAACCAAGAATCTCCTAAAGAGATATCCTCTTGAATACCAGGGATCTTTGCTGTGCCATTTCGGTAGTAATGTAGGAATGCGAAAAAATCTCTTATCATCCAGTCGTACCAAAAAATTGACTGCTTATTGTGCGGCCATTGGTACACGAACGAACATGCTGCAATTTCCAAGATAATAGATTTCAGAGGAACATTGCAGTTGCGCTTCCATGCTTTTAGCATTTTTATAAGGTGAGTGGCTTTATGGTCGTAGTTAGTATCCACGTCAGTAATCGCACGATATTCCGCTATGGGATTACTGGGTCTCCAAGACCCCCCACTAGCTGTATGACATGTAATGTAAGTACCATCATCGCACCGAAACGAGGGGACAACTTCGACGGAGTAAGAAGAAAAGGGGGCTTGCACTACTTGACCGTCAGCACTCAGATCGGTACGGGGAAAGGTATCAGCCAAGGACCGTTTAACCTCTTGAAGTAGCTGGGATTGACCATTCCCCAAAACCTGATTGATCCTGTAATACTCAGGAACAGGGAGCAGATAAAACATGTCAATATCTGATGGTGGTCTTACTGCTGTCTTCTTTCCATAAGAACCAACAACCACTACATTCCTAGGGTCATACGAGCCTTGGTAGTATTTTGCATGCAGACATCTACCAACATTCTCTACTTTCGTCATGGCGTCATCCCGTTGGCTTTGAGTGAGCTCAAGATTCGCCAGAAACGTAGTAAAATGAGGTGTCACGTAAGCCCACATTCTTAGCCATCCTCCCCTGAACGCGTCAGCGCCTGATCATACCACATGAGGAGTTTTGGATCTTCCTGAAGAATATTGTCGGGTATTTTTTTAGCAACGTCGATGATTATTTGGTAGTCGCGCTCCTGCCATGCTTTTTTGAAGCCGGCGCGGACGGCTTCGAGGCGGAAAACCTTCAGGCGTTTCTGTTTGGATTCGCGATATTCCTCAAACTCGCGCAAGAGGGTCCGTTCGCGAAGTTTTTCCAGGTCGCCGGCCTTGTTCGGGTCGGGGACGTACCAGCGGTCCTTGGCTTTGGCACGCAGGGCCGGGTCGTCCTTGGGAAGGTTACGCATGTCCTTCCAGTTGCTGGAAAGGTATGCGTGAATCTGTTCAGGCACGGGACCTTTGCCATCGTAGCGAAGGAAGTTCTGTTCAAGCAGCTCGGAAAGCTCCAAGGCCTTTTCGTGTTTCTGCCAGCCGCCGATCTCTTTCAGGAACTGCGGATGGATGTCCTGGAATGTCTGCGGCTTCTTGGTCAGTTGCTGCTTGAGCCACTGGATGGCGGAAGCCTCATCGGAAACGAAAAGCTGAAGTTGAAGGACTTCCTTGACAGTCATACGCTTCTTGTCGTATTCAGCCGCCTGATCAGGCAGAAAATACATCCCGTCGCGTGGTGGGAAGCGTTGCTCCAGCCCAGCATAGAACTCAGCGGCGGACAAGGGAACCGTCACGCCACGCTGAACGTGAAAGGCCACCATGCGGTCGAAGAGCAGGTAGTTTTGTCGTTCAGCAATTACCTCCGCCTGGCCGTCCTTTGAAGCGAATACTGGGAGTTGTTTCAAGTGTGTGCGAACGAAGTCCCATACTCCTTCCTCGGTTCCGGCGACAAGCTTGAACCGGTCTTCCAAGCCACCATTAGGCTTGTAGGCGGAGATGACAAGGTCCTGCTTGACAGCTGTTGGTGTCATAACCGCCTTGAACGAATGTTGTTTTTTATCGAGTGATGCAACGTTGGCTACAACAAAACCACTTCGTTCCAGTGCAGACTGAATCGCATTCCATACTGATGCTTTTGTATTGGAAAATTCCACCGTCAACCATCTACCTGGTTTTAAGATGCGGTAATACTCTGAGAAGCTTCGCTCCATGAGCCCACGGTAATCATCTATACTCTTTCCCTGAGAAGTACTCACAATCGCTTCAGTCTTCTGATTTGTTACAACTCCGATCAGCCCTTCCCAGAAGAAATTCAATTCAGAGTAATCGAAGTTATGGCCAAACGGAGGATCGGTGAATATGTAGTCCATCGAAGAATCCGAGATTTGCCGAAGAAGTCCTGCATCTTGCGTGCTTATGACATGACCCCTCTTTGGGTCGATTGGTGGAGTCAGGCTGTTGGCAATCGTCGATGCATTGCGTCGAAAAGTCTTCAAAACATGTAGTGGTGTGATCAAAGAGCTGACATACAAAGTCCCCGATAGTGGGCCACCACCTTTTCTATCAGCACGAAATCGTCTCATCCTTGACGTATATGGTAAGGAGGCAGTAAGGGCAAAAAGTAGTATTTGCCGCAGATTGTTATCAGGGTAATTCTGTATCTGATTCAATAGAGCAGCTACGAACAAATGCTCACGTGGGGTAAAAAATTGGTGTAGGTGGGTAATGCCAATTGGAGCGTTGCGCTGAGTTTCTTTGCCGTCGATTAGTGCAACTGACTGCAAGCCGTGAGAGCTAAGGAGGTTGGATGCAGTATCAATGCGCTGTTTATCTTGCTCATCGGGTAATTTTTCGTATCTTGTCGAACCTATTGTGTAGTTAATGAGAACGGGTTCGATCCGAAGCTGACGGATCGTCTGTTTAAGAACTGGATCAAAACTAGTCGTATGTACTGGTTCCCATTTTGATTCCTGAACCAAAGCCTTGCAGTGGGGGCAATTTAAATCTGATCGAAGCGAATCGTTTTGCTCATCTACAGCCACCGTGTAAAGGGTGGTCTCAGTGGTGCATTCAGGGCATCTGACAACATCAGAATAGAGGGTGAATTCAACGCTACCCTGCTGATCGCTTCGACGTTGATAATGCTTGTGCTGTACGCCCTTCCTATCTCTTACCTTCCAACCAGTATGGTTCGTTAAATATAGACGGCCAAACTCGGCATCAATATCCGCACATATTTTATCAACTGCTGCCAGAAAATCCTTTCGACAAATTGGGCGAAGCAGGTTACTTGCGATAAATGTGGCGATGGGCGATAGGTCTGATAGAATTGCCCAGCGTTGTTCCATAGATGCTTTTGTAGCAGTGAACATTTTATCCCTGTTGGGGTCTCTACACAAGGCTGCTGCCACTCCAGTCATCCCTGTTCCGGAAAACCCGTCAAAGACGACATCTCCTGGCTCAGTGTAGTGGAGTATGTACCGCATGATGGCCTTGTGAGGAACCTTTGTGTGGTAGGAATGGGCGTTGTAGATCGGGTCGTTTTTCCCCTCGCTCACATCCGCTGCAAACGGCTCCCGGCGGTAGTCATCAGTAGCCGGATCATATGGTTTACCATAGTGCCTGATGAAATCCTCGATAAACGGATTCGGACAAGCCGTGTAATACGGTGGATCGGACAGGGCCAGGATGTCCTCATCCTCGCCAATCGGAAAACCTTCAATCTTGCGAAATTCCGGGTCCGCTAAAAATTCGCGTAGTTTGTCAAGGAAGTAGGCGCGGCGAGCTTCGTCATCGGGAAATTCCATCCCAAGACACATCACCGGTGAATTTTTAGATTCATGATTATCAGATTCAAAATTCAAGATTTTTTGCTCAGGTTTGTTCATCTTTTCTGTCTCTTGTTAGACTCTTGAATCAGTTTACGGCCTTTGGTCGTTAATCGATACCGCTGGTTTTTACTCTTTGGCTTGTCGGGGATGCTCATTTCCAGATAGCCAAGACCCAACAAGCGCGCGAGAGCTCTTTTGAAATTTCCTGTACGGGTTTTGTAACCCAAGAACTGAAGCAAATCAGGTGTACTTCTTGATTCATCGGAACAGATAACCAGGATTCTCTGTTCAATATTGCTCATGGGCTCATGGGCCTCATCATGGGCCTCATCATGGGCCCCGACTTGTTCGGTAGCTTCCTCCGTTTCCTGGTTCTGACTTAGTGCCAACTTGGTGCCGACTTGTGGGGTATCAGGCAGAGTGGCGGGCAGGAAGGTCACATACACCGAACCAGCCTGTTCCTGCCAAGTAGGTGCCGGGTTGCCGTTTTCCGCACACCAGTCAATAATATTCAGTGTGCCGGTGCCCCAGCGCTCAATGATGCCTGCCCGGTAGAACACATTGGCGATAATAGGGTTCCACGGTTTGGATTCGTGAGGTTTGGTCAGTTTTTCGGGAGTGATCCCAAATTGCAGGGCGCCGGGACTGGTAATCTCCAGATGATCGTCGTACATGGCGACCGCCACAGCACCGCCCGGTATGGTGTAATCGCGGTGGCACAGGGCGTTGGCCATGGCTTCTCTGGTAGCGCGTGGCGGATACCACGGCTGATCTTCGCGGATCATCTTGCCAGATACAACCCGCCCGGCAATGGGGACATGATCCATCAGAAAGGATTCGGCCCGGCGCAGAAGCGCAAAGGCGTGTCCCCAGTACTGACGGTTGTCGGCAAAATCAGCCAGGCGGTTTTTACCGCGGAAGCGGGCCAGACGAATACCCATCTGCGGATAAAGTGTCTTGAGCTGGTTGGTCTTGCCATAAAGTGCCACTGCTACGTTAAGGAGGTTGCCCTCGCGGATCAGATCTAAACCACGAAGAATGGATGCGGTATCGCGCCGGTCGGTGGCTTCCAGACGTCCCAGCCGAATGGCATTATCCATAGTTATCTGGATTTCTTCTTCATCGAGGTCAGCAATCGTTATCTCTTCCGCAACCGGCTCATTTTCCCACCGGTGTGTGACATGAAGTCGTTCGATCAACCTGCGTTCATATTCTGCCCGAGGCATAACACTGGTTGTGGGTCCGCTACGAAGATATGGACGACCATCATACGTATAGAGCCCTCCTCCGCCAGGAACCATCAAAGCAATGACTCCATTGCCTGTTTCCAGTGTAACCGTTTCAATGTCCGGGAAAGCCGGTGGTTCGATCCGCCGAAGTTCAGCAGCAATATCTTCCAAAGTCCTTGTGGAAATTTGTTGACCAATAATATTACCCTGATCAGTTACACCGAAAAGGACAAAGCCGCCAAGACCATTCAGCATCGCACAAAGAGTTTTCATCGCACTGGTACGCTGTCCTGTTGTTTGCTTGAGTTCAAGGCGGTCAGACTCTCCCCCGGATACAAGCTTTGTCAATTCCTGTACGTTCATATTTTTATTCCAAAACAATTCTGACCTTGCCGGGATCTTTACCCTTGGTAAGGTCTGCCAAATATTCTTCAAAACGTTTTTTCAACTCTTCAGGTGTCGCAGGCGCACCACCTTTCAGGAGAGCCGATCTCAGTTTTTCGATCTTTACCTGGACCTTCATAAGACCTGAAAGAACTTCTCGAACAGCGTTTATAAAATCATGTCCAAGATCGTCCGGCAGGGTTCGCGTCTTGATGAAGGTATCTAAAAGTTTCCTGTCTTCCGGTTTAAGCAGTTTCAGGTCATTCTTTGTTGTGGGATCTTCCAGATTTGCCAGAAGTGTCTGAGTCCACATGGAAAGAAGATTGTCGAGTTCATCCTCCATTTGATTTAGAATCGTGGCCGCAGCCACCTTCATTTGGTCAACGCCAGGCTTATATGAACAGTACTGGCAAACAGGAGAAATCTGCAATTCCCGTTCTGTAACCTTGTAACAGGGTGTCAAGTTCGCGAGACGATTTTGAAAATCAATCAAATGAGCGCTGGGCATTAGGTCAATGGTTGATAGATCCTGAAGAGTGCTTAAACGTTCGTCATTCATTAATTGAGTTTTCT
>CAZJGS010000054.1:12730-14901 GCA_964545735.1 uncultured Spirochaetaceae bacterium
TGAAGTGACAGGTACTCCTTGACATAGGCTTTCTTGAGCTTCATGAGTGTTTGTATCATCTGCTGACGAAATGCCGGAGCCTTGCGCTTGTCCGGGTCCATGATCTGGGCTATAAATTGACTTTTGGCTTCTCTCACCTTGATTACCCAAGCATGTTCATCAGGCATAACAGCCTCGGCGGTAGACAGGTATGATGAAACAGGTCCTACGTCGTCAGCCATTCCTTTTAAATACTCAACCTCTTTTAGCGTATTAAGGCCTTTATTGTGTGAGGTTACGTCCTGAACATTGTAACGGAAGTTTTTAAGCTTACCGGGAGTCGAATAGGCCTGAAGAGACTCCATGAATGTCTTTGTCTGTTCTAAATGGGAAAGAAGGTCGCTCGCTTCTTCTTCAGTGAGCAAACTCTGGCCCCAGACAGGAAACCGGCTCTGTATATGTTGCTGAGCTAAAACAAGTTTATCCACTGATTGAACAATTTCCTGCTGTAATTGCTGGACTGCATCATCATCGCCCATGGTAACCTTGGTAGCAAGACCCGGGGGAAGGCCCATAAGTTCAAAGAGGGCCTTGAGTGCAAGAAGGTTCCATTCTTTTGGGAGTTCGATATGTTTAAAATTTGCCAGTTCGTAAACGGGTGTGGCTGAAAGCGCTGAAAGGTCGGTAGCATCGAATTTCTTGCCGGGAACAGACAGAACCAAAGCTCCCGAGTAGATGAGGCTGGCGATGACCACTACTGCCCATTCAGGCTCAAGCCTGTATATTTCCGGAGCCATGTATTCAACTCCGAAAACATCCTGAATAATTTCTGACCGATTGACCACCTGCCCCTGCCCTTTTTTGCTGAGGATTTCGAGAATATGTTTGGCATATTTTGATTTTTGCGGATCAAGCTTCTCACCGTCTAACAATTCAAGGGCATCAAGTACTGCGGCGGCTTGTTTGGTTCGAGTAGTTCCCGCAATCCCTCGAAGGGCATCCTGTACCGCCTGGGCCCGGTTTGCGCTTGTGACGAGTACGGAGAAATGCGGAAATTCAGGAGCTAATTCATCGAACCATGTCTCCAGACAAATTCCAGCCACTACGTTGATGAGATCTCTAAAGTTTATACGCTCATGAGAGGGAATACCCGCCAACTCTCGTATATTATGCCCTTTAGTCCATTCCATAAGGGATTTTTCCCGACCCTGGTGAGTGACATCGAAGGCTGTGCTCATGTGCTCCTGGAACCAAGTGACGAGATCGCGGAGAAAACCTTCTGCTTTTGATTCGTACACACTTTTGGCATAGCCTGAAGAAGTGGAAGCCAGATCGATAGCTGCCGAATATCTGCTCAATGCCTCTCGAAAATCATCATCCGCACCAGTGAGGCGCAAGTATACCTCATCGGCCTTTTTTTCATCTTTGAAGTACGGCGGGTCAACGGGCTGGATGAAGTACAGATAAAAATCCCGCGGTGGAACGGCTGTCGACCGCTCATTGGGAGAACCGAAGAAGAGGTAACCCTGACGGGCAGCTTTACGCTTATACCATTCCAGTTCATGTTCCCAGATCTTGTACCCGCTGACGTAGGTTTCATCAGTACATTCCATTACTCGTTTCAGGGCTTCGTAATAGTAACGATCGAGTTGTTCATCACCAAGACTCTCCGCTCTTTTCTCGATAATTGCATCAAAATCTTCGGTCTTTTTGAGATCCAGATAATACTGGCGGTTCTCGGGATTCGAGGATATAAATTGTCCGGCAACTGTTTTGTGGATTTCCCTTAGCACCGTTTCCACCTGGGAAAGCAAATCATCTGCCGGTTCACCGCCTAAACCCTCAATGCCGGGCTGATACAGGCAAAGCGTATCGCGAAGTTCCGCTGCGGTGGCGCCCAGAGGGGCTTGAATATCACCGGTGGTAAGCCGGTGTATAGATAAAGCGTGAGTAATCCGCAGGGCCATGTCCTTGTAAGCTGGGCGTGTAAATGCCTGGTTGATGCGAGATTCCAAAACCTGGCTACATTTGAGAACTTCTTTAATGTCCGGCACAGCACGGAAGGATGGGTTGTCCCGTAACGTATTCCAGTAGCTGTCGTAGGCAATTATTCCGGGACGCTCTTCTGGTACGTCCTCATCCATCTGCCGCTTCATCGCAAGTGATAAGGTCTTTAATATTTCACGCTTTTC
>CAZJGS010000054.1:15001-16647 GCA_964545735.1 uncultured Spirochaetaceae bacterium
GCTGATGGGAAGGTATAGTTTACACCGATTGATGCGAGATATTCTTCAGTTGCGGCCACCAGTATATCGCGGAGCGACATGGTCGTTGAGCCTATTTCGGTACGTATTACCTTGAACTTTCCGGCAATTTCTTTTGAAGCGTCTGAAACTTTGTCATTACGAATAGCATCAACAAGATCGGCATGTTCAGCAATGGCTGAGATCATGGACATCAAGTGGGACTTGCCCGTACCGTAATTTCCCACTACTAAAAGTCCCTTATTGTCAGTGGGGTATTCAAATTGCAGGTGAGAGAAAACCAGTTCAGCAAGTTTCTCCGCCATTTCGTCGGAGATGACATAAGTGGAAACGAACTGCCGGGCAGATTCTTCCCGATCAGCATCACGGAGTTGAACTACAGACTCGATGGGCTCAAACTGGATTAGTTCACTGTATTTCATCGTTGGCACCTTTCCACAGTATTGTTATTGGTTGCGTTTTAAGCATCAGATTGCATTGTCACAACCAGAAGTTCATGTGCAGGGTAGCGACGATACTCCTGATGATCCGGAGTTGCATAAGTAAGGTGTTTATCCTTTATTTCTCCATTCCAGGATGCAACGACTGTTCGATTTCGGGAAAGCCCCTGAAGGAGCCTTAATGGATCTTGTTTAAGAGACGTTTCAAACAGAATCTCTATGTTGTCCAAAATTACTACTTCAGTCTCGGTTCCCCGCAAAATATCTTCCATAATACGGGATAATTGAAGTGCTTGCTGCCTGGCAGTTAAGTCCAACAATTGACGGGAAACCTCAAGATTCACATTCACAAAGGACAAACCCAAATCCTGCTGCACTTCTTTGAGAGCTGCGGTTTTACCTGATCCCTGTGGTGCAACTACAAGCACCAGTCTGTGATACAGTTCAGATGCCTGCTCAGTCTTCTTTATGATTTTGTTTAAAAGTTCAGCCATAAATTCCTTCCAAACTATTGATATTCACTTATCGCTGATGAGCGCAACCAATATCTTTTGTTATGCCTTATCGACCTTCTAACTCCATAAACCAGCATTGACCATGTTTTGCCCAAGAGAAATCATAAGATTTCTTAAGACTAATAGAAATTTCCTTGCCTCCGATTGGCGTTGTTAAGTGAATATTTTTGATCTTGGTATTATTTGAAATATCGTAAGCCCAACATTTAGCATTTTTCCTTTTCGGGTTAACAAGCCTTTCAAGGTCATTCATGACAAGAGATACCCCGCGCTCCGCTTTCCCTGCCGCGATATAGAGCTCAAGCAACCGCAGATCTTCATATACATCCTTCATGAAAATATCAGTTGCGCCTCTTAGATTGCCGGATGCGGCATAGGTCTTATAACATTTCATCTCAACTGCAATTATGTGGTACCCGGCTTCAGATTGTCCTTTGAGGAGAAGATCAACTTCCTTGATTCCCCCTCCTACATCAATGCCTGTCTCTAATTCAATTTCCGCTCTTTCGTCGTTTTTGAGAATAATGAGCGGTAAGATTTGTTGAAGAATGTAGGAATATTGAAGCTGCATGGAAGCTTCTTTGTTAATAGGAAGCAATCCGTTTCCTACTTTTCTCATGAAAATGGACCACGCCAATGAAATTGCCTGGCGTAGCCTAATTGAAAAATCTCC
>CAZJGS010000055.1:0-16554 GCA_964545735.1 uncultured Spirochaetaceae bacterium
TACCTGAATTATACGAATAGCCATCAGGGCACGAATGGTCTGGGGGCAATTCGCACTGGTCACGATCGGAACTGTATGTCCCGTTAACGGGACAAATTACCGCTTTCGTACAAGAGCCGAGAGTGCTGTTATAAGTATATCCGGCGGGGCATAAATCGCTTGTAACGACTATTTCGCACAAATCGGAAGTAGGGTTCAGTCCTCCCCCATCAGGACAGGTTGCATCCATAGCGCACGTGTCAATTTCTGAAATATAGATATATCCGGTGGAACAGCCTACATTTGGGGTTGCTTCACATTTATCAGTACCGGTATTCAGTACGGTTCCATCAGGACAAATCGGATCTGCAGATGTAGCAATACATTCAACCGCGTCAACGGGACAAAAATACGCCTGCTCTATCTGAACACACGTATCCATCTCCCCTATATCTACATTCCCGTTTCCATTTGTATCATTGGCACACACATAATCCGTAACACTATATGTAGAATCTGTAGTTTCAACATCATTACTGAAGATAAGATTGTTTGCGTTAGTCTTTCCGTAAACCACCCAATTATTCAGAGGTATATTCCGCTGACTTAAAATGCCGTTACTGACATTCTGCTGCTGCCATTTACATGCTAAATCATCGTCCTCTGTATAACAGTATGGAGAAGTCTCGTTTGTGCCTGCCAGTTCCGGAAATGAATTATCAGAGGGGCGTATTGAGTAGGAAGATGAATACACATCCTGATCATATAAAATAAAAGAAGCTCTAACGGCCCTGCCTTCATTTTCTATTGTGCATGTTATCTTATTGTGTATTTCGGTATAAGATGTGTTTGGAATGAAGTCCCGCGCTGAACCATCGCACATAACCTGGACAGCAGTCCCATCATATTTAAATGTAGCTTGATTGTCCGTAATGGGAATATTATCTCCATTACCATCAACGGACGGTATAAAAACGATAATATGCTTTGTAAAACTTGAAGGAAGCGCGCTTCTATATATTGATATGTGATATTCTGTGCTGCCCTGGCATACAACGGGTGACGATGCCCATACCGAGAGGGAGGGCACCAGGCAGAAAAAAGAAAAAAAAAGCCCTAAACACAAATTGTTTAATCTTCGCATGACTCACCCGCCTTGCATGTACCCGCATGCGCAGAAGTTGAGAATAACTCGGACATCCATGCACTCTTCTCCTTATTGTAACTGATATTGGAAAGGTATTCCTGTATCTTGACCTCACCTATCAAGATCCTTTTTTCAGTCTCGCCATTTATGAATAGTACAGGAACCTCATCTATGTTCATATTTTTGAGGAACCTGCTATGCTCTTCTGCTGGAAATTCATTGATCTGAAGATCACAGTCTTTGCATAAGCTCTTAATAGTTTTACAATGAGGACAGTTTTCACTATAAAACAAGACAAGTTGGTTATTGTGTATACAGTTGCAGTTACTTGCAGCAGGTAGCACAAGATAAAACAAACTGAAGATTACGACAAAACCGGCGAAGCCTGAAAAGACCCCTGTATGCCCTCCTATGATACGCATAATGCTAAGAACAGCAAAAACAGCAAAAACAGCAAGGCAAAACACGCAGGGAGTATGAACCCTGAATGCCTGATAACCGACAAGAAACCCTTCGGCCAGCAAAGCTGCTATCAGGGTAAAACTTACGAGAGAGTCAATGTGCTTTTCATGCAGGGAAAGGTTAATTCCTGACAGCAAAGTGAGAATCAAAAATACTGCTATACCCGGTAACAGCATAGTTATATCGCCATACCGGGCTGAATTAGTGACTATTTTGCACCCCTCAGTTCCGCATAAGGAAGAGTTATACAGTTGCATGATCAGTTCAGCCGAAACAAATATCAGCCCGGCAAAGCTGACAAGAGGAAATAATGTTCTGGATAATGACGATATTCTGTTCATAAATTACTGTTTCCCTTCCTCAACCATTTTCTTGATCGCCTCGGCATAGGTTGCTCCATTTCGAGTGTAAGAGTCGATCTTTGCGTTATCATCGGCATCAGATGTGTATATGTAGTAGGAATATGGATCAACGACCAGTCTCATCACTCCTTGTCCTCCTGGTCCGTCCACAAAAACTTCTGAATACTTCGGCCTTCTGTTTTGGACACTCTTTAATAGATCCATTACAAATGGCTCATAATCTATAATCTTCTCCTGTTTTGCCTTTTCAAAATCCGACGATTCAAGATAAAACTTGTATGCTGAGTTTGCCTGAATAACATCCCCAACATCACCAGCCATCTTTAAATCAAGCAGACTCTGGGTGATTGTTGTAAAACTGCCACCGTATTTTCTTGCCCGTCTGTAACCATCTTCAATTACATTCTTCAACATGGAACCTTCCTTGAAAAATCTCCATGCCTCATCAAAGATGATCAATCTTTTCTGCGACCTGTCCGACAAGTACAGGTTTGAGGTAACATAATTGATTAATTGAAGGGTAATAACACCGAAAAGTTCCGGTTGTGCTGCCAGTTCCTCAAGCTCAAGAATGACGAAATCATCTCGTGCTATGTCCAGGGTGGAGGTTCCATTAAACCATTTCCCGTAAGTGCCGTGTGATGTAAAATTTTGCAGGTTAAATGCCAGCTTGACTGATATATTTCTGAGATCATCAGTAAAGTGTGAATTGCTGTTTTCATCTTCAGGATTAGATTTGAGCAGATCGTCAGTGCCGGTATATTTTGGATATTTATTCAAGTACTTATATATTTTATCTATATCTGCTTCATTAGCAAATTTCTCGTATGCCCAATATATGGCACTTTTTATCAATGTCATTTCCGTTTCATCAGGTACTTCCTGAGTGGTCGAATAGATCATTTGTGCTACAATTGCACTGAGGGAGCCTATGTCATCATCAATATCCACCACATTCGTAAATGGGTTAAGTACGATATTTGAATCTTTAGCAAAGTTTATGAAGTTTCCATTGAGAACAGAGCATAACTTTTTGTAGGATCGTCCAATGTCAATGATACGAACAATGGCACCGGAGGAAAAGTAGTTAAATACAAGTGAATTCATAAGGAATGATTTCCCACTACCGGAAGCTGCGGAGATCAGAGCGTTATTGTTACTTGCGTGCTTGTCGAAAATATCCATTTTAACTATCTGTCCTTTTCGTCCGACAAATAAGCTTACAGGTGCTCCAGACCCTGAAAAATCTGTTTGTATAGGAAGGCATCTCACTGCAGCTTCAGGCTGACAAATGTTGTCCCTTTTTATAAAATCCAGATTCTTTCCCACATTAAAGAGGCCAAAAGGAAGTGCGGACATAAAGAGGACATTAAGTATTCCTCTGTCTTTTTGAGTGACCAGCCCTTGTGCTTCCCATATTCGCTTTATTCGTGCGCTTGTTTCCTGCGATCTTATTTCATTATCAGATATGTGCCACACGATAGGCATAACCCTGATGAAAGGGACCCCCTTTTCAAGTTCCCCTGTTGCCCACATATATTCCTCCTGCTTGCGTTTGAGAGACGGAGCAAAGCTGCCGACAGCTTCCTGCTGGAGAACAAAATTACATTTACCATGAAGATTTGTTTTTTGGTTTTCGAAGATAAGATTGACAGTAATGATAAAAGGATCATTAATCTGACTACCGTCATCGCGGCCTCCCCCTATACCTCCGCTTAAAAGGTTAAAAGTAAGCGGACCAATCTCATTTGTCATTCTTTTAACTGTCTGGCATCTTAAAATCTTATTGCCGGTTACGATCTTGTCCCACTTGGTTTTAATCACGGTGTCTGAGAGGATAATCTGTTGATTAATTGGCGTATGCTCTTCGTAAGGCATATCATCCGGTGGAAAATCGTTAAGCAGCTTTGACAGTAAATTTATCAGACTGTGTGGAGATACCGGTCTGGGGTTTAGGTAAACCCCTTTTAATGTTTCGTAGATGTTCTCCTTGATATCAGAGAGAATTTCATTAAGAATATTTTTATTCTTATATATTTTTAATGCCACAAACAGCCTGAAATTGCGGACAGGAATACCCTGTGTTTTGTCAAATCCTTTTGTACCCTCATGATAGTAATTTACTACGTTCTCTACGCTTTCCCGGATAATATCTGATTTCCTTACCTTTGTGTTTTGATATTCTTTCAGCGTATGATTTATATGCGGGTCAGCATAAAGAATGAATTGCAGTATGCTGCCCTCGGGTAATCCTGCCGTAAACAACCCGTTGAGATTGTTAAATATGGTATCATTCCCATATAGCAGAGGGGTACATTCCCATAAGAATCCGATAGAATTATCGGTACAATGATATTGTTGCGTCTCAGGATCATATGCAACATAGGGAAGATAATCTGAAAATGAATTTCTGAATGTCATTTTTTTTAATTCTGCTTTAGTTATCCCCACGTGTTTTCCAAATAAAAACTCTTTAAGATTCAAATCCAATCTCCTCACTCGATTTCAGTTGTGCTGTATATCCATTTAGGCTCGGTGACGAACACATAAACATAGCGATAACTGTAAAGGATATTTCCAGGCCCTGTATAAGCCATTATCAAAACCCTCATTACATCAGGTGCTGCAACCATGGGGGATCGAGAATTCTGTATTAAAGAAATCATCTTGTTATAAAGGCTTTTCTGGTAATTATACCCGGCATTTTTGGTTGTTTCTTTTTGCGTATCTGTCGTGCTTTTCCCGGTCTCTGCGCAATCGGTACATTCATCATCGCGTTGTAACGATTCATCGTCAGTATTATCCTGTTCGGAAGAAATGCTTTTTTCATATGCGTTCTGCATACTGATGCACTCTCCCTTATCTACGTTAGGGCACTGAAACTCATCACTGTACGGGTTAAACACGGCACATCCGGTAAAACACAATATAAAGACCACAAACAAGCTAATACTTACGATTCTTCTTCTCATAAACTTATTCTCCTGGATCTGAATTATAGTCTTTGATCTTCAGCATTATGCCCTCACTTACTACCGCCGTTACTGTCTTGTTTGCTCCGACTTCAATAACCGGCATGGTCTGTTCGGCAAGCTGGAGGTAAAACTTCTGAAGGTCCCCCATGGCATTCGATATTCCCTTTCCCACACCTGCTCTTGCTATATTGGACGCATCTGTATCTGTAAGCCACTCTTGATTTGTCCCTGTTGCTGCACTAAATGAGTTTGTCATGCTTGACTGGTCAAGTGCGTCACCCATACCTCCCAGGAATCCAGTAAGCGCACTTCTCGCGAGCATAGCTCCCATCTTTGCGGTAACCATACCTTTCAGTCCAACCTTACCGTCACCATCGACAATAAAACCTTTGATTGCCTGGTCTATTATGGATGAACCCTCCCTGCTGATACATGAAAGGGTTACAAGCCTTGCATGTACCCGTTCATCGGCCAGATTCCCCACACCCTCTGCAATCAAGAAACATCCTTTGAGATTTGCCTTGACCTTGTTTGGGAGAACTGCAAGGTCTTTGACTCTCATAAGTATTGGCTGGGGATTATTTTTTCCTACCGATGTGGTAGGAGCCGCTAATCCGGAGAGAAGAATCGCCTCCATAAAAGAAGGGGGCAGATATACTTCCTGATTCTCTTTTTTTTTACCTTTATTATCTTGCTTCTTTAGAGGTTCGCTGTTTGAGACAAAGGATATTCCGCCCATAAAACCCTGTTCTACAGCAATTGGAGGCGGAGGCGGAGGGGCATACATACTTTTTGCACCCTGTTTTGTTGCCGGCTGGTTAACGGGTGGAGGCGGAGGTATGCTGATCTTATTTTTGGTCGGGCATGAAGATCCCCTGCCGCTTGTTCCTGCATTGGCAGAAATAACTTCATTAACAACGACAGGTGGTGTTTCTTTTAATTTAAGGATCGCTGATTTGATTTTAGCAATTTCGTCATTCTGATGAGCTATCTGATTTTGATTAGATTCATAAAGCCCCTTCTCCACCATGTCTTGATCTATGTTAATCTCTCTCGTTTTGTTTTGAGCAACAGCCTTTTCCTCATCCCCCCCACTGAATGAACGCCCGGAGAACTTATAACCGGCCAGTATTACAAAAATGGCTATAAGGATAAGGCATGCAATAACAATCCTGCGTTTATTTTTGGGATTGGTATTGGACCACATATCCCGTACAGGCTTTAGCCTATCGGTCTGCTTATCTTCTGATTGCAACTTCTTTTCTTGGGCCTTATTTGGAACATCAGACTTTTTGTTTTGGCCACTATTTTTATTCTCTCCATAAAGCATAAAATATTCCTCACGAATGAATGTTCTTATTTTCAACCACAAAGAGTCTTGTCGGTTTGCCCTTGAGAAGTGTCAGCGTTTCGAGGGCTATGCCGATAGGATTCTGTGCCAGTTCAGGAACCAGAAAGTATTTTTCCATTACCTTCATACGGTCCTTTTTGTATGACTTTTTTAACCGAACAATATATTCCTTGAGCCTGACCCCTTCTCCTTCAGCAATAATTGTTCGATTAAATATGACATCAATATCTCTGAATATATCAATCCTGTGATTGACCTTCTTTATGGTAAAACTTTCAGGAATATCGTTGACATACACTTTTTTAATCATCATTATCACCACCTTTTCCGCAGGCATGTCTTTGAATAATGACAGATTCTCTTCGATCTTTTTAGTATCTCCTGCCAGCTTGACAAATCGCGCAGGAATGTTACGAGGATTGAATATCAGGGTATAAATCGTACTTTGCGCGCCGCACACAACATACATTTCCACAGGCTTTTTTACGTAAATATTCTTTCCTGTAGCTGGATCTTTTTTGATGAGAAACTTCACAAAAACATTATTACCGGCAATTTTAACGGTAACGCCCTTTTCCTGAGAGCAAACAACATCTTTAACCGGCTGTCCTGTGGGACACATAATTCTGTTCACGTCCCTGTTACTGAAATCTACACTGGTAGTAATCTCAGGCATGACTTCAACGTAATGATTTAGATCGCCAGCGTATGCACAGCCAGTGGCAACAACGTATGCAACAGTGACTGCAAAGAAGCTATGAATCCATTTCTTTAAGGTCATCTATATAAAATCTCCCGTCTATTATTTTGTATCCCATTATGTATTTCTTCTGCTTGTTCTTAATGGGTAAGCTATGGGAAAACTGTTGTCTCAATCCTTGAACTGTGATCTCTCGTTTCGCTTGATTAATTGACATTTTCTGTATGTAAAATACACTGGACACCAGCAGCTTTTCGATATTGTCTGCCATGACTGTCAGTCTGCTGTTAAAGGTATTATAAGATTCGGGGGTAACGAATCTGAGCAACTCGTTACCCTGTCCACGAAACGTATGAGGTGTGTAATTAAATATAAGACCTGTCGTATACCTCGTGAACAGTTTTATATAATCGTCATTGACATTGTTACCCGAAATCTCAATTCGTCTGTCTACAACAGGCGGTAAGATAATAGTCTTCTGATATTTCAGGGCACTGTAAGATAGTAATGCTGATACAACACATGCAATAGCGATGATAACCACTGCAAATTTAAGCAAGCGGTTCTCAGCTTTTATATTGTCCGACTTATTGACAAACATTGTTAACTTCATTTATCCTACCTTTTACTCTAAAAATGTCTTGGTAAAAGAATCCGGGTAATATTCAAATTTGGCGAGGCCGGTGAAATAAGCACAATGCTGTAAGAACCCTGTGGGATATTTATTTTTAAATTTGCTGTATGTGTACGGACCCAAAAACATTAACAGGTAGAACACATTTCCAAAGAGGAACCCGAGTGTAAAAAAGAACAGTATCATGCCAAGTTCATCAGCCTCGAACCATAGGACCTGTATCGGTGACGACAAATATTGGGGGAATCTTACAGGCATATTAAAAGGTCAAGCCCAGGGATTGTGTGATTGTATCCGCTTTGATCAGTGCCCCGCCGCCAAGTATCGCACATGCAGCCATTCCAAGTTTTTGCTGAATTGCCGAGAATGCCCCCCATACCATTGCACCCAGTCCACCAATGTAGCCGATAGGGCCCTTAACCATCTCGTTTACGGCTATATCGTAAACATCATAGGCGAAGGTTCCTGCTGCCGGGGGCGTAATTGCTGAAGCTATGTTCGCACTGACGAGGACTGCCCCACCGGCCATCAGTGTAATAGCAGCGGCCATTGCCACCTTGGGACTGAACACCAATTTAAGTGAAATCTCATTGTACTTTGTTGCTAAGCCTTTAAAACCCTTCATTTTAATTAGCCTCCGTATCTTTTTTTGTAATTATTCCGACTATGATCTTTTTGAACGTGTAAATGGACGCCCATATCATCATCACAGCACCTATGTGGACCAGTGCTATCAGCAGCTGAAACTCCGTGGACTGGACCATACCCCACGTCTGCGTAAAGAACTCCACTCCGTCAATGATCATAAAACAGCACACAAAAACGAGTATGACGTTAATGACCAACCTGATCTTCTCTGCAACTTTTTTACTCATAAACCAAACCTCCCATGCTATATTATTGGCAACTGTGTGCTATAAACCACACACAGAAAATCCCAAGTAACATGATTGCCGAACATAAAATCTCGGCATGACTTCCAACTCTCATAATTCTGAATCCTTTGTGTTTCCCGAAAGGGGTTAAAAGCGGAACCCCCATTAGACTAAAAGAGTCCAATAAGATATGAAGCAGACAACCAATACAAAAAACTAACAGCCATAAATGTCCCGCAAGGTATGCCAAAATAAGAACGATTCCGTAAGGAACAGGCCAGTGAGTTATTGTTCTATGATCGAGTCCTGGGATACGCATATCAACATCAGGGAATACAGAACCAATAACAGGAGATATGACGGCAGGAAAAACAGCAGCAAACGCATGCGCATCATTGACAACATACGAAACTCCCTGCCACGTTAAAAGCGGAGAACACTTAAAAACGATAATCAATTCCGATAAAAGAACGCCGGACAATGTATGGTTAAACCTGTTAATGGCAACCTCCATACTTCAGTAATAGGAAGGTGTGAAAGTTGCAGCAAATATGGTGGGGGTAGGTTATTGCTTGGGGGAAAAAGATACTGGATCAACCTTGGTTATTCTTTTCAATTCGCCTGATTTTCTTTTTTCCATTTCAGAGATTGTGATATTAAATGCCTCAGCTTTGATGGGCATATAGAATCCCTGGCGTATTGTTTTATTGCTATAATAAAGATTGTAGCGTCTGCCACTGTAAGATGGGCCTATATCGGGTGGGATATACTGTTTGAGAAGCACTCTGACAGTATATTCAATATCGCGCTTTGGCTCCGTTATAATCTCCAGCCGATTCTTTGCTTCGGCCAGATCGTAGACAATGGAGGAAATCATTTCAAGCATGACATATACCATGCCGTCTCTCATGGAAAATGCGCTGAATTTGTTTTCATGCACCATATTTATTCTTTCCTCTATCCGTTTCATCAAAATGCCCATGTCCATCCATGACAGATCTGTCTGGGCAGGAATCCTGTCATTTAAGATATTCTGATTTGATGCAATATTTGAGACAGGTGTATGCTCTTGAACCTTATCTTCTTGGGGTGGCAAAAGTGTTTTAGCTTCCTTTGCCCTCGCTTGCTGATCAGCTTTCTTAATAATCAAGGTGAGAAACTCTTTAGATCGCAGGTGATGGTCTCTGACAGCATCGAGTATTTTCTGACGTTCAGGAACGGAATCCGGCATAATACGACTAAGCTCTGCCTGTGATATAATCGGATGGTCCCCGGTGGTATAATTAGGATTCTCTTGGAGTTCCGGTATCTTTCCAAGGTCATGCCCCAGGGCCGCTATTAGTAGCATACCTCTTCGCATATCGGCATCCTGTCCAAATGCTCCATTATTAACGATCGATATTGTTTCGGAGGCCACATTCAGAGAATGTTCCAATAACGATATTTTACTCAAGAGGCTGTATAAGTTTTCAGAACGTGCATAAGCAGATTTACTGCCATCTCGTACCACCGAGGAACAGTCACCATATTTATCGAGATCGGTAAGAACGTCCAGCACAGAATTATAATATTCGTTATATTGCAATACCTGCTTGTATGGTTCGATGTGCTGCGAAAAGAAGGGGTCAATTAATGCAGAGTGTGCAAAAGATTTATGAGCTGTATCGGGCAACTCCTCTTCATTCCCGGGGGTAGAACAATTTTCATCTTTTGAGTTCAGCTCAGCTATTTTATCGAGATGGGCAAATGCAGTCTCTCGCCTTTTTCGTTTGTTATAACCTGACCAAAAAGACAGAAAAACAATAATCAGAAAAATGAATGTAAAAACGATAGATAAATAAAACTTCATTGAATCTTGGCATCGGGGTATATAGCGTGAATATACGCCGGTTTCGTAAAATTGGTTACACCTTTGCATCTCGTATGAAATGAAAACATGTAAAATTCTCTCGGTTTGAGATTTAAGACCGCTTCCGGTTTTATCTGATACTCCTTAACCTCGCGTATAGTAATACCGCCTGACAGAGAGAGAAAGGGTGAGAATTTATCCATCGTACCGGCATAATCTGATATATACTTTGCTGTTGATGGATCATTAACCCTCATGAAAATCTTTGTGTTTGTATTATCAAGAATTTTCTTTGCCGGCGCGGCACCTATTTCCGCTTCAAGGTCTGCAATGGACTGGGTAAATCCATGAACCCAAACATCAGCCCCACCCCCCTTGTTAAACAGATCTTCTATACCGAGATAAATGACATTACTCATTTCATCGATATACATACAAAGAGGGGGAGACACCTTTTTGCCGGAAGCATAGCGTCTGCCAATAAAACTCTGCACCATAGATATAAGCACCCTTCCAACAATGTGAGCAGTTCTTCGAGTGAGAAGACTCCCCGTCTGAACAATAAGTATTGTCTTCTTGTTGCTCTCCAGCCGTTCTATGAATTTATTACTCTTCGCCTGACCGATTATTGTACCAACACTACCGGTTGATATTGACGTCAAAACTGTTCGTAAAGAAGAAGATATTTTTGCAAAATAATCGGGGGGAGACGAAAGTATTTGATTCAGGCTTTCTATGATCTCCTGTGCTTTTGGCTCCATATTTCTTATTACTTCTAATTCGTTTTTCAGTGAGGTTAATCCGGCGTGTGAAGCCCTGCTTTTTATGTCATCAAAGTTTATTCTCCCCTCTTCACCTGTGTCGCCACGTATCTTCTTGAAAAGGAGGAGCGAAAGTACAATGACAAGGGTTGTTTCATAGGCAACATTGATGAAAAACTCTTCCTTTGCTTTTATTCCGGAGACAACATGGGAAACAATCTCTTCACTCATGTAGTAGTATGCCAGCGGATCTATTTTAGATGAATAGTCAGGAAATATGGGAGTAACAAGGCACAAATCGTCCTGTCTGTTCTCTTCAAGTGCAACCTGAACTATCTTAGAGAAAATATTAATATCGCCCTTCGGATCAATAAAACATACGGAATATCCTTTCCGGATATCCTGTTCAATCATTGACTCTATCAATCTTGTTTTACCCACCCTTGTTGCCCCGAAACAAAACAGATGGCCCCGCCTGTCTTCATCAGGCATTATTATCTTCTTGATTTTACCTGTGCAGTCGCCAAGCTCTGTCCCGTTACCTATGTATGTGGTTTCCTTGTGACGATTAAACATTATTTCTTCCTATCTCCTCCAGAACATCTTTTGCCTGATGCTTTTTATTTTTCGATAGATCGAAAACAGCCAGATGGTTGTAAATGGTACTACTATCGCTATCATAAAAACTCCCAGTATCTCAAAAGCGGCATTACGCAGATTTGGTCTTGTATTCATTAATATTCTGTAGATTTCTTGTGCTATATCGTAATGCCTTAGAGTAACAGTGTAAGCAAACTTCCAACTGTTTTCGGGAGTCAATAGATTTGCAAGCACTGTGAAAAATACAAAATAGAGCAACCCCTGTCCTATTTTGCTTACCAACCTTCCAGCCAGCAGTTGATCTATTGCTCTTCGTGCCAATTTACCTAAATGGTACTTAGTGAGGTAAACGCACACTATAATTGAATATATAATGGGTAACAGACCGATAAAGAAGAGAAAAGGTTTATATTCAGCAAGTGAAACATATTGTGAAACCCACGTTCGAAGAATATCATCTGAGAATACAGGCAATATGAGTATCGAAAGTAATAAAAAAAACAAACCGTGTACCAGGCCCGACGCCATACCGACATTAAAAAAACTGAATTGTCCGTCAAGCGTCAGGAAATCAACCGGTATCTCTCCGCCTTTTCTTTCGAACATTGCGTATCTCTGTATCTGCGATACAGCGGTAAGCAGATTAGGAAACTTTTTTGTTGTTGTAGATTGCTCATTGCTGTCAATTAAGATAGGACTGCCACCCATACTCTCCGGGCCACTTGGCATAATTATACAGCCTCCTTATGTTCGATCTTTACTGTTTTCTCGATTTTAACCGCTGTTCCATAAAGCAACAAACCTATGATTGAGTTTCCTGAAACGTCCGCGCTTTCAAGCCGTAAATTTAGAATGGCATTGGCACCGGAAGACTTTGCCTGCTCGGCCATTGAATCAAGCCCGCGTGTAATTAGTCTTTCATATATCGCCTCGTAAGATTTTGACCTTCCACCGAAGAAATCAGTAAAACGTGCAATCCAATCTCTGACGAAGTTACCTGCTCCCACGCATGGAACAATGACAGGACCGTAGCAGGCCACGACATCATATTCTGGAACCTTATCTCCTGTTATCATAATAAAATTCTGCATAAAACCTCCTCTTTCCATAAAATTACCAGGGTAACTGCACATTATCCCAATAATTAATGATCCAATATTTAATCCAGGGTAAAGCACATGCGATAAAGAAAAACGCAACCGGAACAATCACGTTTCTTCGAATAAGGGCATAGAGAACACCAATTACGATAACAATAAGACTGGCAAAGTTAATAGACGTGAATTCCTGGAAATATTCTTGCACATAATGCTCAAAGAAAAGTCCCACAACCATCGCAAGGACAATAGCAATACTTATTGAGGTCAAGATGATTTTTTTGCACACGGTATCACCTCAACCCTTCTATTTAGCGTTATGTCTATCTTGGATTTGAACTGGGATTTTCCCTTCCCTTTAACAACCTTAATAACAATTCCCATTTTCTTGAGGTATTCAGCGACCGATCTTGCCCTTTTAAGTGCCAGAATATCATTGTATTTCTTTGATCCCTTCCAGCATGTATATCCAATGACAGAAACAGGCTGGTGTTTGTAGCTCTTTATAAGACTATGGAGCTTTTTACATTCTGTTTTACTTATCTCGTATAAATCAAAACCAAAATAGATAACAATATTCTCGCGCCTTGGAATACTTTTATGAAAAGGGGCAACAGGAACACTAATAAATGTTTTGGGTTTTGACCTTACAAGAGGCGGATCAACATTTGAATTGTCAACAACCAAGAATGCTCCAGTCGTTTTACTGCTGATCCTGTTTCCGTGCTTATATGTATAGTTCCCACTGATGGTGTACAAAACCGGAGGGAAGTCTTGTCTTTCATGAACTGCTGTATTTACCACCGTACTTACCATTCTTTCAGGCAAAACGGTCTTTTGCTTCCAACATTCGGATAAATAACAGCATCCGGTTAGACAAAAAGACAGGATAATAAAAATAATCAAGTAACACGTAAAACGTAAAAAACGCATATTAAAACCTCACTTAAGATTTAAGGCATGTTGAACTTTCTGGATATAATTAACTGCCTCCTGTCTCTTTCTGGATTCGTGTTCTGATGGCACCCTGCCCATGTGGTAACAGGCAACGGCGTTCCATCTGTATCCGTACCGGTTAATACACTGCCGGAGTATCCAAGCCCCGACCAGAGTGCAATAACAAGGATCAGAAAGATACTTCCATCTGGACGACAAAGACTTTTTCCAGCAAGAATTTATCTGCATATGTCCATAATCTACAGAACCGTTCGTATTGTGATTAATGGCATTAGCGTTATGACTGCTTTCCACATATGAGATCGCGCTGAGAAGTGCAGGCGATATGTTGTAATCCCGCCCCGCCTTATCAAAACAATATATTCCGGCTGCCGATAGGGGGGACACGACAACCATTGAAAGAAATACTGAAACAACCATCGCCTTCGATATCTGCATGGCGGCTTACCTGCCTATCGCTTTCTTCAAACGTGCCACGTCAGCGCCTACAACTTGTGTTCCATCCTGTAGGAAGAAAGTCGGTACTCCCTGAACATGAAGATTTCTTACAGCAGACTTTGATCTTTCAATCAGATCCTTTCCCTCCTGGCACTGATACTTCTTGCTGTCCCCCTTTTCCCAGCCTTCTATTGCATATTCGGGAAGCGTAAAATTCCTGCATACGGCTTCGATTGCCTTCTGGTCACTTGTCGTTCCATGTACACCAAAGAAAACTATTTTCAATTCAGCATTGTAATTATCAGCAAATTCCTTAACCTTCTTGGTGGCCATATTGCAGTATGGGCACATGGGATCGGTAATCATATAGATTGTGCTTTTCGTACTACTCTTCGGTTTGTAATCAATGGCAATACATTTATCCAATTCCGGTTTTGCTTTTATGAAACTGAGCTTTTGAAGTCTTGCCAGTTCTGAATTGTCCAAAAGAGTGTGATCTTCATACATTTTCCCTATAATCACATATTTGTCAGATGCATAAGTGGTAAAATACCGTCCATTGATATTTAAGATGACTTGGCAAAGATTGTTAACGGGAGTGCTCGAAGCAATTTCCACCTGTTTTGGGAGATTAAGATGCTGGTGCATGAAATCAATATCTATCCTCTCGCATAGTCCTTCTTTTTCACCTGCGAATCCCTGTGAGGCTAAAAACAATAGACTCAACATAATAAGTAAAGCTGTGAATGATCTTTTTAATCCTTTGTTTTTCATTGAAAGTCTCCTTTGAATTTTTTTACAAAACTTTTATTTCTTTTATGATTGGCCTTTTTTTGAGTTTTTAGCTCAGTTGCTCCAACTAATTTGCCTTCCGGCTTGGCTTTTGCCGGATGCCCGGGAGTTAAATGTTCCATAAAAACTCTTCCATCACTGCTTTTCATATACATGCTCAAGGCAGCTTCGATGATGGGTGTTTTCATACCTTTCGGGATTTTATCAAGTAACCCGGCAATCTCAGCAGAATGGATACTAATCTTGTATTTCCTGATGTTCATATTATGCCGAAGCCATTAAGTATTTGGCAAATCCCCGTGCATTGGAATATTCAGGGAGATGTGGAGTGCAAACAAAATCTGGAGCGTACCCATTGAAATTAGTTATATAGTATGCCCCGCCTCCAGATAAAATGAGCTTTTGCGCCTTTTGAGAAAATCTTGACCATCTTGATTTGATCTCCTGCTCGAGCATGTCGCTGTAGGCTTCTGAAGCATCACGAATGACAGTTGAATAGTCTTTTCTCTGCCCGTAAATACTTAGTTCTTTTGCGAGTAAAACATCTTTTATGACTTGTTCTGAAAGGTATATCTCCGATTTCTGGAGGTGTTTGTTGATAATGTCGCATATTCTGCAGATGCCTCCACCCTCGATCATATCCGACCATCGCTTACTGCATATGCCTTCCTCTACACACAGCACATCGACCGTGTTAAAGCCGATATCGACGATAAGAAGATTATCATCTCCCCGCTCTCCTTCTTCAACTCCGGAATCGTCAAGAACGTAATCAACCAGAACGCCCTGTCCCTGGGCCAAAACCTCTATGGTATCAAGATGGATATGGTCTTTTGATACCTGAAAGTCTGTGAGTGTGTCTATGAATCTGGGTTTATATTTTTCCCACTGAGCAAGTGGAAGCCCAACACATAATTGTTTTTCCGCCACGACCAAATCGTCAAAGTTGATTTCAAAAACTTCGGCAATCTTTCTCAGCGAAACATAAACAAGAAGAGGTGCGTAAGTGAGAAGAAAGTTTATATCCCGTGTACTGAAAATCTCGGGACAATTAAGAGCGGATTTCCCGACCTTGTATGTTCTACCCCTGTATTTGTATTCTGAAACCTGCGTCTCGGTGCCAAATCCGCCCAGAGCAAACCCTTCTCCGGCATAAGCAACCGCCGTTGGAAACTTGAAATATTCTATTTTTCCTGCGTGGTTCACCACGGCCTTGACATCCCCATATCCTACATCTATCCCGATCTTATACACATCATCCTGCATGAAATTTCACCTCCATCGTTTCTTTACTCAGGTAATAGGAAGGAGTGAAAGCGGAAGGGGACTTAAGGGGACTTAGGGGGACTTAAGGGGACTTCGTATTGAGAGCCTGGCATAGATTATGCTAATATATAATATTATACTACGTAGTATAATGTCTTTGTTCTTTGTTCTTTGTTCTTTGTTTTTGTTAATAAGTTAATATTCGCGCGCGCGAGGGATTATTATTTATTTATTTATCTTTTTCCCTCGGGGGTTAGGGGGTGATTGATGCGACCGAGTAAAATGCGAAGCATTTGCGCTGGTCGCGTA
>CAZJGS010000056.1:0-16507 GCA_964545735.1 uncultured Spirochaetaceae bacterium
ACAGTTTATCCGGATAAGTCTGTTCTCAGAAACAAAGACATCGGCCAATACTCCAGTTTTCCTTGACATGCCAAGCCTGCCCATGATTATGAACATGCTGGGGAAACTTAAAAAAGCAGGTATCATCATGGTGTTGAGGGAAGGTAGAGGGCGCAGATCACAAATCCTTGCTCTTGCCGAACTGCTCAATATCTGCGAAGGCAAAAAACTTCTCTGATAAGAACAAAAAGCTTTTCACACCCGGACCGTCCAGAACGACGACGCTATTCTCAAGTACCTGAGCGGATCGTGGATCACTCATGAAGAGCAACGATTGCCATTACAACAGGCAGCATAAACCGGAGATCTCGATGGTCTCATTACTCGAAATTGCGAACATTCTTTTACATTACCAAATTCTCACTGTAATATTTCTTGACAAAATACCTTAGCAGAGTTAATCACTTAATGCGTTCTATGAGATTCTTGCAATCCACTACATGAGAGGAATTATGCCGTGCCTATGACAGCCCTGTTTTTCGAAAAGAGAAGCGGGGCTTTTATTTTTGGGAAAAAGGACTGCCATAGTAAAAACTATTACCGATCTTGGGCGGCGGCCAAAGGAAGACATAAGATGACCGATCATCACACTGGTGATATAGAATAAAACCATGATCGAATCCACAGCAGCTAGCCTCAGGAGAATATTTACACATGGATAATCGATTTTTCGAACACCCTGTCATCAACTCTCCCTATGAGTACCCGATGCAGCACTGGGAACTCGATGATCAGGGACAACCGACACAAGAAATTATTCAGCGCCGTCGCCGGGCAGAGTTCATCACTCCGATTCCCAAGCCCAGAAAACGCAAGGGTTTAGATACTCAGCAACAAATGATCTTTGACGAAGGCAAGGGGCTTTCAACTCAGGAGCAACAATACGATCCTACTCCAATTATCAATAAACTCCGCCAAAACGTGGACCACTGGCGAAGCATGCCAAATCCAAACGACTGGGGAGTTACGCCCGAAACTACCCGTCTGCTTCAGCATTGGCGTCATTACAAGTTCAACAATTTCCGCCCATTTTTCTGCCAGGTCGAAGCCGTTGAGACCTTAATCTGGCTGACCGAGGTGGCCCCACAAGCAGGCAAGAAAGGCAAAGGGTTTCTGGAACACCTTGCTGCCGCAAACGAGCAAGCCAATCCTGAGCTGATGAGGCTTGCCCTGAAACTGGCCACCGGCACAGGCAAGACAGCGGTTATGGCGATGCTGATTGCATGGCAGACCATCAACGCAGTGCGCCGTCCCAATAGCCAGAAATTCACCCGTGGATTCCTGGTTGTTACCCCTGGTTTGACAATCCGTGACCGGCTCCGTGTGCTCCAGCCTAATGACCCGGATAGCTACTACCAATCTCGTGAACTGGTGCCCGGTGACATGCTTGGAGATCTGGAACGGGCAAAAATCGTTATCACCAACTTTCACGCATTCAAGCTCCGTGAGCGTATTGACCTTTCAAAGGGTGGTCGCTCCTTGCTCCAGGGTCGAGGGGAATCACTGCACACATTAGAGACCGAAGGCCAGATGATTCAGAGAGTAATGCCCGGCTTGATGGGCATGAAAAAAATTCTCGTGATTAACGACGAGGCCCATCATTGCTACCGCGAGAAGCCTAATGGCGATGGCAAGGGTATTCTCAAAGGGGATGACAAAAAAGAAGCGGAAAAGAACAACGAGGCCGCCCGTCTATGGATTTCTGGTCTCGAAACCGTCAAGCGTAATCTCGGGATTACGCGCGTTATCGACCTATCGGCGACGCCGTTTTTCCTCAGTGGCTCTGGCTACGCCGAGGGCACCCTGTTCCCTTGGACAATGAGCGATTTCTCCCTCATGGACGCCATCGAGTGCGGAATCGTGAAGTTGCCGCGCGTTCCTGTGGCTGATAATATCCCGGGTGGTGATATGCCTAAGTTCAGAAACCTCTGGGAATATATTGGCAAGCGGATGCCCCGGAAGGGTCGAGGTAAGGCAAAAACTCTAGACCCACTCAGCCTCCCTGTTGAATTACAAACAGCGATGGAAGCTCTCTATGGCCACTATAAAAAGACATACGAGTTATGGAGGGAAATCAGCATTCATGTTCCTCCCTGCTTTATTGTTGTTTGTCAGAACACCTCGATATCCAAGCTCGTTTACGACTTCATCTCAGGCTTCTATCAAGAAAATGAAGACGGCTCTACTACTCTCGTAAACGGACGGCTCGAACTTTTCCGTAATTTCGATGAGCACGGTAACCAGCTTGGTAGACCTCACACAATATTGATCGACAGCGAACAGCTGGAATCTGGAGATGTGCTTGATAAAAACTTCCGCAACATGGCCTCGGATGAGATTGAGCGTTTCCGCTATGAGATGCGCGAGCGGGGAGACCACCAGAAGGCCGAGAACATTACCGATCAGGACCTGCTTCGTGAAGTTATGAATACTGTTGGAAAAGAGGGCCGCCTTGGTGAATCCATCAGATGCGTCGTGTCGGTTTCCATGCTCACAGAGGGTTGGGATGCCAACAATGTCACCCACATCCTCGGGGTTCGCGCATTCGGCACACAGCTGCTGTGTGAGCAGGTGATTGGCCGAGCACTGCGCCGACAGTCATACGATCTCAATGAGGAGGGCCTGTTCAATGTGGAATACGCAGATATACTGGGTATCCCGTTCGACTTCACTGCCAAGCCGGTTGTTGCACCACCGCAACCGCCCCGTGAAACAATCCATGTTAAGGCAGTGCGCCCCGAGCGCGACCACCTCGAAATCCGGTTTCCACGTGTTAATGGATACCGTGTCGAATTACCTGAAGAACGTCTCACAGCAGTATTTAATGGAGACTCTGTTCTGGAGCTTACGCCGGATGTTGTCGGCCCCTCTATAACCAAGAATGCAGGGATTATTGGTGAAGATGTTGATCTCAGCCTGGAACATCTGGAAGATATGCGGCGGTCCACTCTATTGTTCCACGTTGCCAAGCGATTGCTCTATACCAAGTGGCGCGACCCCGGCGCAGATGCCAAACTCCACCTGTTCGGGCAACTCAAACGGATTACCAGACAGTGGCTCGATAATTGTCTCGTTTGCAAGGGCGGCACCTATCCTGCACAGTTAATGTACCAGGAACTGGCGGACTGGGCCTGCGAACGCATTACCGCAGGCATCACTCGCTCTCTGGTTGGGGAACGCCCCATCAAGGCGGTTCTCGATCCGTACAACCCCATGGGCTCCACCATGCAAGTGAATTTCAATACCTCTAAGAAAAATCGCTGGGAGAGTGATGCCCGCAAATGTCACATCAACTGGGTCATTCTCGACAGCGACTGGGAGGCCGAGTTCTGCCGTGTCGTCGAAGCTCACCCTCGTGTCAAGGCCTACGTCAAGAATCACAACCTGGGCCTTGAAGTGCCCTATCGCTATGGCTCTGGGACACGGAAGTACATTCCCGACTTCATTGTACTGGTGGATGATGGACATGGGGATGAGGACCTGTTGCACCTGATCGTTGAGATCAAAGGGTATCGACGCGAGGACGCCAAGGACAAAAAAGCGACCATGGAGATCTATTGGGTGCCCGGTGTGAACAACAACGGACAATACGGCCGCTGGGCGTTTGCCGAGTTCACCGAAGTCTATCAGATTGAGGTTGATTTTGAAGCTAAGGTAGAGGCCGAGTTTAATAAAATGATCGATTCAGTCGCCGCACAGGCGGCGGTTTAAGGAACCACCATGGCAAAAAAAACAAGGAAGAACAGAACAAATAAGTCTATCGAAACCATCACACATGATGAGGCCCGGCGAACGTACATTCCCACCGTCGAATACCAGTCGGTGATGCAAAAGGATGAACAGAATCCCATCAGGGTCGCTTACGAGCGGCGCAACCGCGATCTCGATCCGCAGCTCGTCTGGCGCGGAAAGGATGAACAGAACTGGTCGGATCTGGTGGTGCAGGCGCCGCCGCTCTACATCCAGGAGAAAGTCCACCCCAAGGTCCTGATCGACGACCTGCTCAAGCAAACCAAAGCAAAGGAACAGGATGGCATACCGCAGCAGGTTGATCTCTTCTCCGATTTCAACGGGCTGCCGAGCGAAGGCGCCAGAACCGAGTTTTACCAGCATGATGCCAACTGGTCGAACCGCATGATCCTTGGTGACAGTCTCCAGGTCATGGCTTCGTTGGCCGAACGCGAGGGACTGCGCGGCAAAGTGCAGTGCATTTACATTGACCCCCCTTATGGCATCAAGTTCAATTCCAACTTTCAGTGGTCCACGACGAGCCGCGATGTAAGGGATGGTAAGGTCGATCATATTACCCGCGAGCCGGAGCAGGTGAAGGCCTTCCGCGATACTTGGCGAGATGGGATTCATTCCTATCTGACTTATCTGCGGGATCGACTGACTGTGGCGAGAGATTTACTGTCAGAATCTGGTTCAGTTTTTATCCAAATCTCGAACGAAAATGTACATCGTGTTCGTGTTTTATTGGATGAAGTATTTGGGGACACAAACGTTGTTGCAACAATTACATTCAAAAAGGCATCACCAGAAACTCGAACGATTAAGAACAGCTTCAACTACATTCTCTGGTATGCGAAGGATATTGAATATGTGAAGGCTCGCAAGTTGTTCAGGAAAAGAACCATGGCTGATGGCTCCACCGAGGATCCGAAAAAGTTAGCACTTTGGTTGCTGAAACCTGGCGGTGGAGAGCGTCCCTTGACAACTGAAGAGAAGAGGTCTGAGGTCCCATTACCTGCTGGGGCTTTTGTGTTTCGCGCTGACAAGGTTCGTGACGGAGGAAAGATTGATGGTCGTGATTGTTTTTTTGATTTCAGGGGAGAGGCACTAACTCCTGGACCCAAACACAGTTGGCGGGGTGATCTAGATGAAATGAATCGTCTGCGGCGTTCCGATCGCCTTTTACGCACTCGCGAGACGCTTGCCTACAAGTATTTTATGTCAGATAATTGGGGAATTGAGCAGACTAATTACTGGCAGGATACTGCGGGCAAGATACCCAACATGCAGTATGTAGTCGAGACTAACGAAAAAATTATCGCTCGTTGCATCCTCCTAGCATCTGATCCAGGTGATCTTATTGTTGATCCGACATGCGGATCTGGTACAACAGCCTACTCAGCCGAACGTTGGGGTCGCCGATGGATCACCATCGATACCTCTCGCGTCTCGCTTGCGCTCGCCCGTGCCCGGATTATGGGAGCGCGATATCCCTATTACCTCTTGGCTAACTCCCCGGAAGGGCAATACAAGGAGGCCGAGGTTGAACACACAGCACCTTCGAGCCAGCCCACGCGCGGTGACATTCGCCAGGGATTCGTCTACCAGCGCGTGCCTCATATCACGCTCAAGTCCATCGCTAACAATGCCGAGATCGACGTCATCTGGGAAAAGTATCAGGAGCTTCTGGAGTCACTTCGCGAAAAGATCAACAGGATATTGGACAAAATGTGGGAAGAATGGGAGCTCCCCCGCGATGCAAAAGATGACTGGCCCCAAGAGGCAAAGCAACTTCACAGCCAGTGGTGGGAACAGCGTATCGCCCGTCAGAAGGAGATCGACGCCTCCATCGCCGCTAAGGCCGACTACGAGTATCTCTACGACAAACCCTACGAAGATAAGAAGAAGGTACGCGTTGCCGGTCCCTTCACCGTCGAAAGCCTCTCGCCGCACCGTGTGCTGGGCGTCGATGAAAATGACGAACTCATCGACGGAGTTGCGGATCCCAGGTCCGGCTATGGAGAAGAACAGGACTTTACCCGGATGATCCTGGAAAACCTCAAGACCGCCGGTGTACAGCAGGCCCACAAGGAAGACAAGATTACCTTTACTTCAATCGCTCCCTGGCCGGGGCATTACGTATGCGCCGAAGGGCGGTACATCGAAGGAGACGTGCAATCGGGCATTGAAAAACGAGCCGCTATCTTCATCGGCCCGGAGTTCGGCACAGTATCTCGCCCTGACCTTGTGGCCGCCGCCCGTGAGGCTGGGGACGCCGATTTCGACGCCCTTATCGCCTGCGCTTTCAACTATGACGCCCACTCGTCGGAATTTGACAAGCTTGGCCGTATTCCGGTCCTCAAGGCACGTATGAACGCTGATCTGCACATGGCCGATGACCTCAAAAATACCGGCAAGGGGAACCTCTTCGTCATCTTCGGTGAGCCTGACATTGATATCATGGACGCCGAAGACGGGCAGATCAAGGTGAAGATCAATGGCGTGGATGTGTTTCACCCCAACACCGGCGAGGTCCGCAGCGACGGAGCCGAAGGGATTGCCTGCTGGTTCATCGATACCGATTATAACGAGGAGAGTTTCTTCGTCCGCCACGCCTATTTCCTCGGTGCAAACGATCCCTATAAGTCCCTCAAGACCACCCTCAAAGCCGAGATTAACCAAGAAGCTTGGGATACGCTCAACAGCGACACCTCGCGCCCCTTCGACAAACCGGAATCAGGGCGGATCGCAGTTAAGGTGATCAACCATTTAGGGGATGAAGTAATGAAGGTGTTTAGGGTATAAGGAGAGGTAATCAGATATTGGAGGGATAGCCATGGCAAGTGCAGAGCAATTAAAGGCACTGCTTAAATCACATTTGGAAGGCGATGATCAGCGTTTTTTTTCCGTGGGCATGCAACTAGCAGCACATGAGGCGAAGTTAGGCCATGGAAAACTAGCAGAGGAGTTGCGTTCACTGATCGACGAAGCAAAACGCCGTCAAGGGACAGGGAGGCCTATTCCAATCAATCAGCCTCGGGGTGAATTGGCCAACTTGTTGACTGTCTCCTATCCAAAGTCTCGCCTGAACGATATGGTGCTGTCTGATGCCTTGGAAAATCAGCTTCAGAGGGTTATTCGTGAACAACGCCATGCTGAGCGCATTCTTGCACATGGATTATTTCCACGTAGAAAAATATTGCTGGTAGGCCCTCCCGGTACCGGCAAGACATTGACAGGTTCGGTTCTCGGGGGAGAATTGGGTATTCCTCTGTTTCAAGTCAGACTTGACGGACTGATTACCAAATTTATGGGAGAGACTGCAGCCAAGCTGAGACAAATTTTTGAGGCGACACAGCAAACGCGTGGAATTTATTTTTTCGATGAGTTTGATGCCATCGGTTCTCAGCGTGGTCTCGCTAATGACGTAGGCGAAATTCGGCGTGTACTCAACAGTTTCCTACAGATGATCGAGCAAGATCGGTCCTACAGTCTTATAATTGCAGCCACAAATCACGTAGAAATCCTAGATCACGCACTATTTAGACGTTTCGATGATGTGCTGCACTACGAACTACCCACCGAATCACAGATTGCTACTTTACTGCGGGCACGGCTTGTGCGTTATGTCGCCAAAGGCGTTTCCTGGAAGAGACTGGCTAAGTCAGCTGGTGGATTGAGCTATGCAGAAATTACTCGGACGGCAGAAGAAACGCTTAAAGATTTGCTGATAAATGAGCATGCGAATGTTCACGAGGCCGATATTCGGAAGAATCTTCTCGAACGACAGGACATCGCCGCACGACTGAAAAATCCCCTTGAAAAATAAGGATTTTTTCTATGCCTGATCAAAACGAAAAGAAAAAGCACTTCATTCTCAAGGGATTCACAGATACCGAGCCATTTTCCCCACGGCGTCCGCCTATTGAAAAAACGCCAATCCCTGCGCGGGATCGGCAGAGGCATGGGACGGCCTTGCTTAGCCAGATTGAGGAATTAAAACTCCATTCGAAAGAAGCCCGTAAGCTACAGGAAGAAGTTGGGCTTGATGGTGGCTTTGGATTGCAGGTAGAGTTCGAAAGCTTTCCTGAAATTGAACTTGCGTTTGAAAGCCTGGCAAGAGAGCGCTCCGGTATCGAGTTGTTGAATGTGCGGCATGAAGGGGAACGGACCTATGCGACTATCTTCGTCCCTGATGGAAAACTTGCACATTTTGAAAAGCTAACTCGAGAATACATAGAGGAAAAGCGAGACCGTAACGACAATGTTCGTGACCATAAAAAACTCATGAACACGATTCGTCAGATTCGTGTTGCAAGCCTGCGTGCCCTGTGGACAGATGATCCTGATGTTTTCCCGACAACGGATGATGAAACCTTCTGGTGGGAGGTGTGGCTGCCTATTCGAGATGATCGTTTTGCCACTGTCGCGACTTTTCGTAGATTGGCCGAGGCTCGGGGTTTTAAGATTGCCTCTGGAGAACTGCGGTTTCCGGAACGAACAGTATTGCTTGCCCGGACATCTGCTCAAGAAATGACTCGTTCTATGATGATACTTAACAGCATTGCCGAGCTCAGACGGGCAAAAGAAACGGCTGAGTTCTTTGACGCATTATTACCGGCAGTACAGCCTGAGTGGCTGGATGAGTTACTCAGCAGATGTCGATTTCCCGGAGAAGAAGAGCAAGTTCCGCATGTGTGTTTACTTGATACCGGGATCAATAATGGCCATCCACTTATCTCTCAAGCTCTTGCTGATTCTGATTTGCATACGGTTGACCCATTATGGGGAATCCACGATGACGAAGGCCATGGTACCGCGATGGCAGGTCTTGCTCTCGTCGGGGATATGACAACAATACTCGCTTCGGATACTTCTGTCGAAATTGGACATCGCTTGGAGTCGGTTAAACTATTAACAGAAGATAGAGCTAATCTCGGAGATCCCAGTTATCACGGATATCTAACAACCGAGGCGGTCGCACGACCAGAAATATCAAATCCTCATCGACACCGTGTGTTTGGCATGGCAGTGACTGCCCGAGATAACAGGGATCGAGGTCGCCCTTCAGCATGGTCGGCAGCGGTGGATCGTCTCTCTGTAGATGCGGACGATAACGGCGCAACACCTCGATTAATGGTGTTGTCAGCCGGGAATATCGATGACCCGAATGCATGGATTCAATATCCCTATAGCAACAGTACCGATGGCATTCATGATCCAGGCCAGGCATGGAACGCATTGACCGTGGGCGCCTTTACAGACCTCACCGCTATTACCGAGCCGGATACTGGCGATTATCAACCTATTGCTCAAAAAGGCGGGCTTAGCCCCTTCAGCACGACTTCGGCTGTCTGGCAAACTCATTGGCCTATGAAACCGGACGTGGTTTTCGAAGGTGGAAATGCAGCCAAAGATGCTCTTGGCGCATTATGGTTGCCTAGTTTAAGCCTTTTGACATCATATCATATACCATCGGAACGATTGTTTACGACAGCAAATGCCACCAGTGCTGCAACCGCACTTGCCACCTGCATGGCTGCTCAGCTTATGGCTGCCTATCCTGATCTGTGGCCCGAGACAATACGCGGCTTGATTGTACATTCCGCTGAATGGTCGGATAACATGATGAGAATGTTTTTACCAAAATCAGGCAAACACTCGAAATCAGCCTATGAAAACCTTGTGCGCCATTGTGGTTTTGGTGTGCCAAATTTGGAGCGCGCATTGTGGAGTGTTTCAAATTCCCTCACCTTGGTAGTGGAAAATCATCTACATCCATTCCAACGAGAAGGCAGCAATCAGCCAAAACTAAGAGACATGAACTTGCATCGTTTACCCTGGCCATTGGATGAACTCGAAACGCTTGGAGAAACACAAGTGGAGATGCGCGTCACGTTATCATATTTTATAGAGCCCAACCCCTCGGAACGAGGTTTCCGCTCGAGATACCGCTATGAGTCTCACGGGTTGCGCTTTGATGTAAAACGTTCTCACGAATCGGAAGGCGATTTTCGTGCACGAATCAATTCGGCCGCCCATGACGAGGAAGAAAGTACACGCAGCAAAAGTAGCGATCCCAAGTGGATAATCGGCACAAATAACCGCCATAAGGGATCTTTGCATTCTGATATTTGGCGTGGCAGCGCGGCGGATCTTGCGAGTCGTGGCATGCTTGCAGTCTTTCCAACGCTTGGCTGGTGGAAGACGCGACCTCGTCATGAGCGTTATAATAATGCAGCACGTTATGCATTGATTATCTCGATTTGTGCACCAAAGACCAACGTCGATCTTTATACTGCGATAGCCAACCAGATCACGATACCTGTTACCGTGGAAACCTGATGGAATTTCGAATCTCAGATACTTTTACCGATAGTCTTGCCAAACTTACGAGTGATGAACAGAAGGCAGTAAAAACCACTGCCTTTGACCTGCAAGTGAACCCTGCCCATCCGGGGTTGCAATTCCATAAGCTCGAAAATGCCAAGGACCCCAACTTCTGGTCAGTCCGAGTAAATAAGGATATCCGACTGATCGTTCATAAGACGGATACAAGCCTGCTTCTGTGTTATGTCGATCACCACGACAACGCATATCTCTGGGCCGCAAGGCGAAAGCTGGAAACACATCCGAAGACCGGCGCTGCTCAGCTGGTCGAGATCCGGGAAACGGTCAAGGAAATAACCACCCCCAAATACGTAGACGTGGAACAACCGGCTTTACCTAAGCCGCTCTTGTTTGCTGACGTTCCTGAAAATGATCTGCTGAGTTATGGCGTGCCTGCCGAATGGTTGGACGATGTGCGCAAAGCTAATGAGGATTCGGTTCTGGAGCTGGCCGACCATCTGCCGAGTGAGGCCGGCGAGGCGCTGCTGGATTTGGCTACCGGGTCTACGCCGCACCTTGCACAACCGGTTGCGGCTAATGTAGATCCATTCGACCATCCCGATGCCCAACGCCGTTTCAGGGTGATGAACAATATTGAGGAACTTGAACGCGCCTTCGAATATCCGTGGGAGAAATGGACCGTCTTTCTCCACCCGGCACAACGTCAATTGGTGGAACGGGAATACAATGGCCCCGCGCGGGTTTCGGGTTCGGCAGGCACAGGGAAGACGATTGTCGCACTTCACCGGGCTGTCTTTCTTGCTCGCGCCAACCCCGATGCCAGGGTGCTGCTCACCACTTTTTCCGATGCACTGGCGAATGCGCTCAGAACGAAACTCAGGCGGTTGATCAGTAACGAACCGCGCATTGGCGAACGCCTCGAAGTGTACGCCATGGATGCAATCGGCTGGCGGCTCTATGAACTGAACTTCGGTCGGTCGCACATCGCATCCCGGGAAGTGATACAACAGATTATCGAAGAAGCTGCCGGAAAAGTCGATGGACACAAGTTCAGCCAGCATTTCTTGATTACAGAGTGGGAGCAGGTTGTTGACGCATGGCAGTTGGACACCTGGGAGGCGTACCGTGATGTAATGCGTCTGGGTCGCAAAACGCGACTGCCGGAGAAGCAACGTATTATGCTCTGGTCGATTTTTGATCGTGTCCGGTCTGAGCTTAGAGTTCGGAAACTGGTAACATATTCAGATCTATACAGTCGGCTGGCATCTCAGCTTACAGAAAACAACCATCCGCCCTTCGAATTTACTGTCGTAGACGAGGCTCAAGACATCAGTGTACCTCAGTTGCGCTTTCTTGCCTCGCTTGGGGCCGGGCGACCGAACAGCCTTTTCTTCGCAGGAGACCTTGGCCAGAGGATCTTCCAGCAGCCATTCTCATGGAAAGTGCTCGGCGTCGATATTCGTGGACGTTCGCACACGCTCCGAATTAATTACCGAACCTCACATCAGATCAGGATGCAGGCCGACCGCCTTTTGGAGCCCCAGTTATCGGACGTTGACGGCAATACGGAAGAACGGCGTGGAACCATTTCGGTATTCAATGGTCCGAAACCGACAATCACGGTTTTCGACTCCCCGGAAGACGAAATCAAAACGGTCGGGACATGGCTTTCGGAGCGAATAAGCGAGGGGTTGATGCCCCACGAGATTGGTGTTTTCGTTCGTTCCGAGGCTGAACTGGACAGAAGCCGGGCCGCAGTCGAGGCTGCCCGGCTCCCATACAAAGTGCTCGATGAAAATGTTGAGACGGTCAGTGGATACGCATCCGTCAGCACGATGCACCTTGCCAAGGGCCTGGAGTTTCGTGCAGTTGTGGTGATGGCCTGTGATGATGAGGTTATTCCCTTGCAAGAACGAATCGAAACGGTCTCGGACGACACGGATCTGGAAGAAGTGTACAACACGGAACGCCATCTGCTTTACGTTGCCTGCACCCGGGCACGGGATTATCTACTGGTAACGAGCAGCTATCCGGCATCGGAGTTCCTAGATGATCTGAGGATGTAAGTTTTCGGACCGACATTAACTATACTATTTACTCAATGAGAGGTTGTCAGGATGGAGCTCTCCACAGCATGGGTGAAACCACCCAGCCAGATTGGCGGATTGGATCATCTGGCTGTTCAAGCCCCCTGCATTAATATATATGGCCGATTGTTACCCGGAATCACAAATGCGACGGATCGCGCACGTTATTATAGCTTTTACCCATGGATTGTATGGGCACTGAAACAGAGTGGTTATAAGTTCAACGACATTTTCATTGATAGGTTTCGTAAGGCTGACTGCCTGTTCACTCTTATCGCTGAGCGACATGCCCATGTTACCGGGACAGACAGAGACAACCACTCAGCCGCGACAGTTGGTAGCTTAAATCTTTCAAAACAAATTTCAGACGTCCGTGAAGGTAAAACTGTCAGATTGTCAGATTACGCCCATCGCGAAGAGGGCAAACACAAATATTTTAAAAATGAACTCGGAGGACTCGGGCAGTACTATCTTGGGGTATTCAGTGAACTCGATATTATGGATGGAACTGTGAGATCAGGGGTCAAATACACCAATCAGATTGGCCAAGTTCTCGCGCAGGCCATGGATAATTATGTGTTGTCGGATTTATTCATCGAGACTATTGAGGAAGATGTCGTTTCTTCAGACCGGTTAGATCAGTTGAGTTGCTTCTGCCCATGTCAGCTGACCAGCAGTAAGGAAGAACATGCCCTCTTATGTGATCTGTTTTTTGTGAAAGGACTATTTGCCGATCTTAATATGCTTCCGCGACGAAGAAGTCTACAAACCATCCTCTATTTGGCCGATGACTTGGCAAAGCAAGGGCTCTCCATTGATCTAAGTCAGTTCAGGGGCTGCGTATACAGCAATGCTTTGCCAAATGGACAAAGCTGGGAATTGCCGGAAGATTTAAAACCAAACCGCAAGAGATGGTCTATCTATCAGCGTAATGAATTGCTCTCGATTGCAGCACAGGGTTTGTTCTACGTCCTTTTAGATGCTTATGAAGAGTCTGGTCAACATTTCGATTCTGTGGATAATCTTTGCCGGTGGTTTGTCAGTACGCCCGAAGTAGAAAGTATAAAAGATTTTTTTGGGCTGGAAACACCTTTTGGTAAGATGGAAATGGAATGCAGGGACTGGCTTCCGGGATTGGCTAATTGGACCCACGCTGATCATGAAATACAGCAGGCAAATAAAGTGGTTGACCTGTGTAACCAAAAGAAAACAACCAGCAACCGCTCTGGTATCATCAAGGCCTGCCTCAAAGTATTGTTGACTCTTAAAATCAGATCAGAAACCGCAGAGGGATATGGTGGTTTTGTTTTCCCTGCTAACTACTTTCAGGTTTATCCGATAAACTTGAATTCATTTCTTAATTTCAGCGAAAATGAATGGAAAGATTTGTCTGTAAAGAAATGGATTGTGTGGCTGTGTTCCAATTGGGGAGTGAATGTTCATTTGCAGGTAGCACTTCGAAAGCTGCGCGGTCAGTCTCAATCAACGTTCCGTATTCGTCCATCTGATTTCGGATTGGAAGTAATCGATGTCCCCAAAGCAGTTTTCACCTCGCCCCGTTTCAACCAAGCACTGCGAATCCTCAAAGACATAGGTGCACTTATAAAGGAAGGTGATACTTGGGAGATCTCTGAGTTAGGCATGATGTTAAAGGAAACTAATGATGCGTGAAAGAATTTCCTTGCTAGGTGAAATCACGAAAGGCGGTTATGGTGCCTCATTGATTACCACCTTTAATGCCTACCTTCCTTTTTATGAAGATGTGGTGTTGCGCAAATTGGTAGCAGCCGGAGTAAGACACAATGTTCTGCTGATGGATGCCGGACAATGCGCCGAGTCTCTTAACAACTATCCCCCACGCTTTGCAGGCCGACATTATTCTCTGGTTCCAATGCATTCGAAGGGAGCTTTTCATCCAAAAGTTATATTACTCGTCGGGAAAAAGAAAGGTGTTCTCCTTATTGGAAGCCATAATATGACACTTGCGGGATTCGGTTTTAACCGCGAAATTACAAATCTGATTCGCCTGGAGAACCTCGAAGACAATGTGGCTATTAGTCTCATTAGTAGCGCATGGCATCAGATTTGCGAATGGATAGCTGGGCAACCCCGACAATTGCCGCCGCAACTATCAGAAATGCTTTTCAAGGTTGCAAGCTTTGCTCCTTGGTTAAAAAATGAAATGCCTTCTGAAAATGGAAATTGTACAGTTATAAGTTCGCAACCTCGAAGCCCAAGCCTTTGGCAACAATTAATGGAAATGTTTAATGAAAAAGCCAAGCGGGTTATTATTTCAGGGGCGTTTTTTGATAGCAAGTGTGAGTTTATATGTCGTGTCCTTGAAGATATGGCGCCCCGAGAAGTGTATGTGGGGATTGATCCTGGAACTGTCCAGATACCTCAAGATGCAGGAAACCTTAAAGGAGTTAAGTTCGTCAATTATGGCAGGGTTGACACCTCAGAAAGCACTCACAGCAAATATATGGGCTATCTTCACGCTAAATCGATTGTAATCGAAACGATGAGCGGAACAACATGTCTTGTCAGTGGCAGTGCAAATCCAAGCAGACCGGCATGGTTGTCTGACGGAATGTCTGGCAATACAGAGATGATGATAGTGCGCAAAGGGCAAGAAGCGGAAGCAGATGCCCGGGAAAATGGTTTGCTTGATATTCCTTCCATGCCCGTCTTGACTGAAAAAGACTGGGAAGTTGCTCAGAGTAATTGGATACTTCGAAAAAATAGCGACAAGCATCGACCGTCCGGAATCGGGGTTGCCGTTACAGATGATCAAGGTATTGCCTTTTGTATTGATTTACCCGAATCGCCCAGCACACTGGAGTGTGAAGTATTGGATCACAATAAAGGACTATTGGAATCTGTCACAGCAAACCTGGCAAATGGCAATTATCACCTATCGATTACACCCCCAGTAAAAAGCTCTGCGTGTTATGTGCGATGCCCCTGTGATAAAAAATCACTGTTATATATTGTTCATCACGAAGAGATAGTTAAGTCGCAATCCCGAACAAATCAACAGCGCCGTTTCAGGGAAGCACTTAACAGTCTCAATTCTGATTCCCCTGATTTGGCAACAGCTATAAATTGCATTGATAAAATTATTTTTACAAAATCAAAAGACCCAAATATCGGTATTACGAAAATCATGACTGGGCCAAAGACAGTCAGTGAAAATAGCAACGAAGATTCTTCTTTGTCTATCGATGTAAGCGAAACACGAAAAACCAAGAAAAAATTCCGTTTGCGAACATCGAATGACTTGGCCTACCTGCTTGATTTCTTGATTTATAACATCAAAGGTGAAAGCGACATAGAGAGACCCTTGGAACCTCGGGATCCTAAAGGAAGAACCGAAGAAGAACAGGTTGGAGTTGAAGACAGCGAAGAAAGACAAAGCGATGAAGATATTGCAGTTAAAACGTTAGAACTATGTCACCAGAAAGTTCACACGCTTATAAAGCGCATGGGAAATCGTCTTGAGGAACTGAAAAAGGGAACGATATCAATTGAAGATGCTGTTGTATGTTTAACCGGGGTACTCGCTTTATTGAGATATCTAAGAGGATGCGACGGGAAAGTTTCGTGGATAAAACAAGGGCAGACTTCATTTCCTGCGGCAGAACGCTTTCAATTGCTTTGTGCCGTTGCCAGTAGCCTCTTTGAGGGTAGCAATTCAATGCTCTATCTTAATGACAATGAATTTGATAGCTTAGCGGATTCTGAAGACCTCGCCCGCCTCAAAGGCCTTGTAATATGGTTGGCTTGGGATTGTGATTTGGAATTAAAGCTGGATAAACCATTTTTTGAAAAACCAGAAGAACAATACCAAAGATTTTTTAACAATGGGCTAATTCTGGCTATAGCTCAGTTAGTGGGAAATGATGAAGTTGCCATTAGTGAAGCTAAAAATAGCATAGCGCCAATGTGCTCGGGTGACATGGACTGGTTAAATTGGATTTTATCTATCGGAGAAAAACTTTTTGAGCTTTCTTCAAATCCTGAAAAGTTTATAACCGCAAATGAAGCTAAATCAGGATATTTGGCTTTTCACTCAAAAGTGCCAACTTGGGGTGTAAGGCTAGTAGTTAGTGGTAATACAAAAATTACGAATTTGTTGTGCTTTGATAGGGAGAAAGGCCATAGCTCATGCAAATCTGATGCTATTAGGATTGTACCACTTGATGACATATTGGAATAATGTTGTCCAGTAAATGATAAAAAGAAAAACGGGTCAAGTCTACGATTGACCCTTGTTGTTGGTTGCCAATCGTATTCAT
>CAZJGS010000057.1:0-15881 GCA_964545735.1 uncultured Spirochaetaceae bacterium
TATGCAGTGGTGGTGTGAGAGGACGGTTCCGTGAGGAACCCTCCTACTCGATTTTCGATTATTGAGTAAGTTTTTTTAATAAATAGAGTATTAATAACTTAAATAGTAAATAAGAAAAATACTATAAAAAATATAAGACGAGAAAATACTGAGTTGCTAGAAGAAGATCCTATATTTAGGCAATTACTAAAGATGGAAAAGCGTTATGAAACTTTAAATTCTAAATTAAAAGACGAGGGTGCTGTTGAGTTTGTACTAATTTTAAATGAAGATGAATTAAGTTTTTCAGAAAGTCTATTGATAAAGAGAGAAATGGATGAGTTAAACTTTAAACTCCATAGACTTCTTATTAATAAAGCAACTCAAAATAATCAGGTATTTTATGACAGGATTATTGAAGCTTTTCCCTCTTCTACTATAGATCTTTTACCTATTTCAAAAACTCAAGTAACTTCAATTGTAGCTCTAGAAGAGTTTTATGGACAACTAAAGACAATTAAAAAATAGTAAAACCTATTTATTAATATTCTTAACAAGATTTATTTAAAAGTTATTTAATTTGGCTTATTGATTATTCTCTATATATTTTAGGGAATAAATTCATATCTATTCCCTAATTTTCTAGAAATCTTATTTAGAGAATTCAGCACCATATGTTTTATAATGCTCAAGATCTTCTTTGGAGACAGAATGTCCTTTTGAAATGCTCAAAACAGTCCCAGCCTTTGCAATAGGTCCCACTATGTATTTATCACAGCCTTTACTAGTGAGGATGTTCCCTAGTGTAGTTACAGTTGAAATACCACCACCAATTGCTTCAATAGCAAAGCCACCACCAATTTTACCTTTTAGACTATCTCCTTTTAATGTATTTAATGTTTTTGTAACTGGACTTGCAACTCCGTTTTTAGAGACAACTCCAGCCCAACAGGGACTGCCTACAATAATAGCATCATATTTTTTCAAAATAGAACTTTTAAACTTATCGACACTTACTATATAAGAGGTAGATCCTCCGGATTTGATTCCGTCTGATATGGCATTTGCAGCTTCTAGTGTGTGACCTGTTTTAGAATAATATAAAATTAGAACTTTCATTATTATAACCTCCCGATAATAAAAAATGTTTTAGACTTAGATTTTTAAGAGTTAAAATATGATTTGTAATATATTGTAGTAGCAAAATATCTTACTATTTAAATATCTAACTAATAAAGTGTACGGTCGCTTTACTAAATTGTCAAATAGCTTATCAATTATAATAACCAAATGAGACATTATTTACTTTTATATTATTAATTAGGTGTAATTGAGGGAATATACTATTTCATATAGGAAAAATAGCAAATCTTTTTTTATTAACAATTACTATTAAAATATGAAATTTAGGTACATACAGAAAGAATTTTTTTGAGATTATTAACTTGAAAAGGAATAAACCAACACTCTTAATAGAGTGATAAAATTTCGTCCACCTTAATTTAAAATATAGAAAAAAATGCTTGATGTCAAGTAATAGCTATTAATTACTATCATTTAAATCAAATATTTGCTAATAATTGAGTATATTTTAAAAAATCTAATAATAACTGTCATTAAAATTAAATATTGAATATTAATTAAAGATGATAAAAAAAATATCAATATCGATTATCAAATATTATTAATTAATATTAATTAAAAGTAATTGAATTCTAACAAAGGAAAATGGTTGATTGTCTATAAATATTTGTATATAATTCAAACATGACTTTACCACAAAACCAAGTATTTACTTTACAAGAATGTTCTGAATATTTAAAAATTGCTGAATCCACCATCTATTTACTTGCGCGCAAAGGAAAGATTCCTTGCCAAAAGGTAGGTAGAAACTGGCGTTTTAGTAAAAATGCTCTTGATAGATGGTTAGCTGGTGAGATAACTATTGATAATTCAAATTCGAAAGATTCAAAGCAATCTAATTGATAAAAAATATTTTTTGAATATAAGAAAAGCTTCATTGTTTGTTCTATCATAGCACTCCAATCCTATAACTATTCAAAGGTAAATTTTTTACTTAGCCCCCTTTTTTGGGCAAACAAAAAGGACAGTCTAGTAAATAGACTGTCCCAAATAAAAACTTTGGATATTTTTTTATTATAATAAATTAGCAATTGATTTTGAAATAGCATCAGTCACCTTGCCGACCATTATGTACTGTGCCTCATTTTCAGCATAATGCTCAAAACTTGCTTTCTGTTCATCAAAGGTTTTTTTGATGCCTTCTGCTCTTTCTCCACCGTCATAATTAGTTCTATAGACCCAGCCGTTATATCCTGCTTTGACATAACGATACTCTTTAATATCGTTGATATTTAGACTTTTAGCAAAATCCATAGTATTTTGAATCATCCAAATATTATTCGGTGTAATAGTGTAAGTCCCTGCATAAAGTACAATGTCTTGTGACATTTTCTTATTATTACCCTGTGCAAGGGCTTTGCCTGATTTAACGTCTACAACATAATAACTGTAGTTCAGGCTGGTTTTTTTGGAATATTTTTTCATGGCTACTTTTCCAACATATGCTTCTCCCTCACTATTTGTGCTGTCGAATAATACATTATTAAAGTCTTTAACATTGATTTTTCCGCTCTTGAGTTGATCAAAGGCTGCATATATTACAATATCGGCACCAACTTCCCTTCCAAATTGTAGAACACCATTGCTATTGTTAACTTTTCCTGTGGCAGAATCAATTAATTGCTCTCCTGCAACAACGATTTCCCACGCTTGATATGCCATATCAACCTTAGTTCCATAATGGTATTCTACCCACTTTGATTGTTTTGTGACATCCTGTTTAACAAGATCGCCCATAGATGTTTGTATTTCATCCATTTTCAGATTAGCTGGTACAACTATATAAATATCAATAGTACCTTCGTTCTTAGCTTTCTTAAGTCTATTATCGAGATCACCAAATGGGCTCTGAATATTAGAATACATAGATTTAACAAAATCCAAATTAGTATATGCCTGTCTATATCCTTCCAGGGTTTCTTTATTCATATTTGAAACAGCTGCATCATAATAAATTTTACCAGCTTCATCTCTTGCAGTATTTAGTTCAGATGAATAATCTATTATATCGATACTATAGTTTCTTCCACCAGCTATGAAGTTTTGGAGGTTATTATTAGCAACTACATTATAAAGTTTTACGAGAGCAATATAATTATTGTAAATTCCAGCCAAAGCATTGCCTTTGTCAGAGTTCCGGTATTGTTTAATATTACTATTATAATAGGCATCACCTGTCATTACTATTTCCAAAATTAGATCTGCTGCATCTGTACTTTGATATTCACTTTTAGCCAATGAAGATACTGCAGAATCTACTGCTTCAAGGTACTTATGTTCTTTTGCTCTGTTTTTGGCATTACTTAATTCCATTGAAGCCACCATTGATGCACAGCTACTAAATAGTAATAGTATCATCATGGTCCCAGCAAGAAGTAAAGATTTTTTTCATACAATGGACAATCATTTGTCCATTGTTAATGATACGAGCAAATAAAACCACTGTCATTTTAATTATTTCTAAATATTTATATATAAGTTCAATTATGTTAGTACCAAAATACCAAATATTTACTTTACAAAAATATTCCAAATATTTAAAAAGTGTTGAATTTTCCATCTATTTACTTGCATGTAAAGTAAATATTATTTGCCACTAGATAGTTAGTACCTGGCGTTTAAGTAAAAATGCTCTTAATAAATACTTATGTAGTGAGATAACTATTTATCGCTCATATTCGAAAGATTCAGATTAATCTGTTTGATAAATATTGTACCTTGAACATAAAAAAAACACTCTTATTAGAGTGATAAAAATTGATAACACTAGGACTAGAGTCTAGCCTATATCTTTATGTTGTCCATATTATGCTGTTCATTGTGAATCATACAGAGAGAGCTTATTACACTACTCATATATAGCTTATAGGCTGGGATATAATAAAGGTTTGAGTATTGGTGCAACAGTTAAAATTAAATCAATTATCATTTTAAGGTTTTTATTCTATTTTTAATGACAAAAATCTTAACCCTTAAATTTCATATTCTAATCCAAAGGTAAAAAGCTACATCACGAGCTATTTATAAGAAATTCTCACTCTCAATTTTGCATAGGTAGTTTTTTAATATAACGTCGTGTCATGTAGAATGATACTGGTCCTATTAATAGAAATGATATTGCAAGCGCTGTGAATATGCCCTGGATACCGAACAACTTTGAACCATATAATGCCATTGGTATATAAAGTACAAACATCTGAATAAGGCTTATAAATGCTGCCTGAATCGGATTCCCTGTAACTGAGAGGCTGGTGGTGGAAAGATCCATTAAACTTCTAAAGAAATAAGCTAGGGGAACAATGCTTAAATATATTGTAACAACCTCTATTACTTTTTTATTATCATTGAACAGTCCCCCGAGAAAACTACCGCTAAATAATAGTATGATATAGATTGAGATGCCGTAGAATAGGGAGAAAATACCACTGATTTTAAGAGCATTTAGTACTCGATCTTTTTTACCTGCACCGAGATTTTGCCCAATAAATATAGGAATTACTGAACTTAGTGCCATTACCGGCATGAGAGCAAACATCTCAAGTTTGCTAGCTACTCCAAATCCTGCAACAGCTTCTCTCCCATATGATGATATCAAGCGGGTAATGATAGCCACTCCTAAGGGAATAGTCATCTTTGCAAGCATATTTGGAACAGCTACGAATAATAGTTCCTTCCAAACCTTTATTGCCTCAGAGGGGTTTACAAAGGAGATGATTTTTTCACGCTTAATTAAAACCCAAAGGGAAACTGTAAAAGTTAATCCCCTGGCTATAACTGTGGCAATTGCAGCACCTTGGACGCCAAGTTGTGGAAAAGGGCCGATTCCAAAGATAAATAATGGATCAAGAATTGTGTTTGTAATAGCTGCAACTAGCATGACTATTGAAGGAATTTTTGTATCTCCTAGACCTCTTATAGCAGCATTGCCTACCATTGGAAGGACAACAAATATAGCTCCAAAATACCAGATTCTCATGTATTCTTTGATAACTGGCATTGTTTTATCATCGGCGCCAAGTGCTTTAAACAGCGGCTCAATAGTCATCTGGCCAAGAATTACAACGAGAGCAACAATCAATATTGAAAGTCCAAGGCCCCAACTTATTATGTTTTTTAGCTTCTTTCTGTCGTTTCCTCCGGCTGCTTTGGAAACAGCTGCAGTCATTCCAACTCCCAATCCATGAGAAACACTGCTTACCATAAGAATAACAGGAAAGGTAAAAGATAGAGCGGCAAGTTCAACTGTTCCCAGTTGGCCTACAAAAAAGGTATCCATTATATTAAAGATACTCATCCCTATAATTCCTAGCATCATAGGAGCTCCAAGGTGAAACAGTACTGTCGCTTCTTTATTATTTGTGATTATAGTTGTTCTATCAGTCATTATTATTCCTTTTCTTTTACTTCATGAAGTATATTTGTAAGCATTAAAGAGAGCATTTTTAGGGACTGATTGCATTCTTCAGCTTTCATACCATTTTGAAGAATATTTCTTGTTCCTTTTAGAATCGTTTTAATTTCTGGAAGGATTTCCCTACCTTTATCAGTCAAAAAGAGATTGTTATATCTTTTATCTTTTGTGTTCTGCCTTTGTGCGATATAGCCTAGTTTTGTGAGCTTACCTATGGCCTTTGCTGTTGTTGCTTTATCTATGGCAAGGCTTTCGCTTAAATCTTTCTGGTTTATTCCTTCGTTTTGTGCAATATTTATGAAAAATAGATATTGACCGCTCCCAAATCCGATACTAGAAAATTGATTGTTTAGATAAATCTGAAGATGACGGTAAATTGATGATATATAATAACCATGGGATTCTGACATTATGGATCTCCTCTTATTGTTTCTTATTCAAATAATAAATTACAAAGAGTAGTACAATTTGTAATATGGGTAAATATATAATTGATCCTAAAATATTACCTGATATCATTTTGATACAAAGCATTAAAAATTCAAACTCAGTATTGAAATAGAATCATTTAATATAAATTGTTAAAAAAACTTATCATATTTGGTAAAACTTAAAATAGTAGGTTATTGCAACTGTTTGTTAAGAATATAGTAGGCTATTGCAACTATGTCAAGGGTTATTGTGCATACTATATTTTAGTCTTAAGTGAAAGTAATAATTTCCAGTTTATTATCATTACCTAGATTAGACTTTTTCAATACTTTTAGATAAATTATTTTAGCTCTTGCTCAGAAGTGGTTTGAGCATAAAAAAGACACTCAATAAGAGTGTCTTTTATGGGCCCACCAGGACTTGAACCTGGGACCCACGGATTATGAGTCCGTTGCTCTAACCAACTGAGCTATAGGCCCGAAAATGAAACTTAGAAAACTATTTGGAATTAGTTTTTTCTTTGTTACAAAGGTGAAATTATCATATTTGATTACAAGTGTCAATAAGAAATAAAAAGGAAATTGCTACCAAAGTGCAACCAGAAAATCTTAAACATCGTAAAAGGTATATTTGTAAAGTAATAAAAACTCTAGCATTCGATAATCTTTTAAATGGCAGTTTCTAATAATAGAATTTAGAATTGTTCTTTTATTTTATTCATATAAAATATAAACAAATGGGAGATATATTGTGAATGATTTTGAAGCTAAAGGTGAAATTCTTATATATTAATCAGAAGAGGGTAAAGCTCATATTGATGTAAAAATACAAGATGAGACTGTATGGTTAACTCAAGCTCAATTAATTGAACTATATCAAACTAGTAAATCAAATGTAAGTGAACATGTTTCTCATATTTTTGAAGAAGGTGAATTAGATAAAAATTCAGTTGTTCGGAAATTCCGAACAACTGCTTCAGATGGAAAAAATTATAATATTACTTATTACAATTTGGATATGATTATTTCTTTAGGGTATCGGATAAAATCTCTTGTAGCTACACATTTTAGACGTTGGGCAATCGAAAGAATCAAAGAATATATGATTAAAGGATTTACAATTGACGATGTTAGATTAAAGCAATTTGGTGGTGGCAATTATTGGAAAGAATTATTAAATCGTATTCGTGATATTAGATCGTCAGAAAAAGTAATGTATAGACAAGTTTTAGATTTATATGCAACAAGCGTCGATTATGAGCCCAAGCGTGATACTTTTATTAAATTCTTTAAGACAGTACAAAATAAGTTACATTATGCCACTCATGGTAATACAGCAGCTGAAATCATATATAATAGAGCAAATGCTGAAGAACTATTTATGGGATTAACCACATTTTCAGGCGATATTCCCACATCAAAAGAAGTCGGCATCGCAAAAAATTATCTAAAGGAAGATGAACTTAAAATTTTGAATAATCTTGTTTCAGGATATTTTGATTTTGCAGAGGTCCAAGCAATGAGAAAAAATCTCATGTATATGAGTGATTATATTAAGCATTTAGATAATATTTTATCTGTAACAGGTGAAAAAGTATTAAAAGGGACAGGGAATATTAGCCATCAAAGGGCTATAAAGAAAGCAAAAGAAGAATATCTAAAATATCAAAAAAATACACTTCCTCCAGTTGAACAAGTATATTTAGATTCAATTAAAAAAATTGAAAAGAAAGTAAGTAAGAAATCAAAAGAAAATAATCATTAATTAAAAATTAATACTTTTTCAATTATATCAAGTATTTGTTCAAATAACTTTCTGTACATTGAAGTTTCTTCAACTATAAAACAATGAGGATTAGGTTTATAAATTTAAAACTATTATTTACTTGCAATATTTTCATTGAAAGATTCTGCAATTGACTCTAGATATTGATCCTGATTAACACCTATTTGGCTTATCATTATTCCAAGTGCTACAACATCTATTGCTATTCCAGCTGCTCCAGTCCAATTTGCCCAAGAAGGAATACTAATTGGATTTGTTGAATCATCCATAGCAAACAAGGGAACCATAATAAGAGCAAGGCCTGTAAGTTGAGTGATAGCTGCAGTTTTAAATATATTGCTTTGTTTTTCCATAGCAGTTTCTAATTCATTAATTAAACTTGCTGTATTATTATCTAACTTATTTTTTTTTATCATATCAAAGAATTCAAGTATTTGAGTTTCTCTACTCCAACCACTTTCCATTTTAAAGATTTGTCCTTGATATTTAAAGCGCGGGGAAAGTTCATATGCCATCTCTTTATTACGAGGATAATAAGTTATAGTGTTAAATGTAGGTGATAGCGTTTGGGCTATTATATTATCTACATTAATATTTGTGCGGCTTGCTAATATAGAGGAAGAAGAATATTCAGATAAAACGCCATCTAAGGATTTAAATTTAACAGTATCATCTTTTTCAAATGATACTATTTCTCCAAGTTGTATTGTTCCATCTTTAAACACTATTAAATCATTTGAGAATATATCACCCGCAAAAATTATTGACAAAAAAATTGTCAAAAGTAAAATTTTTTTCATATATTTGTTTCCTGCTTTTTTGATCATAATAATGATAAATACTCAAGTTAATCAATATTTTATAATTCCATTTTACTTTTAAATAAAAGCACCTTTGAATAATCAAAGGTGTAAGTGTTGTATAAGCTGATATCAATAAATTTCATCAAAATAATCTAAAAAGTTAGTATCAGGATCTTGTGGGAAAAGATCATTTATATCCCATCCCTTTAGGTTTATATGTTGATAATTATCAGTATTACGATAAATAGTTTTTCTAAAACCATCAGTATAAGTAATTTTATATAAGTCATGATAAAAATCACCCATTTCTACCACAACCTCATTAACAGTGTCATCATTGTCATCATCATCATTATTCCCATTTGTATTCTGAAATAAATCACAAGAAACAAAAGAAAAAATTAATAAAATTGACAAAATAAGTAAGCAGTAATTTGCAAAGCAAGTGAGTAACTATTTGACAAAATTACTTAGCAATAACAGTTAATCGTAACTTTGTAAATTTAAGATAATTATAAAAAGTAGGAACTACAGATTAGATATTAACCACTTATATTAATGGCTGATTTATATGAAAATATTATGTTGTAAATGACTGGGAAAGCCATGATTAAAATTTGAAATTTTGTTGGGTTATTGTGGATTTATATATTTTTACATACAAGTATATAAAGGTAGAAGAAGAGAATCCCTGGAAGGAAAAATTGAGAAGAAAACCAAATATATATGGCTTATGAATTGACGGTTATCTATGCTGAATGGCTTACCAAAGATGAAAAAAGAGCCCGTATTATGAAGTTAACACGATGGATGCTATTTTCTAGACTTGTAAAGATGAAAAAAGTTGCCAAGTCGTTGAGACGAAATATGGAAGAAATAATAAATTACTTCAGATACAGCATAACCAATGCAATGCGTGAAGGGACGAATTCTGTTATTTCTCTAGTAAAGAGAAGAGCTATAGGAATTAGAAATATGAATCATTTTAGAGACATGCTCTACCTTCAATATGCTGATTTTAATCTGCCTTTCGTGACATTAGGATAACAGATGACCCACACAAAGTGACGAATGGCCATAATATTCTATGTTAGAATTGTGTTTATCATGAAAAAATGTAAAAACTCCAGGAGACAAATTTATCAATATATAATTGGTAAGTTGTCACTGGAGTTTCTTCTTTAAAACGTAACTAAGATTAAGATTTCTCTTCCCATTCTGTACGAACGTCTGATTTTGCATCATCCCAAGCTTGGAGAATAGTTTTAGCTAGATCTGCTTCCATATCTACCCGTTCTTCTTCTGATTCAGTACGTAATTGGGTAGCCATAGCTTCTGACCAATCTTCCTTGATCTGTGGTTTAGCAGCTTCCCATCTAGCTTCAGATGTTGCTTCTGCGGTGTTTATACTTGCGAGAAGTATTTTTCCCTCAGCAGCTTCAGCGGAACCTGGTTGATGATTAAAGAGTGTCTCTAAAGTCGCTTTTGATTCAGTATAATCGTTATTTTCAAGTTGAGCTTTTGCATCACCAAGAAGTCTTTCTGCTTCATAGAGAGATGTGTTTAGTTCACTAGACACCTCGGCAAGTTGTTCTTTACCTGTTTTTACAACAGTTAAACTCATGATTCCAAATACAAGCAACCCTCCAATGAGTAGTGCAATAATTCTGTTTACTAGTAAGTTGTTCTTTAAATTAGCCATTGATTCCTCCAAATCTTAATATCCCAATACATAGTGTATTGGGTGAGTGCCTTGATGTAAGTCCATACGGTAATTTGATTTTATGATTATAATTTGATATCAAAATAAGTGGAGTCAAAAAGTGAAACATGTTTAGCGACTCAAATACACTGTAACAGATGCATCAGTATTATGAAACCGCTCCATTTTTTAGTAGGCCAGTACTTTTTCAGGGGGACATAATTCCTTTTTTGAAAAAGTAATTATACCAGGAGGATGAGAAAAAAGACTCGAATACCAAGTATGTGATAAGATCTCTCAATTACTATCCACTATTCAATTATTTCTATGAAGTTTTATAACACAATACATAATTTTATTTTTATAAATCAATAACTTTACAAAAGTGGTTTTCAAAATTGTAGGGAATACCAGTTAATCCTGTACAATTTGCCCAAGTATGTACGTTTACTAGAATAGTGGAGTCATCCATAAGAAAGATGGGAACCATCATTAGAGCAAGGCTAGATAGAAACGAATATAATTGAATTTTCAAAAGCAGTGCTATAAATGATATTGCATGGTGTTCTTTTCAATATTGGTGGTGTCTTAAATTGCGATTGGTAGTGCTATTGAGCGAGAATAACCATCAAGTATTTGAGCATTTTTTTCCATTTACCTTCCATTTTTAGATTTGCCCTTGATATTTAAAGCGTGGAGAGATTTTATTAATCTATTATTAATACTAATATAGTAACTGATATATGCTACATGAACTAAAAAAATACCCTACATTATTTAAATGCAGGGTAGCAAAATTGGGCCCACCAGGCCTTGAACTTCGGACCAACAAATTATGAGTCTGTTGCTCTAACCAAATAAGCTATTGCCCGAAATTGCAACTTAACAAACTATTATAATCAAGTTTTTTCATAGTTGCAAAGGTGAAATTATCGTATTTTATCAACAAGTTTCAATAAGTAAGCAGAGGCTTTTGGGTTCTACCTTTGATTAGCAATACCTCTGATATTCAAAGGTGTTAATATTAAAAGTTGAAAAAATTGATTCAATAATTATCAAATTAATTTTATACAATATGTGATAAATATATTAGTCATCATCTGGGGCATTATTAGCTTCTAAAAATTCTTTTAAGTGTGTTGAATAATTCATACCATCAATTGATAATGAGGCTGTAGCTATATCAGTAAAGGATGAATAATAATAAGAAAAAACAATATCATAAGTTGTACTATTTACTTTAATTTCTAAATCATCATCTGAATCTGAACTAACAGTAGTTCCATAATCCCCATCAACTCTATTTAAGTTTCCATCTATTTCTACATCTTTATCTAAAAAATAGCTTAACCAAGATATTGGGTGAGGAAAAGTTGGACTTAAAATAAAGTCATTTACATCCCAATCTTTGAGTTCTATTTTGGCGCCTTGGTTTGTGCTCTCATATATTGTAGTGTACTGTATGGTATATTCAGGAAGTTTTTCCATTATTTTATAGTGTTCACTACTTGTATACATATTCTCTTTTTCTACAATGTAATGGTCAATATCACTTTCAAAATCAAAAACAGCATAATAATTCTGTTCAAATACTGATAAGGTATTTAAAATAACTTCTAAATCATTTTCATCAACAGTATGTTCGGTATTTGTATCTCCTGAAGTATTAGTAAATAAATCACAAGAAATAAATGAAAATAAGAGGAAAGGTAAAAATAATAGGATAATCAATTTTTGTATTCTTTTTTGCATTAAGAGTCGCCTTATATGACAAAAAGGCTATAACTTATCAATTCATTTTTATTTGCTAGATGATAATTAACTGGTTATAATCTTTAATAGATTTGAATAATTATTCTTGATGAGGGATTGGGAATTAGGAAATATTAAGAAAATTTCTTTATTTTTACTTAAAATAATGTAGAATTGTATACATGGAAAATATAGTTTTTGATTTATGGTTTACTGAAGAAGGGTTTTCAGTCTCAGGGCGTTCTCCTTGGGTTGAATTGTTTCAAGAAAAACAAATTGATAGTTTATTTGAATATTTAAAGAGTACACAAGAGCTTGATAATTTAGGTTTAAGCTTTTTGAGCTATTTTTGTAGTGAATTTTTAAAACAAGTAGAGTTAATTGATTGTTTATTATTAAAATCAAATATAAAAATTGAGTTAGCTGACACTGTAAAGAATAACCTATTATCAGCTATCCCTTTATGCTCTGGATCTGAATATATCAATAATTATTGGATTGATTTCCATTGGCAATTAATGGAAGACTGGTTATATAAAACTATTAATAGTTTTGAAGGTTCTATTGAAAGTACTCTTTCTTCCTATTTACCAGACTTTAATGAAGCAGACAGAACTTATTTTCATCTAGTTGAGACAGAGCGTGATGATTATCCTTTTGGCTTTTTAACAAGTTATACAACAATAGTTAATAATCAAGTAAAACATATGCCCTTGTCCTATGCCTTAGAAGAGTTTAAAGGCGATGAAAAGGAACTTTTGCACCTTTTATCAATAATATTTAAAGCAAGTAATAAATGTGATGTACTTTCAACTATTATAGAAAAAGGACAACTTTTTGATCCTATATATTTAAGTGTAAATGAAGCTTATCAATTGTTGAAATATGCAGATTTTTTTAAACAGTGTGGAATAGGTTTTAGATTCCCTTCCTGGTGGAAAAAGAAAAATAAGATTCATACTCAAGCTAATGTTGGAGAAAAGTTTGAAAACAAGCTATCCATGAAATCTTTATTATCTGTTGATTTAAGCTTTGTTATTGAAGATCAAGAATTAACTAAAGAGGAAATTTTAAGATTATTATCTTTGGAAGAAGGCTTAATTAAATTTAATGGTCAATGGATTGAGATAAATCATGAAAAGTTAAGCAATTTATTAAATGAGTATGATTTGTTAAAAGAAAGATTTGAAGAAGGTATTAGTTTTGCTGATTTCTTAAAAATGCAACAAGACTCTGATTCAATAATCAACACTGAGGATGATATTGTTTTTGAAAGTGGAACTTGGTTGAAACTATTTAATTCTCACAATTTGGTAGAAACAAATAAGTTTGTTTTAACTGATGATTTTACTGGTACTTTGAGAAAATATCAGGAATATGGAGTTGCCTGGCTATATGAAATGCTAAATTATGGATTTGGTTCCTGTTTAGCTGATGATATGGGACTAGGTAAAACAATTCAAGTATTAGCAATTTTAGGAACTCTATTTAAAGAGAATATTTCTAATAATGTCTTATTAATTGTTCCATCATCTCTTATTGGTAACTGGGTTTCAGAGAAAGATAAGTTTATGCCTTCTTTACCAGTTTTTGTTTTGGACAAAAGTGAAAAACTATTACAACAGATGGATTTAGATCAAAAAGGGCTTTATTTATCTACTTATAAAATGGCCACTCTAAGAGAAAGCATAAATCAAAAGAAGTGGGATTTAATAATTTTAGATGAAGCACAAGCTATTAAGAATTCTAATTCAAAACAAGCAAAAATAATAAAAAAGATACAATCAAACAATAGAATTGCCATGACAGGAACTCCTATAGAAAATTCCTTGTTAGATCTTTGGTCAATTTTCGATTTTTTAAATCCAGGACTATTAGGAAGTAAAAAAGAGTTTACCAATATAGTAAAAAAAGCAAAAGACAATACTCAAATATTTGGTTGCTTAAGAAGTGCAATTGAGCCTTTTGTTTTAAGAAGATTAAAAACAGATAAGAATATTATTAAGGATTTGCCCGAGAAAATTGAAACTGATTTATATATTCCCCTATCTACAAAACAAGTAACTTTATATAAGAGTTTGATTAATCAAGTTTCTAAACGATTTGAAGAGACTGAGGGAATAGGAAAGAAAGGGTTGGTATTATCAACAATTTTAAAAAGTAAACAGATTTGTAATCACCCAAGTCAGTATTTGAAAATTGAAGAGTTTAAAGACACAGAGAGTGGGAAATTTATAGCTTTAAAACAGCTTGCAGAGGTAATAAAAGAAAAGCATGAGAGAATGCTGGTTTTTACTCAATACAAAGCTATGATTAAGCCTTTAAAAATTTATCTTGAAAGTATATTTGGTTATGAAGGTCTATATATAGATGGTAGTGTTTCTCCTAAAAAAAGAACTGAGAGAGTCTCAGCTTTTAATAGTGATATTTATTATCCCTTTATGGTTATAACTATAAAAGCTGGTGGAACGGGCTTAAATTTAACAAGTGCCAACCATGTTGTCCATTTTGATAGGTGGTGGAATCCTGCGGTAGAAAATCAAGCTACAGATAGAGCTTTTAGAATAGGCCAAAAAAAGGTAGTCAATGTTTATAAGTTTATTTGTAAAAAAACTATTGAAGATAAAATAAATGAAATTATAAACACAAAAAAAGAATTGTCTACTAAGATAATTGGAGAAACTGAAGAATCTACAGTATCTTGGATTACTAAACTAGATGATAATAAATTAAGAGAATTATTTTCATATTCAGATTAATAAAAGGATAATATGTTGAATTTTAACAATTTTAGTCAAATGACAATTGAACAATTAAGAGCAAAAAGCCAAAGCAGTCATAAAAAAGGATATAGTCCTGTTATTATTGAAGGTAGAATAATTGCTCAAACTTGGTGGGGTCAAAAATGGTGTGAAAATTTAGAAAATTATGCAGATTATGAAAATCGTATTCAAAGAGGTAAGAGATATGTAAAATCTGGTGCTGTAATTGACTTGGTAATTGAAGAAGGGCTTATTAAAGCTCTTGTTCAAGGTTCTAGTAGTAGACCCTATAAAGTAGTAATAAAAATTGATCCTTTATCAGATTCTAAAAAAAAGGAAATATTAGAATTAGCAAAAAATAAAATTGAAAATATGGAGAGTTTAATAACTGGTGAATTTCCTCTTGATTTGGCTGAAGTTTTTTTAAACTCTGAAACAGGGCTATTTCCAAATCCTGATGAAATAGAAATTAATTGTAATTGTCCTGATTGGGCATATTTATGCAAACATGCTGCAGCAGTTTTATATGGAATTGGAGCAAAATTAGATGAAAACCCTTTGATGTTTTTTTTACTTAGATCAGTAGATTTTAATTTGTTTTTGAAAAAAACAATAGATGAAAAAATAGATTTAATGCTAAAAAATATTCACACTAGTGATGAGAGAATAATACCTAATGAAGAAGCTAAACAATTATTTGGCTTTGATTTTATTGAATAAATATTACTTTTAGATAGTTTGTTTAAAAAAGTATAGTAATAAAATTTTATATACCCTTGTATATATATAGAGGCAAAAATCTCAAATAGGAATAGTTCTTTATTTTAAGTTGAGCCTCTGAATATTCGGGTTTATTGGTTTTTTAGATAATTAAAAAATAGTTTCGTAGATATTACAAATTATTTCTTTGTAGTTCCATAATCCCAAGAGGAAAGGCCCCCAATATCATATACTTGGGTAAACCCTTTTATAACTAGTTTTTTTGCATATTTAGAACTTCTGCTTCCACTTTGGCAGTAAACAAAAAAAACTGTATCTTTGTCTGAATACTTGCTTGCAACTTCTTTTGCACTTGAAATATTTTTAGCTTTTTTAATATGACCACTTTTATA
>CAZJGS010000058.1:0-15821 GCA_964545735.1 uncultured Spirochaetaceae bacterium
AGAAGAATTAGCTACAAAGCAAACCACCAATTCAAAATCAATTTATAACAAATATTTCAATGTAGAATGGGAAAAGGAAACTATAAAAGTAGAAGGTAAAAAGAAGTTTAAAACAGTTGAAACTAAAATACCAATCTCTTTTGAATTTAATGAAGAAGCAATTAATAAAGAAGTTGCAACACTTGGTTGGGTATGTTTTGTATCTAATGTATATAAAGATCCTTTAACAGTAATTGAACAATATAGAAAGAGAGATACTGTTGAAAAATTCTTTGAAAATTTAAAAGAAAGAATTGGCTTAGATAGACTGAGAACCGGAAGACAATCAGTTGTTGATTCAAAACTATTTATAGCATTTATTGCTCTAATAATTTTTAGTGAATTAGAAAAAAGAAAGGTTGCAGCTTCAAAAGTAAAAGGAAGTATATTAAAACACTATTCAATGCAAAAATTATTTGATGACTTTGAGACTGTTGAAGAATATAGTGTTGGTAAAGGAAACCCCCGATTAAGTGAAATACCTAAAAAAATAAACTTCTTTTTAGAAGAATTAGGGTTTGAAAATCTAACTTTATTAGACTCCTTCAGTTTGTACGACAAAAAATAGGGACGAATTCAGGTATTGTAAGTGAATTATTAAATATTAAAGGCAACAAATATAAAACATTTGTTGCCTTTCTTCAATTTAAAACTAATTCAATTAAAATTTATAACTAGCACCTACTGAAGGCATCATATTAACTATTATACCATTACTTGCTCTTTCTAAGTCTCCACTTACATTTGTCATCCATGTAACAAAATCAAAACCTAAAGTTAAAGAACCAACAAGAGTTATATATTCCATTAATTCATATTCAAAAGCGCCCATGGCTCCGATACCTAAAGATACAGCTACTTTTTCATCACCAGTTACAGGCACTTTTCCACCTAGCATACAAAGATCAAGCCCAGCTCCAACTTTGACTAGCATTTTGTCTTGTAGTGGAATTATGTAATAAGGTCCAGATTGTAAAAATACTGCAACAGTATTTTCTAATGGTAGTGTAACTCTAGCATAGTTGAAAGCAAAAGCTTTACCTACTCCAACATTTGCATAAATACCCGAGTCTCTACTCACTTTATTGAGAAAAGAAGTACTAATACCATAAGATGAAGCTGTAACCTTGTCATTTATTGTTTGTAAATAAAATAAACTACCAATTACTTGGTTTTCATTCGACGATGCTTTTAAAGGAAAGAAATTCATAGCAGAAAATGCTGATGAAATAGTTATTACCACAATTAGAGTAATTAGTAAAAATTTTTTCATATAGAACCTCTTTTGTATCCGTAATATTTATGATTATTATACTAAGGTATTAAGAGTATATGTATTAACAATGATATTTGAATAATATAAATATATATAAAGTATAGTTTTATATGCTTTTTATTGGATAGAATTATGATTATTAAACGATCCCTATTTCAATCATTTTTAAAAAAATTTCTTGTTTACTTAGATGTATTAATTCTTTTTTCTCCATATAATAACAAGATAGTGATGTGGCAAAGAAAAGAGCTTCTTCTTTTATCAAAGTCTCTTGTTTACAAATATAAGAGGCCAAAGCTATATCCCCTATCTTTTCTTTGTTAATTTCACCATCGACTACATATTTACATCTGTAAAAGAAATTATCTCTTAAATTAAAAAGAGCATCGTAATATGTTACAAGAATTTCAGTACAACCTTTTGCTGCATATTTTTTAGCTACATGATCTTCGTCATGAGAAAATTCTTGAACAACACATTGATCTTTATCAATAACCAAATGATCAATATATTTTAAATTTTCCTCTAACTCTTGATACCTTTCTACATTAATACAATCTTCTTTTATAAAATTCATAAAACCCGTCATAGAGAGAGCAATTTTACCTAAGAGAGATATTTTGGCAAAAGAATTATTCTCGATATCACTATTTAATGTTGGGGGAAAATAATAATAATCTGCTTTAATTTTCTTTATTTCACTAATTTTAATTGTGTTAGCAATTTCTACAACTTTATTTTCAATAATTGTTGTTGTTTTATCATTTTCACTAATTATGATTTTCACGCCCAAAGCTTTTAAATCTTTAAAAGCTATTAAAGCATCCTCATCTCTTATGTTTGTTATAATTATAGCGGCGTTATTTGAAGCTACAGTCGAGAAAGCACCGTCTAATACTCCACCGTAATAATTAATTTTATTATCAACTATTTGTTTTGTAATATTTCCTATAAATACAGTTGTAACCATTGTTGCTAACCTCCAAAGACAATGAAAGAGCTTAAACATTGTATGTCTAAGCCCTTTTATTTTCAGTAAATTATAAAGTTTTTAACAATTCTATATGTTTATTACTTTTTTCAATCTTTTCTTTGAACTCTGCTTTTTTACCATTTTCTTTATCTATAGCAACTTGAGCAGCATTGTTTAAGAATTTTTCATTTTGTAATTTTCTTAAAGTGCCGTCTAAGCTTTTTTGAGTTTTTACAACCTCTTTTTCTAACTTAGCAATTTCGTTTTCTACTTCGATTGCATCTCTAACAAATACAAATGATTCAAAACCACTTCCTGCAACAGGAACAGCTGTTGAAATATCAATAGAATTATCACTATCAATATCTAAAGAATTAGCCCCCATGAAGTTCATAAGTAAAGCTTTCTTTTGCTCAAAGAAGTCAGTAGCAATAAAGTTTTCATCTCCCTTTATTACAACTTTAATCTTTTTATCACTTGTTATTTGTAAATCTGCTCTTAAAGCTCTAACGCCTTTTACTGCATCTTGTAAGCAATCAACAAGTCGTGTCTCTTTTTCAAAAACTCTTTCCTCTTGGAAAGACGGATATGTGCTTATAATTAATTCATCACTAACATTAGGTAATTTAGAGTAAATCTCATCAGTTAAGAAAGAAAGATATGGGTGCATTAACCTCATTGCCTCAGCTAGTAAGTCTAGTAATACACTTATTGCCTTATCTTTAATATCATTATCATCACAATAAAGTTTTTGTTTTGAGGATTCAACATACCAGTCACAAAAGTCATTCCAGAAGAAATCGTAAACGGCACTAGCACCATCATTAAATCTATAATTTTTCATTGAAACTTCAACTTTCTTAGTAGCTTCATTTAAACTATTATAAATCCATTTATCCATAGTATCTAATTCAATATCTTTTATATCGACTATATTTCGACCTTCTAAATTCATTAATAAGAATCGTGTTGCATTCCAAACTTTGTTTGCAAATCTGGATCCCATTTTAAATGAATTCATGTCTATTAAGATATCTTGACCTTGAGTTGCCATATAGGCAAGGGTAAACTTCATGGCGTCTGCACCATATTGATTCACTACATCAATTGGATCAATACCGTTACCAAGAGACTTACTCATCTTTCTACCTTGTTTATCTCTAACAAGGCCTGTTAAATATATATCTCTAAAAGGTACTTGTCCCACAAATTCAAGACTAGCCATAACCATACGAGCAACCCAGAAGAAAATAATATCATATCCAGTAACTAAGGTAGTGGTTTTAAAATATTTTTCAAAATCTACTGTTTTTTCAGGCCAGCCTAAAGTTGAGAAAGGCCATAACCAAGAGCTGAACCAAGTATCTAATACATCAGATTCTTGAGTAATATTTTTTGATTTACATTTATCACATTCACATGGGTCTTCACGCAAAACCATCATATTCCCACAGTCTTCACAATACCATACAGGAATTCTATGACCCCACCAGAGTTGACGGGATATACACCAGTCTCTAATTGAAGTTAACCAATGTGAATAAGTATTTTCCCATCTTTTTGGATAAAACTTAATCTCATCATCTTTCCAAGCTTGTAATGCTTTATCAGCCATACTTTTCATACTAACAAACCATTGCTCTGACAAATAAGGCTCAATTATTGTATGACATCTATAACAATGTCCTACTTCATGATTGTGCTCTTTCTCTCCAATTAAATTGCCTAATGCTCTCAAATCTTCAACAACTAGAGATCTAGCTTCAGCTGCTTGAATATTTCGATATTTCTCAGGACAATTATCATTTAATGTTCCATCAGGATTTAATACGTTGATAATATCTAAGTTATGTCTTTTTCCACATTCCCAGTCATTAGGATCGTGTGCTGGTGTAATTTTTACCAAACCTGTACCAAATTCAAGGGAAACAAAACTATCTCTAATTATCGGAATTTCTCTATCTGTTAATGGAAGTTTTAGTAATTTACCAACCAAATGTTGATATCTTTCATCTTCAGGATTAACAGCTACTGCAACATCACCAAACATAGTTTCAGGTCTTGTTGTCGATACAGTAATAGAGCCAGAACCATCAACAAAAGGATAAGTAACATCATATAATTTACCGTGAGTTTCTTCGTGTTCTACTTCATCATCTGCTAAAGCTGTGCCACAATGTGGGCAATAATTAACCAGATACTCACCTTTATAGATTAAACCTTTTTCAAACAAAGTAACAAAACTCTCTCTTACAGCTTTAGATAAACCTTCATCCATGGTAAATCTCTCTCGTGACCAGTCACAAGAAGTTCCAATAGTTTCTAATTGTTTTTTAATGGTTGTATGATGGTTTTCTTTAACTTGCCAAGTTCTCTCTAAGAATTTTTCTCTTCCTAAATCTTGTCTTTTTATGCCTTCTTTAAGCAATTGTCTTTCAACCACACTTTGAGTTGCAATACCGGCATGGTCAGTTCCAGGAATCCACAGAGTAGGAGAACCCGTCATTCTATAATATCTAATTAATATATCTTGTAATGAGTTATTAAGAGCATGGCCCATATGAAGAATCCCTGTAACATTTGGTGGAGGCATGACTATTGAATAGTGCTCTTTATCACTATCTATAGGACTAAAGAGTCCTTTGTCTAACCACTTTTGGTATATTCTATCCTCAAAATCTTTTGGATCATAGGCTTTTTGTAATTCAACACCCTTCATATATTATCCTCCTACAAAATATGCTATTGCACCATATTACCAAAAAGAGTACTTGATAACAACATATTACAACAAAAATAGTTTAAATTAATAATATTATAAATATGTGCTAAATTTAGGATTAGGTTTTGGACAAATGAAGAGCATTAGTACCTTTTAAATAAATTTAGCTAATCCAATAGACTTTTTTGATAGCATAGCATTCTGCATTCTATGCTCGAATCTGGACAGCGCTCCACTTTAAAATGGACAACGTTATTTTGCATTTGGACAGTATTTAAATTTCTCAAACTAAGGTTTATTCTTGAAGTAAATAAATTTACGTCAAGGAGGGCCTAAATGAGGAGTATTAGTATTATGCTAATTAAAGAAATTGTTAGATTGAAGTATCAATTTAACCAATCTGTAAGAGCTATCGCAGATAGCGTCGGTTGTAGCAAAAGCACTGTTGCAAATGTTTTAGAATCATGTAAAACACATCAATTTGACTATGAATCTATAAAACAACACAATGATGAAGAATTGCATCAAATTTTTTATCCTAGTGAAAAAGTAGAATCAGATATGATTTTACCTGATTGGGAAAAAGTTGATGATGAAATTAATGCTAGGGGTAGTAGAAAAAATATCAAGTTTTTGTATAGCAAATGCTTCTTTAATGGTGAAACAGACGCAAGTCGCTCGTATTTTTATCAAAAATATCGAGAGTGGAAAGAAACTTCTAATGGCTATATTTATTCGCCAATCGATAGAAAGCCTGGACAAAACCTCTACATTGACTGGGTTGGTCCCACAGTTGATTGCGTAAGAAATCCAGATACTGGAAATTTAAGAACTGCTTACTTTTTTATCACTACTCTAGGTTTAAGTTCTTATCCTTTTTGTCTCGCTTGTGAACACATGTCCCAATCCTATTGGAATGAAGCTCATATTAAAGCTTTAAAATGGTATGGTGGTATATCTGAGTGTTGGGTTCCTGATAATACAAAAACAGCTGTAATAAGTCGTAATTGTTATGATATTAAACTTAACAGACTATATCGTGAGATGGGCAGATTTTATGATGTTGCGATTATTCCTACTATTTTAGGTATTATCACATTAGCATTAGTTAATATGGGTAAAATTGATAGTGGAATTATAATGCAAGGTGGTGCAAGATATACTCTTCCTCATCTAGCTATGAATACCATGCCAGCTGTTGTTATTGGTATTTTATTTGCAGGTATTATTTCTGCTACAATGAGTAGTGCTGACTCCGATTTATTAGGTGCTGGTTCTATTTTTGGTAATGAAGTTTATAAAGTATATATAAACAAAGATGCAGATAACAAACAAGTAATGAAGGTAACAAAACTTGTTATGGCTATTATAGGCTTGTTAGCTTATCTTTTTGCTTTATTTAATACTGGTTCCATTATTAAAGTATTGATGTTTGCATTCTCACTTAGAGCTGCAGGTGCCTTCTTCCCTTACATAATTGGATTATATTGAAAGAAAGCTTCTAGTGCAGGTACAATTGCGTCATTAATCTTAGGAAGTGTTGTATTAGTTCTTTTAGAAAGAACTGGAATTAAACCTCTTGGACTAGAACCAATTTTATTGGCACTACATGTTAGTTTAATTAGTTTCTTCGTATTTAGTAAATTAATGCCACCTGCTCAAGAAACATTAGAAATGATAGCAGAAGATAAAAACTAAAAATAAAATATATTTTTAAAAATTTTCTAAATTACAATGACTCATATATAGAAAGTGGTGATAAGTACACCAACCTTATGATATGAGTCATTTTTTATCAGTTAAAAAAGTATGATTTTAACTGAAATGTGGATAATTTTCTCCTAACTTCTTGTGTTGCTATAGTTTTTATTTCTACCATTGCTTGATAAGAAATAATATATTAATCAGAAAATATTATTAAACCTAATAAACAAAAATAAGATCTATCCTAGGAAATCTTTTAAATAATTTCATTAAAATCCTTTTAATAAAACTGGTTTACTCTAAACCAAGTGTTCAAGACAATAAGAAAGAGGCTCAGAAGGGCACCAAGCGGCTCACAAAGTCTTTTATACTTTTAAATGCAATACTTTACATAAAAAGATATACATAGGGCCAAATATACAACAAGTGACTCTAATGTATATTATGTTATAAATCTCTGCAGATTAGATTACCAGTCATTAAATATAATATCAAAATTTTTTATCGAATTAGAAGAGTTAATTACTTGTATGGAAGGCTTGAAAATTTTCCAACAAAATTGCACAAACAAATATTAAATTTAGTAATTATAAGGACGTAAAAAAAGGAGCACTAAGCCCCTTTATCGTTGTTCAAATTGTTTATTGGCCAATTTGTGTACCATCATCTAAGGGATTTACCGCTTTTAACTCTAATTTGACTGCATATCCTTGGGAATCTAAATAGCGAACTATTTCAGATAGTGAATAATCGGATAAAGAAGATGGTTCTTTGACACTAACTTGTTCTAATTGAGTTGAATCTATTGGTAACATAACTTCTGGCATTATTTCACTGGTTTGCTTATTATTTGATCCAAATAAAACAAAAGAACCAATAAATACTACAACAATTGCAGCAGCACTAGTTAATAAAGCTGGAACTAAACTAATTTGAAGCTTTTTTTTAAAAAACCGTTGTTTAACTGGTTCCTCAAATCTATTTTGCTCAAAATATTTAATAACACGATCTGAACTAAGTGAGACCTTTTCTTGTGATACTGTGGCTTTTTCTAAATTAGTAACCAATGCTTTTAATTGATTAAATCTTAATTTACATCCACTACAATATGAAAGGTGCTCTTCTACTTGTGTCTTCCAAGGCTCCTGTAGTTCTCCATCGATATATGAATTAAGCAATGCATCATCTAAACACATAATTATCTACTCCTGACTTAAAATTTTTTCAAGCATTTTCCTAGCTCTAAAAACTCTAACTTTAACATTACTCTCAGAGATATTGAGAGTTTCTCCAATTCCTTTATAATCTAAATCAGTATAAGTTTTCAAAGTGATTACTAATCTAAGTTTTTCAGGAAGCTGTGCAATAGCATCCATCACTTGCTTGCAAATAGCATCTTCAACTAGTACTTCTTCACCAGTTTTCTCATGTCGAGTAGGTTCTTTTTTAACCTTTTCAATCATTTTAAGCTCTCTGCTTTTTCTCTTTATCACGTTAATTGATAGATTTTTAGTCACTCTAATTAACCAATACTTAGCGTCATTCTCACTTGGAAATACTTTACCTTGATCAAAAAATCTAGTAAAAGCTTCTTGACTTAACTCTTCGGCCCTATCCGGATTTCTCACAATATTATTAGAAACTCTAAACAACATAGCGAAAGTTTTTTCATATATTTGCCTAAAATCATGTTCGTCGTTACTTTGTATCTTCATAAATATTAACAATCCTGTTACTAATCGGTTACAGTTTTTTTGATAAAACTGGACCTTTTGCAGTATCTTTTACAATATAACCTAATTTATCAATTTCATCACGTATTAAATCCGATTTAGAAAAATCTTTTGCTTTCTTTGCAGCAACTCTTTCATTTAACAAATTTAGTACTTGATTTGGAATATCGTTTTTTACTTTCTCAATTTTTTCAAACCTTAAACCAAAGACAGTATCAAAATATAATATAAGTGAATATTTTTCACTCGCACTTAAATTGCTTTTTATGGTTTTCCATAAAACAGCTATTGCTTTTGGCATATTTAAATTATTATTAACACACTCATCAAATTCATCTCTTAGAGCAATAACATCATTTGTTATTAATTCAATTTTTTGTGCATCACTAGCTAAGTACTCTTGAATTTTAGAAACTATAGTCAAACGATTCTTTCTAGCTGTATCCAAATTGGAAAAACTAAATTTAAGCTGAGATCTATAATGACCCCCTAGTACAAAAAATCTATAATCCATGGAATCATAACCTTTGGACTGAAGAAGAGCTAAGGTTAAAAAGCCTCCTTTAGATTTGCTCATTTTACCAGTTTCATCCAGTAAAAATTCACCATGAATCCAATAGTTTACCCATTTATGATTAGTAGCAGCTTCACTTTGAGCTATTTCATTTGTGTGGTGAACTGGAATTGCATCAATTCCACCACAATGAATATCAAAAGATTCACCCAAGTATTTCATACTCATAGCAGAGCATTCAATATGCCAGCCAGGATATCCTCTTCCCCAAGGAGAGTCCCACATCATTTGTTGCTCTCCAAATTTACTCTTTGTAAACCATAAAACAAAGTCCTTACTGTTTTTTTTATTTATATCAACACTAACATCATCTCTTACAGCTGTTTGTAAATCTTCTAAATTTTGATTTGCAAGTTTCCCATATTCTGGGAAGGTATCAATTGAGAAGTAAACATTCCCACCACTAACATAAGTGTGTCCGCCCGTCTCTAATCTTAAAATCAAATCAATCATTTCTTGGATATGATCTGTAGCTTTACACAAAACATCGGCTTCAAGCAAGTTTAAATCACTAGCATCTTTAATAAAAGCCTCAGTGTAGAAAGAGGCAATCTCCCATACACTTTTTCCAACTTCTTTTGCCTTTTTACTCATTTTATCTTCACCAGAATCACCATCATCTGTTAAATGACCCACATCAGTGATATTCATTACATGTCGTACTTTATAGTTAGAATGAATTAAAGCTCTTTTTAATATATCTTCAAAAATAAAAGTTCTTAAATTTCCGATATGAGCGTAATTATAAACAGTAGGACCACAAGTATATAAACCAACTTCATTTTCATTGATAGGTTTAAATTCTTCAATTTTTCGTCCCATAGTATTGTATAAATAAATTGCCATGAATATTTCCTTTTAAATAGGTTATATTTAATTATAGCAAATATAATAAAAATTATAAACAATTAAAAAATAATATAATAATATCTTTGATTTGCTTTATTTTTATTGCTAGATTACCTATTCATTGTTAAAATACTAAATATGAATATCAATGTAAGTCATCAAGATGAAAAAATCAAGTTTGAAAATATCATTCAAAAAGATGTTTCCTTAGCAAATTATACAACAATAAAAACTGGTGGAATTGCAAAAACCTTTTGCACCCCAGGTAGATTTGAAGAATTAGCGAGAGCTTTAGAGTATGCAAGATTAAATGATTTAAAAATTTATATAATGGGTGCTGGCTCAAACCTCTTAATAAGTGATAAACCAATTGAGGGCTTAGTAATTAGAACTACAAAACTTTGCAGATATTCAATAAGAGGCAACATCTTTTCTTGCAGAGCTGGTATGTCCTTAGATAAAGCTATCAGTATAACCCAAAATGATGGAATGCTAGGATTAGAAGGTCTCGGTGGAATCCCCGGCTCTATAGGTGGTGGTATTTATGGTAATGCTGGAGCTTATGGTTATACAATAAGTGATAGACTTCTTTACATAGATTATATCACATTTGATGGTAAATCTCACAGAATGGATAGAAATGGAGAAGATTTTACTTACAGGGGCAGTCCCTTTAAATCTATGAAAAATTTTATAATATTTGAAGCTGGCTTTATGCTAGATAAAAATAAATATAGTACATTTGCAAAACAAGTTAGAGATAGAAATACCAAAAATAGAGTTACTAAAGGTTTATTAACATACCCTAGTGCAGGAAGTATATTTAAAAACCCAGAAAATTTTATAGCAGGTAAATTAATTGAAGATTGTGGCTTAAAAAATAAAAGTATAAACGATGCATTTATATGTGAAACTCATGCCAATTACATTATGAATAAAGGTAAAGCTACTAGCAGTGATATTTATAAATTGAGTCAGCTTTGTCGTCAAGAAGTTTTAAAAAAATTTAATATAGAATTGGAATATGAAATTCAATTGATTGGAGATTTTTCATAAATTGAAATCATAAGATATTTCTAGCTTTCCCGTTAGTGATAACTTTAAATCAAAAGATGAATTGTCTTTTTTAATTTTATATTCAATTAGACAATCAATTTTATCATAATTGTAACTAAATTTTAGATTATTAATCTTTAAATATCCTCCATATCCATCATTATAATTAATACAAATCTCATATGTAATATTATCAATTATAGCCTTGTTTCTAACTCTTAATCTTAGTTTTATACTTTTAATTAAAAATTCATCATAATTTATTTCATGAAATGAGTAAAAATATAAAATAGATCGGTAAGACAAAACATCATATTCAAATTTTAAGTTACCATCTATGCTGAAATTTCTTTTTTTCCCCTGGCCCCCGTATACTGAAATCTCTGATATTTTATCAATTACCTTTATTTTGCAATTGTCATGATGAAACTCAAATCCTAAATTATATAGTTCATTTATATTTTTGTAGTTTACAAAAAAGACAAATCGATTAATAAGCAAAGAGAGAGTTGAACTATGAAAAATACCATATTTAGTAAAAGCCCACTCCACCTCACCTTGAACAAATTTAGATTTATATTTTACATAGTTTAGCATTCCATTTTTAGTATATAAGAGATTTGAATAATCATAGTAAAAACTATTATTTTCAACATTTTTACAAAAATAAAAGGCTGTATTTAGTGTTAACTTATCCTTTATAAGTTTTATTAACTTGATATCAATATTTTCAGAATTAAGAGTATTGATAGTTGAAAATATTTCAAAAGTTGGGTACTTAAAATTAATACAATATAAGCTCTTTCCATTTAGTACTAAATACCTATTATCAAATAATTTATATTTCTGAACTGTAATATTATCATGCTTTATTTTTAGTAAACTCAAACCTTTAAATTCATTATTTTTAAACTTTACACCTATTTTATTCCATTTGTCAGAAATGTTTAACTCGAAACAATTGTTCCAATTTGAGCTTTTAATATTGACATTTGTTGAAAACAAGACATGTAAAGAGATTAGAGGTAACAAGAGGGCAATCAAATATTTTTTATGCATATATTACTATATAAAAATATTATCAATATTGCTTTTTCTTAGTTGAAAATAGTCTTTTTTTGTGTGATAATTTGTTTCATATTTTAAATTATAATTATTAGACATTTTTTAATTAAGGAGCCCAAAAAATATGGTGATTCTAACTCTGAATTGCGGAAGCTCATCCGCAAAATATCAAGTTTTTGATTGGACAAAAAAAGACGTATTAGCTGTAGGTGCTGTCGAACGTATAGGCCTCAACTATTCAACTATTGAACACAATGCAAAGGATAAAGAGGAATATACTGCAAAGTTTTCTTCTCCTACTCACAAAGAAGCTATCGAATTAATAATCAAGATGCTTATTGATGAAGAATATGGAGTTATCAGTGATTTATCTCAAATCGGTGCTGTTGGACATAGAGTTCTTCACGGTGGTGAGATTTTCAAAAAATCTGCTTTGGTAGATGATGATGTTATAAAGGAATTAAAAGAACTTGTTGATTTAGGTCCTTTACATATGCCTGCAAATATCATGGGTATAGAAGCTGCTAGAAAAGTAATGCCTAATGTTCCACATGCTATAGTAATGGATACAGCTTGGCACCAAACTATGGGTGAAGAAGCTTTTATGTATGCTATCCCTTATAGCTGGTATACTGACTTCAATATCAGAAGATATGGCTTTCACGGAACATCTCATTTGTATTGCGCTAAAAGAGCAGCTGTTCTTTTAGGTAAAGAAAACAAAGATACAAATGTAATTATTTGTCACATTGGCAACGGTGCTTCAATTTGTGCTGTTAAAAATGGTGTTTGTATTGATACTTCAATGGGACTAACTCCTTTAGAAGGTTTAATCATGGGTACAAGATGTGGTGATATTGATCCAGCTATTGTTACCTTCATGATGAATAAAACCAATATGAGTGCAACTGAAATGGATGCAACTTTAAATAAAAAAAGTGGACTATTAGGTATCTGTGGTTTAACAGATAGAAGAGATGTTCATGATCAAGCTGGAGATGGCAACAAAAAAGCTCAATTAGCTATCAAAATGGAAACACATAGAATTAAAAAATATATTGGCTCTTATACGGCCCTATTAGGTAGAGTTGATGCTATTGTATTTACAGCAGGTGTTGGCGAAATGGGTGAACATATTAGACTTCAATCTCTTGAAGGTTTAAAGAGCTTAGGAATTGATGTTGATGCTGAAAAAAACAATAAATGCAGATGTAGAAATGGTGAATTCGATGTTAGTAAAGATTCCTCCCCTTCTAGAATCTATATTATTCCAACTGATGAAGAATTAGTAATGACTGAAGATGCTCATGCTCTTATGGATGATACTTACGATATCCATACTAAATTTACCTACTCTTTTGAAGATCCAAATTATGTAAACAAAGCAAGAGCTAGAGCCCTTGTTAAAAATATACAAAAGAAGCCTTTCCTAAAAACTATTTTAGTAAAAGCTCCTAATGCAAAATAACCATTTTCACATAATTTACATATCCTCTATCAAATTTGATAGAGGTTTTTTATTTTTCATCTAACATGATTATGTTTTCTATGATATAATGGTAGATATGAAAAACAATAATGATTCACCTTACAAAATAGCAGCTATGTTAGAGAGCAAAAACATCCCCTTTGCCTGGGTAAGTCTCTGTGATTATAGCGGAGTAGTTACGAGAACTAGTGGAAGAATGCTAGTTAAACTTGATGGAAAAAGCTTCGGCACTATCGGTGGTGGGCTTCTAGAATTCAAAGCTATCGATAAAGCAAAAAATGCTTTAATAAATCGAAAAGGTGGCCTTTTTACCATCTACCGTGATGATAATGAAAAAGACGCTCATATTAAAGTTTCTATTGATGTGGGAGAGAATTCTTCAAAGATTATAATTATTGGTGGCGGTCATGTAGGAAGAGAAGTAGCACAAATTGCATCTCACGCTGGCTATGAAATCCAATTAATTGAAAAGAGAAAAGATATAGTTAATGAAGAAGATTTCACTATGGCTAGCACAATTGTTATAAGTGATGATATTAGCTCAACTTTAAATAGTATAAATACACAAAATAGTGCAATTTTAATTTTAAACCATTCTTTGATGGAAGAAAAGGATTACTCTTATGCCCTTAATACTGATGCTTGGTATGTTGGTATTATGACTAGCCACAAGCATATGTATAATTTAATAGGTAATTTAAATTTAAATATTAAACAAAATTTAAAACTACACTGCCCTATTGGCTTAAATACTGGAGGACAAACTCCTTATCAAGTTGGACTTAGTATTGTAAGTGAAATTATGAGCAAGCAAAATAATAGAGCTCCTGTAAAAAGAAACAATATGTTTAGACCTATTATAGTTAGAGGCGCAGGGGACTTAGCTACTGCAACTATTTTAAAACTTCATAGATTAGGCTTTAGAGTTATTGCTTTAGAAACAGATCAACCAACTGTTATAAGGCGTACAATTTCTTTTGCACAAGCTATGTATGATGGAGTATATGAGGTGGAAGGATCTTTAGCTGTAAAATGTGAAAAATCGGATTTTGATTCAATTTTAACTGTTTTAGAAAATGGGAATATTGCAATTGTTGGTGATAGAGAAGCCTCTCTTATTAAAAAAGTAAAACCATTAATTGTTATTGATGCTATTTTAGCTAAAAAGAATCTTGGTACTAAAATTACTGATGCTCCTCTTGTTATAGCCTTAGGTCCAGGTTTTGAAGTTGGCATAGATTGCCACTGTATTGTAGAAACCAAAAGAGGACATTATGTTGGTAATGTAATAGAGAGTGGAAAAGCTATTGCAAACTCTGGTATTCCTGGAATTATTGGGGGATACGGGAGAGAAAGAGTTATTCACAGTCCTGAAAAAGGTACTTGGGTAGCCCTAAAAGAAATTGGAGATATTGTAAAACAAGGTGATATTATTGCTAAAGTAGATGAATTACTTATTGAAGCTACTATTGATGGAAAAATTCGTGGTTTATTAACAAATGGATTAAAAGTTCCTAAAGGCTTTAAAGTTGCAGATATTGATCCTAGAGGAGAAGAAGCTGATCACTTAAGTGTATCAGACAAGGGAAGAAACATTGCAGGCGGTGTTTTAACTTGTATATATAAATTCTTAAATAAGTAAGATAGTAAAAACTCTAATCCGGTATCTTTGGATTAGAGTTTTATCAAGCAAATTTTATATAAACTTTTTTATTTATAATATTAAATCTAGTCGTTAACTATTTTAGAGACGACTATAATTATAACTAATTTTTATTGGTATCAAGCATAGTAACTGTATAATCTGGATTAAATCTTAGTCCTACACTAAGTATTGATGTGTGCTGAAAGTAGAAATTATTAAAGGGAGATCTACCATTATGATAAGAAACTTCCAGAGTAATTGCTGTATCAAGTTCTTGAGCTATTTTCACAGTATGCTCTAATTCCCAAGGGGCATCTTCATCAAAATATATTGCTCCGCCATCAACATGGTCGTAAATAACTTTTCCTTCTTCATACATACGCAAGTCATAACCAATGGTAGTATTACCTAAAAATTTAAATATAGGGTAATTGATTTCTATTCCAATATTAACAATTCTAGCATTATACCAATCTGGATACTCTGGATTTATAAGAAAGTCATCATTTCTCAACAACCAATTAGGTGCAAACATATCAGGCCTTACACTTTTAATATTTTTGGGAGGATAACTTAATTCACCGTAGAGTCTTAACCAAGGGGAAGGATCAATGGAGAGCCCTATTACATAGCCATCCATTCTAACATATTTTTGCCATATCGCAAATTCATCAAAATCTGGATTGTCATTATCTT